>CAXBLN010000118.1:0-11333 GCA_963976555.1 uncultured Gammaproteobacteria bacterium
TGCAAGATCGGCGCGATATGATCCGCGAAGGTAACTGATTCGGGGTCGATGCCGAAGTCTTCGGCGTCGTAATAGTGCGGCTGATGATTCGCTACGCTGGCATCGTGAGCTTGCGCGAATAGCTGCGACGAGAATGTCACTGCTAGCAGAGATGAAGCAATTGCGAGAAGGCGTCTGGCAGTCATGTCAGTTTCCCCTGATTTGCGCTCGTACTTTTAGTCGAGCGCTTATTAAGTAATAGATTCTTTGGCGATGGTATCGCGACTGCAGCCGCTGCGACCAATCTTTATTGCACGGAGCATAGAATTTCTGCGAGAAAATGTCCATGCAAACAAGCCTCTACCGGACGCATTAAAGGCTCAATGGGTCGCTACCTAAGGCAGTGCAAACGCGGTCAATGTAGTACCCGATGGTATGAGTACATATTGCCGACCATCGAGCAGATGGGTCATGGCACCTGCGCCCCAAATCCTCGAACCGGTCTGATAGTGCCACAGATTCTCCCCGCTGACGGCATCGAAAGCCATGAAGTTGCCCTCGTGATCACCGGCGAATACGAGCCCTGCAGCGGTGGATAGCACGCCCCCAAAGGTGGGTGATGGATAGGTGAATTCCCAGCGTAATTCACCCGTCTGCACATCCAGAGCGCGCAGCGCACCAGAGCCCTGTTCGGGATCAATGAAAACGACGCCGCCGAAGGATGATTGACCGGGCACGAGACTCGGCTCCTCAGGAACGAAGGTGGCGCAGGTTTCCCGTGCAGTAAGATAAAATAGACCCAGTTCCGGATAGAATGACGGGGGCATGAAATTTGTGCTGCCCCAAGGATCGGGAACGCAGCCCTTACTTCCGTCATTAAGCACAATTGGTCTGCCATCCGCACCGATCTCTCTGGCCCAGGTAGTCGCAGTAAAGGGCTTGCCCAGAAGGAGCTCACCCGTCACTCGATCCAGCACATAAAAGAAGCCATTGCGGTTGCCCACCATCACCACCTTGCGTGGCTGCCCCTGCCACTCGATATCTGCCAATACCGGCATGTGATTGGAGTCCCAATCATTCAGGTCGTGAGGAGTGAACTGATAGTGCCATTGCAGCTCGCCGCTATCGGCATCGAGCGCCACTAACGAATTCGAGTAGAGGTTATCACCCGGCCGGCTATCGCCGTAGTAATCTGGATTTGGGTTGCCGACTCCCCAATAGATAAGATTGAGTTCTGGATCGAAGCTGCCATTCATCCAGGTTCCGCCGCCGCCTTTCGCGAGAATATCGGGGTCATTCGGCCAAGTCTCGCTGCCAGGTTCTCCGGGGCCGGGTATCGTATTGAAGCGCCACAGGCGCTCGCCCGTTTCGGGGTCGTAGGCATCAATGAAACCGCGAGTGGCGTATTCACCGCCGGATACGCCGGTAATGACCATTCCATCTAGAACCAGTGGAGCGCCCGTTGCGGCATAGCCCACTCGGTAGTCTGCCAACTCTACATCCCACAGAATCTCTCCGTTGCGCCTGTCGAAGGCCAGCAGATGAGCATCCAGCGTCACCATAAACAGACTATTGCCGAGCATACCGAAGCCTCGATTTACCGGAGCACTGGCGCCGTAAGTGAGATCATCCGGCAGATTGCGTCGATACTGCCAGAAGCGACGTCCGGTGCGGGCATCGATGGCCCAGGCGTAGTTATTGGAGCCGGTTACGTACAACACGCCATCGTCTACCAGAGGGGTGGTCTCAAAGCCGCGACCGCGGGTCGTGGTGCCAGTCTGAAAAGTCCAAACCGGTCGAAGCGAGGCGACATTCTCTGTGTTTATCTGCGTCAAGGGGCTATGCCGCTTTCCACTGTAGTCGCCGGAATAGGTTAACCAGCGGGCCGGGTCGTCGAATCCCTGTAGGATATCTCCGTAATCGGGGCCTAAATTATCCTGTGCCACTGCCAGCGAGGCTGGAAAAAACAGAAAAATTACTAAAAACAACGATTTCCTGTTTACTGCCTTTATCTTAGGCTTCATTAATTCATTCCGTTTCATGGGTTCCATAACTTTCAGCGTTGTTGGTGAAGAAAACTCAAGATATCGTCTAGCTGCTCATCATTGAGCTGCCGCTCGGAAAAAACCGGCATGAGCGATTCTCTATCGCGACTGGATGAAGTCAGATCGGATTTTGCAAACCCGCGTAGCCGCTGATTACTATCCAGAATCTGGATCGAGAAGGCATCCTCACTCTTGATGATGCCAGTGATCTCTCCCTCGTCCCGCGTGCTAAGCGCTATCGGTTTGTATCCACGTAATATGTTGGCACTCGGCTCTCTTATCGAGCTGCGCAATGCCAGCTGAGAACGGCGCTGTGTGATGCGCTCGAGATTCGGCCCGAGACTCCCCCCATTGCCACCGGCGCGGTGGCATTCGACGCAGTAATTAGCAAATAGCCGCCTTCCGCTGTCTGGGTCTCCAGTGAATTCCCGTGTAGATCCTGCTATCGCGACGCTGCGCAGATAGCTTACTAACATCCAAATCTCGGTATCGGGGAAGTCATGGGGTGGCATAATGCTACCCGCCACCCCATCCTGTATGCGGGAGAATACGCGATCTTCGCTCATTCCCGGCTGCGTCCACATCAGGGTCAGATCGGGGGCATCGATGCTGCTGATACCCTTCGCATCTGCTCCGTGACAGGTGGCACACTGGGCCCGAAATATGACGCCGCCAGCGCGCGCTGCTCGGGGGTCGGAAGCGAGTGGATTGGACTGCTGCGCAGCAGCGGTCGTGGCAATCATGAGTGTGAATAGCGCCGCTATTAATGCGATGCCGGCTCGGCCCTGCTGGGAAATTCTTGCTCTGCTCATCGCGTTTATGATTCTTTTAGTTTGCGAGAATGGGAATAGTCATTTCTGCGCAGAATACCATCATCCTCCGCGGCTCACCATCCATGACTTTGTTGACTTTAATTGCCTATTGTTTAACTCTAGGCGGGCTGACATCACTATTCATTCGGAGAGCAAGATGGGTAATAACAAAGAACAACAGAAGAAGACTTCAACCCTGCAGATTTTTACCTCGGTCTGCGCGGCCCTAGTACTCGGCTGGCTAGTACTGGGCACGCAGGCGAATCAAACGTCTGCACAGCAGAGCAACTTCATGGGCGGTTCCCCACGAGTCGAAAACAGCGATGCCATCAGCACGCTGCGCTTAGTGTTTCCTGCTGGTGTACGTTCAAATTGGCATAGCCATTCCTGGGGCCAGTTACTCATGGTCGAAGAAGGCCGTGGCCTGACGCAAGATCGCGGCGGCCCGCTGCTGGAAATGCACCCCGGCGAGCCCTGGTGGACACCGGCCGGTCGGGAACACTGGCATGGCGCCCATCCTGACGAAGATGTGCTGCAGTTGACCATCTATGAGGGCGAAGTAAATTGGCTCGAAGGTGTTGGCGATGCGGTCTACAACGCTCGGCCGCGACGTCCCTAAACACCACTGCTAGAAACGAGTTTGGGAAGCAAGTGGGTGGTCCGTTCTGCGGGTCACCCATTTTTTGTTTGGGCCCTTTAGTTTCAAAGTGGGGATATCGCCTCCCTGAGTAGGACGGCCCTGAGTAGGACACCCACTTTTCACGGCCCTGAGTAGGACACCCACTTTTCATGCCTCGGTGTCGGTGCAACAGCCCGTCGGTTTACTCACTCACAGAAAGAATCATATACTCGTTAGATACCGAAACCCGTGCCACAGGGAATCCAGGCCAACATGAACAACTCAATTTTTAGAATCGCCTCGCTAGTCGCTGCCGTGCTACTGGTTAGCTGTGGCAGTGAAGATCCTGCCATGCCCGAGCTCAGCTTCGAAGAGGCTCTTCAAGAACAACTCATTCAGGCCAAATCCGGCGACATAATAACTATCCCTGCTGGCGTTCACGAAATGAGCCGCAGCCTCTCCCTAAATGTATCCGGAGTGACGATTGCCGGCGAAGGTATGGACTCGTCTATTCTATCTTTCAAGAATCAGGTGCAGGGAGCGGAGGGTCTGCTCGTCAGTGCCGACGATTTCCTTATTCGCGACCTCGCGATTGAGGACACGATAGGCGATGCGCTGAAGATAAATGACAGTAACAACGTGCAGATTCTGCGCGTGAGAACGGAGTGGACCGGCGGCCCCTTGAGCACAAATGGCGCCTATGGCATCTATCCCGTGCAATCGAATAACGTATTGATCGATGAGGCCGTTGCGATCGGCGCCTCCGACGCCGGCATCTACGTTGGTCAGTCTTCACAGATTATCGTTAGGAATTCCCGCGCCGAATACAACGTAGCGGGCATAGAGATAGAGAACTCTACCTTCGCTGACGTTCACAATAACGTAACTACCAACAATACCGGCGGCATACTGGTATTCGACCTGCCAAACTTGCCCGTTCAAGGCGGGCGAAATACACGGGTCTATAACAATCAAATTTTCGCCAACAACACCGACAACTTCGCACCAGAAGGAAACATCGTAGCCGGAGTTCCCTCAGGCACCGGCCTGATGATAATGGCCAACGACAACATCGAAGTCTTCGACAATAGTTTCGAAAACAACAATAGCGCGAATGTGTTGATCGTAAGTTACCTGATTAATGAAATACCCATCAATGATCCGAATTACGATCCTTTTCCAGAATCCATTTTCATTCATAATAATCAATACACGGGCGGCGGCGAGACGCCAGATTCTGAACCACTGGCGCTTTTACAGGCAGCCACAGGACAGGCTCTGCCAGACATCATTTGGGACGGCATGCTGGCACCGGGCAAGACTGCTTCCGATGCCCTGTGTTTTTCCGAGGCGGCTGACACTAGCTTCGTCAGTCTCGACGCCAGTAACGGTTTCGCCCAGCCCTCCTTCGATGCCACTGTCCACAACTGTAGCTTGCCTCGGCTCTCCGCGATCTCCATGAGTCTAAGCAGTCAATGACAAACTTAACGCTGCGCTCGGTAGTTACGGGCGCAATCCTTCTCCTTTTTGCCGCCTGCTCGGAACCCCAACCACGCTTTCATGAAACCGAGAGACCTCTGCGGCTCTCTGACTGGCAACTATTCGCGCTCGACGCAGATACTCTTACCCCCAACTCAGCTAGCGTCGTGTTTAGCCCCAATAATCCGCTGTTTACCGACTATGCCCATAAGCTCCGAACTCTATGGATTCCGTCGGGACTGACGGCGAGTATAGTAAACGACGAGATCGACTACCCCGTAGGCACCATTCTAAGCAAAACCTTCTATTATCCACGCGCTTCGAATTCGACTCCGCGAAAAGCAGAAGACGCAGGACTGCAGAAGATTAGCCTGCCCGATAACCAGCTCATAGAGACGCGGCTATTGGTGCGCAAGAACGGTGGTTGGGATGCATTCCCCTACGTCTGGAACGACGAGCAGACCGAGGCCTTTCTGCGAGTCGCCGGCGCCAGTGAGCCTCTATCACTTCAGGAACAGGATTCAGGCGAGACCATAGATTTTACTTACTTCGTGCCGAACGAAAATCAATGTGCCGGCTGTCACACCACAGTTCACCCAGACGGCGACATGCATCCCCTCGGCGCCGTATTCAGCCAACTCAATGCGCATGCCTCCGAGTCTGGCACGGGTGTCAACTCCGTGCTCGCGAAGATAATCGCTCGCGGCTGGCTACCTCAGACAACGGCCCTTCCCAGAACAGCTTCTTGGCAGGACAGCTCTGCACTGCTGGAAGACCGGGCGCTAGCCTATCTGAACATGCAATGTGGCCACTGCCACAATCCCCAGGGGGCGGCTGACACTTCGGGTCTCATCCTCGATAACTCACCGACGCAGTTGATAAACCGTGGCGTGTGCAAGCCTCCGGTCGCCGCTGGCGGCGGCGCTGGCAACTTGCGTTATGGCATCGTGCCCGGTAATCCAGAGCAATCCATTCTGCTGTATAGGATGCGTTCGGTAAAACCCGATGAGATGATGCCGGAACTGGGTAGGTCGCTGATTCACGGCGAGGGAGTCGATCTCGTCAGTAGCTGGATCGCAGCAATGGAAGGCGGCTGTTAATTTTTATCCACTGCCCCTTTATTCAGCCGATATTGACTCACAGTGGAAGCTCCAAACCGTAAACGAAGCCAATTACACCCAAAGCCTAACGCAGCCCCTTAGAGCAGCAACCCATCTATGCTAAAATTCGCTGTCAAATAAACGCGTTTAAAGTGGCCTTCCCCGCTTTGATCTGCTTTTACTTCTTTTAATCCTAGGTTAAATTGACCACTATCCTAGCCACTTATAGACAAAAGCTAACGAGGAGACTATGGCCATTTCCCAGGCAATTCGATTCCTGACTGTTCTATTTATAGCCATCAGCAGTACCCAACTATCTGCACAGGGTGAGTTTTTTCTGGACCTGAGTGCTGAATTCCTAAGCAATGACAACTTAGGCAGGGCGAAGCTCAGCGCAGACCAAAAAGACGATGTTTCAGTAGGCGTCTCTGCCAACGGCGGTTACTACATTCAGGCAAGTGACTTCACTTCGGTTAGCCTCCTGGCTAATGTACAAGCAAGCCAATACGACACCTATGATGGCTTGGACAGTACCAACTTTGGTGTGGGCGTGGCCTTGAGCCATAAATTTGGTATCGGTGATGAGGTTCCGTCGATCGATTTCAGCATCACTGCCGACAAGATTAGTTTTGACAATAGCGTTAGAGACGCCAACGTGTACGGAACTAATCTGAGCGTGAGTCGACGCTTCGGCGAAAGAATCCTTGCCGGTTTTGGAGCCGGCTATGAACAGCGCGATGGCGACCATAATGAGGTAGCAATCGCACATGGGCCAGGGCCATCACCTGGACCCGGCCCCTCTCCGGGACCATCACCTGGCCCCGGACCGTCGCCTGGACCTGGCCCTGCTCCAGGGCCGGGACCTGCGCCTGGACCCAGTCCGGCACCCGCACCGGGAGATTCATTCAGTGTCGACAATGCCTCCGTGTTCGCTTTTGCCGACTTCGATATCGGCGAATCGAGCTGGGTAAGCGCTGGCTATCAATATTCTACTGGCGAGGTGACCTCTACCTCGACTCCAACCGACCGCATAGTCGCTGCGGCGACGGCAATTACCAACGACGATGTTTTCGGTGGTAATCGCTTTGCCTACCGCATCGATGCGAAGTCCCATGTCTATAACATCGATTGGAACCGGGCGATTCTGGAATCCGGCACCTTCCTTTTGGGTGTAGAGTATCAGGATGTCACAGCTAAAAGTGGCATCGACTACTCCACTACCATTCTACGAGCTGGCTTCATCTACAGCTTTTAGATAGCTCACTCTTAATAATGCGTACAGGTAATTGAATGTCGAATCTACATCGCTCCGCAGTTGCAATTGGTTTTTTTCTTAGCCTGACTCCGCTGGGCACACTGGCGGCGAGTCTCAGTGCTGTCATCAATGACCAGGACGGCAACCCTGTCGATGACGCTGTCATCTATATAGAGTTGGTGAATGGAGAAAGGCCCACCTATAGCGCAGCAAACTTCGATGTCGATCAGCTAGATAAAACTTATGTACCCCACGTAAGAGTGATAACTAAGGGCAGCACCGTCTCCTTCCCTAATTCCGATGACATAAGACATCATGTGTATTCATTCTCCGACGCCCGCACCTTCGAACTCCCGCTGTACATTGGTACACCCGCCCAGCCCGTGCTCTTCGATGAGCCCGGAGTGGTAGATCTGGGCTGTAATATTCACGATTTTATGCGCGCCTATATCCTTGTCCTGGAGACTCCTTTTTTTGCTAAAACCGTTGGCGGGCAGTTACAACTGGATGGGTTCGCCGATGGAACAATCGATTTAATGATTTGGCACCCACGCATGTCTGGAGACGAAATCCTGCGCCAAGAAATCGAAATAACAGGCACGCACCAGTTGCAACTCGAAATAAACCTCAGAGGAGAAAGCAACACCGGCAGGGCTCCGAAACGGCGGAAGAAGCGCTACTAACCGCCACTAAAGAATAGAAGCAGCGACTATGGCCTTTCGATTCAAACACTTTCAATCCCGTTTGATGGTGTTCTTCCTGACACTGTTAAGCATCGTCCTCGCTACGGTCTATTTCTCCGTCAACAGCCGCAACCTCGAGAATGCGATGGATATTATCGTCCAGGATTTAGAGGCTGGCGCCAGGAATTTCGAATTCACGATTGCACAGCGCAATGAATCTCTAGCAATCTCCGCCGACGCGCTTTCTGCAGATTTCCCCTTCAAGCAGGTCTATGCCAGCGGCGATCATTCGACAATATTATCTGCAATGGAGAACCTGCTCGATCGCATGGTCTACGCCGACTTCATGGTTCTGGTGTCAGATTCCGATCTGGTAATAGCCGATACTGCTCACCCTGACAGCCAGGGCGAGGCTCCAAACTGGCTAGCCTTGATCGAGGAGGCAAGAGCGCTCGACAGAGCGGGAGAGTATCCGGAATCCGCCGATGTCGTGATCA
Source organism: uncultured Gammaproteobacteria bacterium (assembly GCA_963976555.1). Taxonomy (GTDB): domain Bacteria; phylum Pseudomonadota; class Gammaproteobacteria; order Pseudomonadales; family Pseudohongiellaceae; genus UBA9145. Next base: position 8,470 of record CAXBLN010000118.1, read on the forward strand.
TCGATGATCGCCCCTACCACGTCACCGTATTGCCATTCATGAATCCTGACATAGAAGCCTGGATCGGCATGGGTTTCGAGATCGATCAATTCTTTACTACCGAATTCAAGAACACGGTCTCGGCCGAGGTTACGGTTGTATTCAATGATGACGACGGGTCATGGCGCAGCAATGGTTCCACACTGCAGCCCGAGCTTGTAGATGCTCTGCTCGTAGGATTCACCGGTGAATTGCAGAATACCGACACGCCCTCCCAAGTAGGCCTGTTAGGAGAACAATTCGTCACTCTCACTATTCCCGTAGTGAGTCAGGGGAATCGTGTTCAGGTGTTGTTGCAGCGCTCCCTTGCCGTACAGCTACAGCCTTATGAGGCGACGCGACTTGCACTGCTCACCATCTTCGCGATCGGCCTCCTGGTGTTGCTGGGAGGTGTCGTCGTTATTTCACGCAATGTAACCCGGCCAGTGAAAGATCTGGTGCAGGGTGCGCAGCGGATAGAGGCCGGAGTATTCGATCAGAATGTAAACATCGATCAAGAAGATGAGATGGGTCGACTGGCCGAGGCGTTCAACAAGATGGCCAAGGGCTTGGCGGAGAAGGAGAAGGTCCGCGATCTATTAGGCAAGGTTGTGTCACCGGAGATAGCCGACGAACTGATGAGCAAGAAAATCGAACTTGGTGGCGAGGCACGCCGAGTAACGATGTTGTTCTCAGATATTCGAGGATTTACTACACTATGTGAAGGTAAATCACCGATGGAGATACTCTCTCTGCTGAACGAGTATTTCACAGCGCTGACCTCGGTCATAGAAGTGAACGGCGGGGTAGTAGATAAGTTTATCGGCGATGCGGTAATGGCGCTGTTCGGCGCTCCAGTCGAGTATGAGGATGCCGCAGCCCGGGCGGTAAGCACGGCCTTAGGCATGCAGGCGGCCCTGAGAGCAGTCAATCTTGAGTTCCTCTCGCGAGGCGGAACCGAGATTCATATCGGTGTTGGGATAAACACCGATGAAGTAGTTGTCGGAAACATGGGGTCGAAGTCTCGACTCAACTACACAGTCATTGGCGATGGTGTAAATCTCGCTTCTCGAATCGAAGGCCTGACGAAAAATTATGGAGCCGCAATCATCGTCAGCGAATCGACGGCAGAGGAAGCAGACGAGTTTGTCTATCAGGAACTGGATATTGTTAGGGTAAAAGGAAAGAACGAGCCCGTTAGATTATTCCAGCCCTTTGACAAGACCATGAGGGACGATGGACCTACCATTCAACGCCTCAAACATTGGAACAAGTTTCTTCACAGTTATCGAGCCGCGCAGTTCGACAGTGCGGCTGCGCTGTTAAACGGATACAAGGCTGCCTATTCAAACACAGACGGTGCACTAATCGAGCTCTACGAACTCCGTCTGCAGCGGATAGATTCTCATCCTCCCGAGACCTGGGATGGGGTTTTCACTTACACTGAAAAATAGACAGGAAGCCGAGAATTTCTAATTGGGAATTTAGTGAGATCGAGGTAGCCAAGTGCTGTTTCCCGATCTCACCCTGACTGCGTCGCTATTGACTCGTCGATGCAATCAATTCATTCAGCTTCGCTGTAACTTCCGGAGTGACATCGAGGGTAAACCTTGATGCAACTACGCTATCAGAGCGAAGGATCAAATCGTACGAACCCCCCTCATATACCTCATCGATAGCATTCCCGAGGAGAGCCCTATAGCGCTCTAGAAAATTGTTTTGTGTATTTCTCAATGAGGCCTGCACCCGCTCTCCAATCTGCTGCAGCCTGAGTCGTTTGAATTCTCCTTCTTCCTGGATTCTTCGAATCTCAGTCTGAGTCAGTGTTGCCGAATTCGTTTCAAGATTTTCGAATAAGTCAGTCAGCTCACTTCGCAATTCAGCAACCGTTGCTTGCTCTTCTGAGAACTCCTGCTCCAGACTTTCTAATTGCGCTTTCCATGCCTCAGTCTCGAATACAGCTCGATTCACGTCGAAAATACCGATTGTCGCATGGGCCAGGGCGAGATTTGACACGCCAAAGCTGAGAAGAAGAACTATGACTATCTTCATCATTTTCATTGGGACCTCCTATAGATGCTAGAAATGGAACTCACTATTTTGACAACTGAATTCCTTATTGGTTTCCTTCAAGAGCGGCCACCAGTTGTCTGAGTCATGTCCTTCATTCCAGACACAGCATTCTGCTAACGTCCTGTAAATTTAGAGCCCATGAAATCTTTCAAAAGCAATCAGCAGTAGATTGGGATTCTGCTCCCGCTTCAGCCCTCTGCCTCCTAACACGTCAGATTCTTTAGTGAAAATCTGGAATCGCGATTTCGACTCAACGAGCGCTTAATAAATTTTTTGCAGCTTGCACGTCAGCGCCGCGTATTAAAACAGTTCGGACTGGAGACTTTTTTGCAAAAAAATGCAGATGTTTTGTCCGAGTGACCACTCGAATTGAAGAAGCAAAGGAGACCTAACAGATAGATCTCCCAAATACAGTTACGCTACGAGACTTGCAGCACTCTATTCTCCCGCTGTAGCTATAAGACTTCGCTCAGCAGAATACAGTGTCAAATCGCTCGGCACTTTGATAGGCGTCTACGATTGGTCGCCCGTATAGCTAACAGGCCTAGCCCGAGAAGAGCCATGGATGAGGGCTCCGACACCGAAGATGTTGGACCTGAGTCCATAGACCAGTCGAATACCCCATCCATGAAGGAGGTTCTACCCCCCACGCCACCAAAAATGCCGGGGTTAGTTGTGATAAAAGCCGTATATTCGTTGCCTGCGATTATGTTGCGTGTGGCAGACCCAGAACTGTCTACCCCCATCACGGTTTGACCTCCTCCCGCACCTGC
>CAXBLN010000119.1:0-11216 GCA_963976555.1 uncultured Gammaproteobacteria bacterium
GGTAAACTCAGGATGAAAACCGGCTCCGAGTTCCAATAAGGCCGCGACCTGCCCCTCGATGGCGATCTCGCCACTCGTAGGCTGCAGAGTTCCGACCAAGAGCTTGAGCAGAGTGGACTTGCCAGCGCCATTGTCGCCAATGATGCCAAGGCTCTTACCATCTGGAACTGCAAACGATATATCACTCAGTACATGGTAGAGCTGGTGTCGCTGGCTGCGCAGGATGATCTCGAACAGCCGATCCTGTGGCCGCTCGTAAATCTTGAAATCCTTATTCAGATTTTGAACTGAGACGTGTGGCACGGCTAGCTCCCCCACTCTTTATTTGGTCTAGAGTACATCGCCGAAGGCCTGTTTGATCTTCATGAATAGCCAGCCACCGAAGAAATAAGTGATCAGTGACACGGGAATGATTATCTGTAGGTGAATGAAGTGAACCTGGCCCTGAAGAACGATCTCGCGGTAGAGATTGACGAAGCTGTGCATCGGGTTCAAGAGGAAGAGATTTCTCACTTCCTCACTCTGTACCATCGTGATTGGATAGATAATCGGCGTAAGAAAAAACCAGATAGTCACGCCTAGTGCCACTAACTGCTGCAGATCCCGTAAAAATACGCTGAGCGCAGAGAGAATAGAAACCAGGCCGAGCGCGAACAGAAACTGAAAGAAGAAGATGAACGGCAGATAGAACCACATCCAGTTCAAATAACCCTGCGTCGCCAAATACATCAATAATATGCCAAAGCCAATGGCATGGGTTAGGTAAGGAATCACCGTGCCTACGTACGGGATAATCTGAACGGGAAATTTTACCTTCGTTATCAGCGGCGCCTTCTCGAGCAGCAGGCCGGTGGATTTTGAGATGGAGTCGGCGAAGGCAAACCAGGGCAGATAGCCCACCATCATGAATACGACGAAGGTTGTCTCGCCAAATCCCTCGACCGATCGGATCTGAAAGATATAACTAAAAACGAAGGAGTAGATGATGATGTGGATAATAGGAGTGAGGATAAGCCACAGAAATCCCCCCATCGAGGCCGTGAACTGGGCGAGGAAATCCTGCTTAGAAAAATTATGAAAGAGTCGGTAATTGGTGAAGGGCGTTAGCATCCATTCACGCAGTATTGTAAATAGCATTCCCGATCCAGTGTCGTATTTCTATCGATGGTAGTGAGGCTGCGAATTTAAGCACGAATCGCCTGAAAAGACTAAAAAATACCTCCGCAAGCCCGTATAATCGCGGCTTCAGCAATCCTTGCCAAGCTGCTTTATACTGCCCTGCTATGTCAAAAATACAGTTAGAACAGAAATTGAATGCAGAACACCGACTCATTCCCTTCGAAACCTCGGCGTTACCACCGGGACCCTGGTTGGTGTTTGCGCCTCATGCCGATGACGAGACTTATGGCATGGCTGGGAGCCTGCTAAAAGCTTCTGAGGCTGGCATTGAGACTCATCTTGTAGTGATGACCGACGGCGCCCTGGGTGGGAGTGCGGCAGACCTTGTCGACGTAAGGCATCAGGAAGTTAAAGACGCGGCGAAGTTGCTCGGCATAGCTGGTCTCGATTGTTGGCAAGAGCCTGATCGCGGTCTCGTGACTAGCGAAGCCTTAGTGAGCAAGATTATTAAGAAGATTATTGATGTCGGCGCAGCCAGCGTCTTCTTTCCAGGGCCACTTGAGCTACATCCGGATCACCGCATTACAGCGCATCTAGTGTGGGCGGCAATTCAAGAGCTTGGCAGCACTGAGGCGGCACCCCATGCTTATTCCTATGAGATAGGTGTGCAAAATCCGGTCAATATTTTTATCGATATCAGCGAGCAGAGGCCAAAGAAAGAACAGGTCATGGCAATTTATGCGAGCCAGAATGATGAGAATAATTACGAAGAATTGGTATTGTCTTTAGACAAGGGGCGCACGTTTACTCTACCGCCGAATGTCAGCCACGCCGAAGGCTTCTATCTCTATACCCAAGCAGAACAGGCGAAGTCCCTCAAGGAAGTCACACACGACATTATAGAGTTGTACTTCTAGTAGTAGCTGGTATCAATGAAAATTCACGTATTCAAGAGACGCATCTAGTGGAGTGGCTTTGAACTAGCAGTTGTCGGTGCCTCGTCCATCCAGTTTGGCCAGAGCGCGAGGGGCCACCCCGCTCGCTGCCACTGAGCGTGAACTATACCTAACCACTGGCGCAATTGTTTTGCTTCCACCTTCAGTGTCGTAATCCCTTCTTCGTCTTGACCTGCTACTGTACCGAGCTCCCGCTTGAAAACGAGTACCAGAGACCCTTCTGGGCTAAGTGCGATATCGACCTCCTGAATCAGCCAACTCAGGGATGAGGAAGCGGCCTGCACGGGTTGCTCTGAACTAAGTTCAGCCTCTGCCGCCTGTTGCGCGAAGCCCTGCATGAGGTTGCTGGCTGGCGCCTGAGAGTCGCCGGTCTTGCTGAGTGTGGGTGACTGCTTCTCGATTAAGCCGAGTAGGTGCGAGATAACTTGAGAAAGAAGGCGCTGTGTTAACCAGAGTACGATTGTCTGACCCTGTTCGCCCTCGCCACTGAGGCGAATCCGATCCTCGACCTCTACATATTCGGTAGTAATACGCTGTAGATTTATCATGGCGTGGAGACTAGTTTCCTGGTGCTTCCAGCCAGGAGCCAACTTCTAGCATATCGTCGGCGGAGAGCATACCTGTCTCGCGTTTTAGCATGAGAAGGAACTTGATGTGATCGTAGCGAGCCTTCTGTAAGTCTCGCTCGGCGCGGTATTGATCGCGAAGTGCATTCAGTACGTCCACGCTAGTTACAGCGCCGAGTTCAAAGCCGCGTTGCATGGCCGTGGAAGTGAGCTCAGTGGAGTCGACAAGTTTCTGCGCGGCTTCGATCAGAGTTTCAGCTGCCTGTACTTGGATGTAGGCGATTCTTACTTGTTCGTTGGCGTCTAGCTGAACCTGCCGCAGTTCATTCTCCGCAATACGGCGTTGACTTATCGCCTCGCGGACCCCGGCTTTGTTCGAGCCCCCAGCATAGAGAGGAATAGTAACGTTCAGACCAACGTAGGTGTTGTCGGTTCTATTAACAGGGATATTGTCGAATCCCACATCCGAATCCTGCCGTTGTACGATGAAATCTACCTGCGGCATATACGCCCCGCGCCTCTCATCCACACGCTTGTCGGCAGCTTCTACCGCGAACTCCTGTGCGACTATCTGATGATTGTTCTGTTCGGCCTGATTAACCCAATAGTTTATGCTGTTCGTAAGCGGAGGGATGGCTGCCTCTTCGCGTAAGCTAAACAGTTCCCCCGCAGTAACGCCACTCACGGAGCGCAACGCCTCGCGCCTCATTGCAAGTTCACTTTGCAAATTTAATTGCTCAGCCTCGACCGCAGCGACGCTTGCCTGCGCCTGATACAGGTCGGTAATCTGCGCCAGCTGCCTGTCATACAGGCTCTGAATCTGAGTCAGCTGATTCTGCACGGCTTCCAATTCAGCAGAAATCGAGTCAAGGGCATCCTGCGCCTGCAGTACGTTAAAATATCGCTCCGCCACATCAGTAAGCAGGTTTGAGAGTGCGCCGTAGTATTCGGCTTCTATCTGATCCTCGACAAGATAGGCAGCGCTTCGAGCAGAGTATGCCTGCCAGTTAAACAGCACTTGCGAGAGCTGAACAGAATAGCGCTGACCATCGAACGTCTGAAGCTGATTAGTATCGGAGATTGTTCTTCTGTTGTCAGAGACGCTCGCGTTAGCGCTTACTTGAGGTAGCAATCTACCGTTAGCAGCTTGCTTGCGCGCCGACCCAATGTTCAGAGATTCTTCGGCGATCTGTAAAGTAGGGCTATAGCTGATCGCAGCCGTGAAGAAATCTTCCAGCGTATTGCCGATAGAATGTTCCGATGGAGTTACGCCAGTATTGTTAAGTTCCGGCAGTCCATCCGCTGCGATAAAGCTTGGGACATAACTTATTCCCAGGAATAGCAGCCATAACAGTTTTCTTTGCATAACAATTAGTCTTCGGTAAAGCTGCGAGCCAATGCATTAGAGAATGGCTTGAATACGTACTGCAAGAATGTGCGGGAACCAGTAGCGATAAATACTTCTGCAGGCATGCCCGGCAACAGAGCGAGATCACCGAGGTCAGCCATGCCTTCGGGAGTTACTTCTATGCGAGCTAGGTAGAATGAGGCTCCAGTATTTTGATCGACTTGGCTATCTGCCGAGATGCTAATTACTTTGCCAAAGATCGTGGGCACTGAGCTTACGAACGATGAGAATCGAATGGTGGCGTCCTGACCTGCCGTTACTCGATCAATGTCAATCGGTTGAACGCGCGCCTCAACAATAAGCTCTTCACTCTGTGGGACGATCTCTGCGATAGGCGTGCCCGGTCCGATGACGCCACCAACGGTGTGAACCTGCATACCATTCACGATGCCGGCAACCGGTGCCCGGACAACCGTTCGACTCACGATGTCACGCAGGGCATTGGCTCGCTGCCGTGCATCTCTTAGGCTGGTTTGAGTGTCGCCTAGATTAGTGACTACATTATTCAGAAACTCTCTTCCGAGTTGAATAATCTGTAGCTGCGCTTCTCCGATCTCTACTTCAGTAGAAGCTATATTTGCAGTTAGTTCTGCGGCTTCGCCTCTTAACCTCGAGGCGTTTATTTCAAGGTCTCTAAGCTTTTGTACATCTGAGAATCCCTGGCTCAACAAGTCTCTTACATCTACTAACTCTTCTCCGTAAAAACCCGCCTGTTCTTCTTTGCTTAGTCTCAATGCCTTGAGCCCAACCACTCTGCTTTGCAATTGTTCGATTCGTTGTTCCAGCACTGCCACCTGGCCTTCTCGAGAAGCCTTGCTTGCTTCAAATATTTGGTTTTGAGCCTGCATCTCGGTCTGTGCGTTGCCATCGCTTCGAGTAAGAAATTCGGGGAAATTAATCTGATCCAGGTTTTCTCGCTCAGCAACCAGTCGACTCTCCATGGCGGTAAGTGCGACTAATTGTGTGTTGGCGATTTCCAATTGAGCAAGAGACTGGGTATCGTCCATGACCAGCAGAGGCTGGCCTTCTTCAACCCGATCACCGCTACGTGCCAGAATTTCACTAACGAGGCCGCCCTCTAAATGTTGAACGGTTTTCTTATAGGATTTTACAGTCACAACACCGGAAGCGACCGCGAAGGCACCAAGTGGTGCAATACTCGCCCAGACGCCGAAAACACCGAACACCAGGAAGAAAATTATTAGGCCGACACGACGCGGCATTTCCATGCTGGTCTCATCAATCATGGGCTGATCTTCAGGTTCCATCATTGCTGAATCGTACTTCACTATGTCGTTCACGAGAAAAATCCTGCGCTAGATGCTAGCGTATAGAAGTTACGCAGTGATTCAAAACAGTTAGGCCGCATTGTTAGCACCACTACTGGCAGCTATTGCCTTGCCAGATAGACTGGCGAGAACCTGATCCCGCTCGCCGAAGCTGACCGGCAAGCCATCCTTCATCACCAAAATTTTATCGACTGCCTGTAACACCATTGTGCGATGCGAGATGATTACGATCGTGCAGCCCTGTTCTTTAATGCGGTGTATGGCCTCTACTAATTCTCTCTCACCTTGATCGTCAAGGTTCGAGTTCGGTTCATCCAGAACCATGAAGCGCGGTTCGCCATAGACCGCACGCGCCAGACCGATGCGCTGACGCTGACCACCGGAGAGCATGCCCCCGGCGCCGCCGATGATGGTGTCGTATCCCTGCGGCAGGCGCAGAATAAGTTCGTGCACGCCTGCCAGCTTCGCGGCGGCTACGATCATCTCGGCATCTTGCTCGCCGAATCGGCAAATATTCTCAGAGATGCTGCCGTCGAATAATTCAATGTCCTGTGGAAGGTAGCCAATGTAAGGACCCAGTTCGTTCCGATTCCATGTGGCAATGTCAGCACCGTCTAAGCGAACTTTACCACTATGAGCAGGCCAGATACCTAAAAGCGCTCTGGCTAAACTCGATTTTCCAGAGGCGCTAGGCCCGACGATTCCCAGCGCCTCGCCAGCTGCTAGCTCCAGGGTAACTCCCCTAACAACTGCCACCTGTGAACCGGGAGGCACAACCACTACTTGCTCGGCTGTAATCTTTCCAACCGGAGCTGGAAGGCTCATTGTTTCTTCGTCCGCTGGCACCTACTCCAGCAACTGCCCAAGCCTCTCGTATTGAGCCCGGGCAATCGAAAAGCCCTTCCAAGTTCCTACCAATAAGTCTATGGGTGCGAGAGCCCGGCCAAGTAAGAGTGATCCGGCGATTACCATACCTGGAGAAATTTCCTGCTGTAATGCGAGGAGTGCGCCAAGCCCCAGCAACAAAGACTGCACGATCATGCGAAAGGATTTGGTCACGTTCGTAATGATGCCCGCTTTACGACTGGCCTCAGTTTGTAGCGTAATTACTTGGTTCGAATTTATTTCCTGTCGCGCCCGAATATTGTCAGCCATACCCATCGCCGCAATGACTTCGGCGTTGCGCAAGCTTCCATTCAACTGCGCTGTGGCTTTGGCACCGAATGAGTTCGCCTGCTTGAGTTTCTCACTCGTTGCCTTCTCATTCGCATAGGCCAGTGCCACCATAATGATGCCCGCGATTATGGCTGCGACGCCAAACCAAACGTGAAACATGAACATCACGCCAACATAGATTGGAAACCACGGCGCATCAAAGAAGGCAAACAGGCCGTTCCCGGTGAGGAACTGGCGAAGATTGGTTAGGTCGTTAATGGCGAGTGAACTATTTCCAGATCCGCCATTCGTCAAAGCCAGCTTGAAGGAGGCGTCCGATACACGTTTGCGCAGGTTCTTCTCGATTCGATTGCTGGCGCTTATCAGAATCATCGATCTTACCCATTCGAATCCACCCAGCGCACAGAGAAGCGCTACCATCAGCAGAGTCAACATCGTCAGTGTGGAAAGGCTGCCGCTGGACATTACCCGGTCGTATACCTGCAACATGTAGATTACCGGCACCAACATCAACGTGTTTACGGCCGCACTAAATAATGCCGCATAGAGGAAATAGCTCTTAACGTCCTGTAATGCAGCTTCTAGCTCGGCATATCGGGGTTTGGCGGATTTTTGCACCATAGGAGAATTGCTTATCTATTGTTAGAGGCCGATTAGGTCTAATTATTGGTTCGGCTTATTGCCGCTCAGAGTTGCTTAAGTGAGGGGCTTCGGCTCAAATTCAACCCTAGTGCTGGAAAAATGCCGATCGGGTCGCCACGTAGCTGCCTGAATTAAACTGCGATTGAACAGAGCTGCTATAACTCTTCCTCACCCTCGGCATAGCCTTTCAAGGACTTCAGGTTGTTCACCAATAAACTCGAAGATCCATCACGTCTTACTATCTGCCGGTTTTGCAAAGTCTGAAACACTCTGGTGACAGTTTCGCGGCTCACATTCAGCATGATGGCGATCTCCATGTGGGTTGGAGGGTTCTTGATCACGGAATCGTGCAGTGCCAGCTTGTCCTTCTCGGGCACTAGTAGCCAAAGCTGACAGCAGACTCGCTGCGCAATATTTGGGAGCCCAAGTAGCGATCGCTGGAAGGTCATCTGCCGTATTCTGGCGGCTAATTTGGACCCCATAGCCGTGGCAACCTCTGGACTCTCCTTCATTACCGCGCGAAGCGCCAGACGTGGCAGCATGACAACTCGGGCGGGCGTAAGGGCCATCACATATTCAGGTTGTGCCCCTTCATCGAACAGGCACAGTTCGCCGCAAAAATCCCCCGGCTCGATAAAATAGAGGCCGACCTCGCGGCCATCGATAGTAAAATCAATGCCCTGTAGGCGCCCCTCGAACAGAAAGCATACGTGATCTTCCTTTTTACCCGCATTCAGGACGATCCCCCGCCTCGAGAACTTCTCCAACTGAGACTGGCTCGCCAATTTGCTTAGCACGGCTCCAGGCAAGTTCTTGAGTATGGGAAACGCACTTAGCAGTTCGGGGGTTACCACCATGAACTATTAATCCTGGATTGAGTGCAGGGGCAGCTCTAGTGTACGCTGCACGGGCATTATAAGTGCTTGAATTGGAAACGCAAAAGCGAGTATCGTGAGTTGGTGTGACCGGAATCACCTGTCTATGCGGGGCACTAAGATACCTTATGCTATCGCGATATTTCGGCCATTCGACAACCCTCTAGAGCATTCTTCGCCTAACTTCCTCACTTTGAGATAAAGTTATGGACATAGCCGAGGATCGAATATTTTACACTTTAGCAGAATTTATCTACTTTTAGGCCTATGAACACCACATTTAAGCACATTTGTCAGCGAATTAACCTTATCCCTGCTAGGGCTTTTGGGTTCCTTGCCGCGCTGGTGTTGAGCCAATCGGTCCTGGCGGCTGGGCCAATGAGCAGTGACACTATAGCGGTGGGTGAGGTCACTATAGTGCTGGGGAAGGCTTATATCGAGGGGCCTGGACGGTCACGAGCAGCCATAAAAAGTGGCTCGGCTATCAATGTTAGCGACAGCATCTTCACCACAGCCAATGGCCATGTACACATTCGCTTTGAGGACGGAGGCTTGGTCAGCGTGCGCCCCGGAAGTCGATTAGACGTCGTTCGTTACGACTATGACAAGGCAAGGCCTGAACAATCCTCAGTAAAGTTTAATCTGCAAGAAGGCGTCACCCGCTCTATCTCCGGAGACGCTGCCAAATCGGCACGCCAGCGCTTCCGCTTGAATACTCCTATCGCCGCCATCGGTGTACGCGGTACAGATTTCGTTGTCAGTGCGACTGATAGCACTACCAGAGCTTTAGTGAATGAGGGTGTCATTGTTCTAGCACCCTACTCAGATCAGTGTTCTGCCGCTAGCTTCGGACCCTGTGATCTAAATGCCGTGGAACTAACGGGTACTTCCCTGCAGATTATTGAGCTCGACGGCACTGCTCCTACGCCCAGGCTTCTGGCTGCGCCCCATGAGCGAAACCCAGGGGCGTTGCGCGATGAAGTGCAATTGGCTCTGGCGGACAGTGGCGCTGAAGACGAGGCAAAGGATAAGACGGTTACCAATGAGGTCTATCTCGAAAGCGTTGCATCTACCCGGGTAAGCAAGGAAGCCGCAAACGTAGTAACTCCCGTCGCTGTGACAGGGCCCGACTTTACGCCAACAGCGGCTGTGGCTGCGGTTGAACTCACCGATAGGCAATTAGTCTGGGGTCGCTGGTCTGACGAACAGCTAAGTTTGGAGCGCATCACACTAGCCTATGTCGATGCCAAAGCCGGGCGCGCGGTGGCTGTAGGTAACGAGGATCATATTCTCTTTCGCAACGAGGACAATGGCTCCCGCGTAGATCGAGGCCTCGGCGTTGTAAGTTTCGATTTGAACAGCGCACAGGCATTCTATAGCTCCGACAGTGGCGTGGTGGCAATGCAGGTAGCTGGCGGCAGCCTTGATATCGATTTCGATAGAAGTGAGTTTGCCACAGCACTCGATCTCAGTCACAGTCTAACGGGGAATGTGGGCTTCGCTGCGAATGGCAGCATTTCCGAAGGCGGATACTTCAATAGTAGGAATGCATCTCAGCGCATCGCTGGCGCCGTGAGTACAGATGGACAAGAAGCTGGTTATTTCTTTGAGCAGCAATTGTTAGAGGGTGGCATCCAAGGCCTGACGCTTTGGGACGCGCGATAACTATGTCTGAGACGTTTTCTCCTAAGGTTTCCTTTCAGCCCCTGGCCTATTTGGTTGGCTTAGACCCCAGGCTGGGTCGTGTATTGGTATTAGTGGCAGCCCTTGCTTTAACGTTTCTTGTGACCGCTGTTTTCGCACCTGCTCTGAATACCCTGGAAGAAAGATTAGGCGCGTCAGGCTGGACCTTGGCGCCAGTCGATGAGCTGGAACAGCGCATAACCATCGTAGCCATCGACGAACGCAGCATTGCTGGAGTGGGCCCTTGGCCCTGGACACGTCAGCAGATGGCAAACCTCGTCAACGCCATCGACGCCGCAGGGGCACAGTTGCAACTGCACGATATTGTCTATGCCGAGGAGAAAGCCGGCGATGCGAGCTTTGTTGCGGCGCTGCAGGCGTCTCGAGGCGTAGTCTTGGCACAAATACCCGATATTCAAACTGGGCCTACGGTTCAGACCGGGCTGATGACACATGCGCTAACAGGCATTAGCTGTGACGCTGCATCAGGTGGTCTACAAATACCTAGCACCCAGAACTATCTTGCCGCTCATGCTGGGCTCGCTTCGATCTCAAAGGGACATATCACTGCAACGATTGCTAGCGATGGCTCGGTGCGCTCTGCGCCTGCTGTTGTCTGTGTCGAAGGAGCTGCCTATGCTTCACTCGCGATCATGGGACTGTTGGAGGCGAGTAATAACGCGGCACTAGGGGCTACGATCACGCAAGGAGCTTCCTTGTTTGACCCGGCCCAGATATTAACGCTGGATGCCTATCCCGGGCTTGGCATTCCCTTGGATGAGAGCGGCGATCTTCGAATTTCTTACGCCAATTTACCTTCAAATTATCAGGCTATCTCCGCTATCGATGTGCTCAATGGCGATATACAGCCCGGCCTTCTGGATAATACCTGGGCGCTTGTTGGTGCCACGGCTTTCGGTTCAGACGATATAGTGCCTACCCCCTACAATGGAGCGACGCCAGGCGTAGAGCTGCAGGCGCGAATCCTGAGTAGTATGCTGGACGTGTCTATGCCCTACACTCCCCGATCCGCAGGCACTTTGCTGCTGATCCTGAGCCTGTTTGCCGGTCTTGTAGTCTATGGCCTCGCTGGGGTTGGTGGACGCGTCGCAGCCTACAGTCTTCCTGCCGCGGCTCTATTAATCCCAGCCTTTGCGCTCATCCTCCATATGCAGTTATTGAACTCTGCGAATCTGTGGTTGGGTTGGTTATTTCCTGCCGTATACGGACTCATTGCTGCATCGGCTCTGCTGCTGTTGGAGCAGAGCCGAGTTCGGGTTGAGCGTGGCCGTGTCTTCTCGAATCTCAGTAGCTATCTGCCCAGCGATGTCGCGCGCGAGATAGCCTATACTCTGCCCAGCTCCAGCGTAAATGCGCGACGAACTAATGTGACACTATTGTCGGCTGACCTGCGAAACTTCTCAGCTTTCGGTGAACTCAGACCCCCCGAAGAATCGGCGGCCGTACTTCACTTCTTCTTCCAGCGCGCGGCGGAAATAGTG
>CAXBLN010000120.1:0-11174 GCA_963976555.1 uncultured Gammaproteobacteria bacterium
AGAAGCGCCAAGCCACCTCCAGGTCGGCGAAGTTCTCGGCGTTAATCTGATCCAAGGGCGAGTAACGCTGGCCGTTCTCACTGCCGTGATAGCTGGTCCAGTCGCCCTCATAGACACTGGTGCCTGTCTGGCCCAGAGCCAAGGAAGCAAAGACAAGCGTGCTTAGGGTTAGTAGGAAGGATGAAATTAGTCGATTTATTGTTCTCATTTTTAATTCTCCTGATACCAAGCTTCCGAGTGTAATTGAAATGGGGCCAGAGTAACAATACAGCTGACCAGGTAGGCCCACCAGACCGAATAGGACGATATCGATTGTCCAAGAGCACTCAATAATTTTGCCAAAAAAAAGGGCCATCTCTGGCCCTTTTTGCTTGATACGAATTCCTATTACGGAGTGTATGCGTATCCTAGTGCGGCGCTATCGCTAAGTTCTAGGAGTCCAGAAGAATACCTTCCAGTCGCGAAGTGGTTCTGATCCCGGGTATGCCGGCTCGTCCAGCGTTCTGCCGCCTGACTTAGCCGCCCACTGCCTCATCATCGCGATGCGGTCATCGCCGTGAATCTCCGTGGCCGTCATCTCGAAAGTCATATCCCCTATGCGCAGTAGCCCATCACCACCTCTTGAACGGACGCGTCGAGCCCAGTAGCCGTTGTCTGGACGGGTTGCCGTGATTATCCCCTCAGGAGTACCTACCCAGGACAGGTAATTAACAAATGGCGGGAAGCCGTCTAGTTTGAACTTCAGTGGCCCCCGCACGCTGTCGTTAAGCGGCGAGAAATCTGCCATAGGTGGCGTCACAGTGCCTCCAATAAGTACGCCGGGCGTACGGCCAAGCCCCTGATTGCTCAGGTAGGGAGCCGTGAACATCCAGGCCAACACCCCTACCAATAGAACTACGCCGATCACACTGCCGACTATCTTACCCTTGCCCATCACACTTTCTCCGAGTTGTTTTATTCGATCCACGCACAGTATATCCAAATCGGGATTTTGTCCAACTCCTGTGGCCTGACACCGGCTCCAGCGCGCAACTCGCAGCTGTTTGAGCAAGCACATATGGAGTCCTCGAGAATTTCAGAGTAGTCTTCTGTCGATGCATAGTCTCCCCATAAGAATACTGCTGCCACTGCTGCTTATACTGTCGACCCTATCTCCGCTGCTCCGTGCACAGTCCAGCCTGACTGAAAGTCTGGGACAAGATCCCGCGTTGCAGGAAACGGCGATGATTGTCATGCGCAGTGCTCTTGGTGGCCGCGATAACACAGCCGTAGTGCGTCGCGGCGGCTTCTTGCTTGATATCCGCATCTACATCGAGACCTATCGAAGCATGCGTGATGCCAACACTCTGGCAAATATTCAGACTCGCTACAGCGCCGCCAAGGCGGAACTGCTGGAACCGAGGCTGCCCGCCACGATAGAGGAACTCGTCTCAGTTCTGGAGATGCTCCCCTAGCTATCCGATTCGACCTCTAATCGTTTTTATCAATGGAAGCAATCGTAATAAGTCATTTTACCTATGAGTCTTTCCCGCGTATCTTGGCTCCCATCAGCAATGAGTATCAACAAACAGGCCAACACAGAAAGAGGAAACAAACATGAATACGCCAAGCCGCATACCAGAAGTCACTTTTAAAACCCGCGTCAGGGATGAGTCTGCCGGGGGCGAGAACCCCTTCGTGTGGAAAGATGTGACAAGCAAGGAGATCTTCGACGGAAAGCGCATTGTGATCGTCGCTCTTCCCGGAGCGTTCACCCCTACTTGCAGCAGCACTCATCTGCCAGGTTACGAGAAGCATTTTGCCGAACTGAAAGAGCTAGGTGTGGATGAGGTGTACTGCGTTAGTGTGAACGATGCCTTCTCCATGTTCCAATGGGCTAAGCAGCTTGGAGTGAAGAACGTGAAGATGCTACCGGATGGCAATGGTGAGTTCACAGCCAAGATGGGCATGTTAGTGAAGAAGGAGAACCTTGGTTTCGGTTCGCGTTCTTGGCGCTATTCGATGCTGGTTGACAATGGGGAGATCAACGGGCTTTTTGAAGAAGCTGGCAAGGTCGACAACTGCCCCGAAGATCCTTTTGCATGCAGCGATGTAAACACGATGCTGGAACATCTTAAGTCTCTTAAAAAGACTTAGGCCTGGGTAAACCATGAAGAAGGGTGCAGGCAATTTGAGAAAAGCGCCTACACCCTTTGTCTAAGTGGAATAGAAAACGAACCCAGACGCCGCTTTTGATTCCATCTCTATGGAATTCGGCTTCTCCTCGGCAAGCAAGATCCACATCAGATAATCTTTCAGACACACTTCTCGAAACTCAATAATACTTGCTTCAGAAAATAGCAATGCTCGTAGACCCCCCAGACTCGAGAAACCTACTATTTCTACACCCAGACCCCACACAAAGTGATGCGGTAACAATAGACCACAATTGAGGTTATAAAATGGCTGTCAGCGACCACGTAGACATCGACAAATTCATATCAGGCGTTGAAAAACGCAACCCTGGTCAACCGGAGTTTGTGCAGGCAGTGCGTGAAGTAGCGCAGGATGTTTTTGAATTCATCGAGGATAAAGAAGAGTATCACGAATACCAAATATTGAGACGTATGGCCGAGCCGGACAGAGTTGTCAGCTTCAGAGTTTGCTGGGAGGATGACCGCGGGAATATCAGAGTTCAGCGCGGCTGGCGAGTACAGAATAATAATTCCATTGGCCCCTATAAAGGCGGAATCCGTTTTCATCCAAGCGTCACTGAAAGTGTTCTCAAATTCCTCGCTTTCGAACAAACGTTCAAGAATAGCCTTACTGGACTACCCATGGGCGGCGGCAAGGGCGGTTCTAATTTTAACCCGCAGGGGAAATCAGATCACGAAGTCATGCGCTTCTGCCAATCCTTCATGACTGAACTCTACCGACACGTAGGTGCCGATATCGATATTCCAGCTGGCGACATTGGTGTCGGGGCGCGGGAAATCGGCTATATGTTTGGTCAGTACAAGCGCATAACCAACACCTTCGCCGGCGTGCTAACCGGGAAGGCTCTGGAGTATGGCGGCAGCCTGATTCGCGCAGAGGCCACCGGCTATGGTGCAATCTATTTCATGCAGAACATGCTCGAGAATATAGGCGATTCGATAGAGGGCAAGACCTGTGTAATCTCTGGCTCGGGTAACGTGGCGATCCACGCTGCAGAAAAAGTCATTCAGCTTGGGGGAAAGCCTGTAACCCTCTCAGATTCCGGGGGCTTCATTCACGATCCTGACGGTCTGACTCAGGAGAAAGTCGATTGGGTAAAGCAATTGAAAATCGTGAGACGCGGGCGAATTTCTGAATATGCTGACGAATTTAAAAGCGCACGCTATCACGAGGACGCACGCCCCTGGTCCGTTCCCTGTGACCTGGCAGCACCTTGCGCAACCCAGAACGAACTCGATGAAGAAGACGCGAAGGCTCTTATAGAGAATGGATGCATCGCAGTGTGCGAGGGAGCGAATATGCCCACCACTCTGGAAGGAGTACACGCTTTTCAAGATGCGAAAATTCTTTTTGCCCCGGGCAAGGCTGCCAACGCAGGCGGCGTCGCGGTCTCAGGCTTGGAGATGAGTCAAAACTCTACGCGCAGGTCATGGGGTGAGGAAGAATTGCAAAAGCTGCTTAAGGAAACCATGCAAAGCATTCACGATCGCTGCGTGCAGTATGGCAGCAGTAAAAACAGCAAGCAGGTAAACTACGTTAAGGGTGCCAATATCGCCGGCTTTAAGAAAGTCGCGGATGCAATGCTTGCCTATGGGGTTGTCTAGCAATAGAGTAGAAGAG
The DNA here is from genome assembly GCA_963976555.1 of uncultured Gammaproteobacteria bacterium. Lineage (GTDB taxonomy): Bacteria > Pseudomonadota > Gammaproteobacteria > Pseudomonadales > Pseudohongiellaceae > UBA9145. Next base: position 3,817 of record CAXBLN010000120.1, read on the forward strand.
TAAATCGTAACTCACTTGCCTCGTGGTTTTTTAGCTCTGTGGATTTTTCAGAATCGCATAGGGGTCATCGAAGAAGCTTGGGTGGCCGGTGTGAGCGGAAACCAATTTTCCAGGAAATACACTGTAAAAATTGATCAAAGCGCCAATCGAATTTGACAACGAATGAGACACAATAGAGAAACTGAATCGAATTCAAGCTTTCCTGCGTGATCGACTCAGCTCTACACTGCCATTACACTATCAGAGTAGCTAATACTCGGGAGAAGCGAACATGCCCCCTTTCAGTCGACGCGAAATGATGCGCCTGTCCTTAGTCGCAGGAGCGGCGGCTCTGCCACTGCTAGCAACCCCGCTCGCTGCCCAGACACAGTCTATCGAGTGGGCAGAACGCAAGAAGAAGGTTCAGGTTCGTGGGTTAAACATGGCCTACCATGAATCTGGTAGCGGAGATCCGATTATATTCCTGCATGGAAATCCGACTTCGTCCTATCTATGGCGCAACGTAATCCCCCATGTTCAACATATGGGCCGCTGCATCGCGCCTGACATGATTGGCATGGGTGACTCCGACCCACTGCCCAACAGCGGACCAAACGAATACAAATTCGCCACGCATTGCGATTACCTTTTCGATCTGTTCGAGGCGGTAGGCGCTACTGAAAACATAACATTTGTCATACATGATTGGGGCTCGGGTGTCGGGCTCGCCTTCGCACAACGCTATCCCGAGCGCATCAAAGGAATCGCTTTCATGGAGGCAATCCTGCGCCCCACTGCACTTCCGCTACCGCCGGAACCTACCCAGGGCATGTTTTCTGTATTTCGATCCGATCGTGGTGAAGCGGCTGTCTTACAGAACAATATTTTCATCGAACAGATACTGATTGGTGGCTTAGGCTATTTCCTAAGTGAGGCAGACAAGGCTGAGTATCGCCGCCCGTTTAGGGAAGCTGGTGAATCGCGGCGCCCTACTCTTACCTGGCCCCGTGAACTGCCTTTCGCAGGCGGGCCCACCGATACCACGGAATTGGTGCAAAGCTACAGCGATTGGTTTGCAGCAAGCGACATCCCTAAACTCTTCCTGCGCGCCAATCCCGGAGCCCTACTGTCCACGTCACCGGCAAACGCCGACCTGATCGAATGGATACGTGGCTTTCGCAATCAGACTGAGGTCACTATCTTCGGCACTCATTACGTACAGGAAGTATCACCCCATGCGATCGGTCGCGCGGTTGCGGATTGGATGAACACGATTTGAGCTGAGGTAGGAAACGAGGACACTTACGCGACCAGCCCGAGCACTGTGCAGGATTTTCGACCCTGTTTGACCTCTGAGAATCACCGCCGTAAAAAAAAAGGCGGATTCATAGCACTGTATGAATCCGCCCTTTTTGTCTTCTTGGTTACTGCTTTAGTTAAATATTAGTCTCTATATGAGCTAACCGGAGGCAGCTGCGAACCGGACAGATCATCCGGAACACTTCGCTCTAGCCTAACCGTATGATGCAGTGTACCGATTCCTTCGATACTAGCTTGAATCGTCTCTCCATCTACCAGATAGCCAGAGCCAGTTGCACGCTCTACTCGGCCCGCTCCAGTACCACCTGAAGTACCGCTCTGCAATACATCACCTGGGAAGATCGTGATCAGCGACGAGGCATACTCGATTAACTCTGGGATATTATGAATCATATCGCCAGCTCTCGCTTCCTGAACAGTCACGCCATCGATGACCAGAGTCTGGTGCAAACGCTCCATCGGATCGCCGTAAAACTCTTTTGGCACAATCCAAGGACCGTGAGGTGCGAAAGTGTCATGTCCCTTGCCGACGAACCAGTCAGAACCGGATCCGTAGCCACCGGGTGGACGGCCACCGCGATCAGAGATGTCCATCGCTACCATATAGCCAAATACGTGATCATAAGCGCGGTCTGCAGCTACATACTTACCTGAGCGGCCAAACACAATAGCCATCTCGACTTCCCACTCGATACGGTCTCGGCCATAGGGCATGATGATGTCATCGCCGTCGCCAATTATCGCGCCACGTGTTGGCTTTAGAAACAGATAGGGTACGCCACGGTTCACTTGACGCTCTCGAGTCTGAGCCGCTCGCTCATCGTCGTTACAGCCTTCACAGGCGTGGGTGTAGAAGTTCACGGCTGCGTTCATGAGCTTACTCGGATACTGAATGGGCGCCATGATGTCTACGTCACCAACCGGGTGCACGTAGCTCGGCAAATTGCCATTCAACATGTTTTCAGCCACAAGATGGTTCACGATCTCATAGACTCGATACTTCAATCCATATTCATAAGCTGAGATTAGACCAATCATATCGTCCGGTATGGCTACCGTGGCATATCGAGGTATTAATTCCAGGGCGCGGTTCGCCGCAGCCAGATCGACAATTAACTCGTCGTTCTGCACCACCAAGCCAACCGTAGGGATATCATTGATTGCAAATGTTCCAACCTTGAACGGCATTACCGATTCTTGGTCTTGGGCGAAGACGCTGGCTGAGCTAGCGAGAAACGCGAGCGCGGCGGTAAACGTCATGGTAAAAAGGGACTTTCTTGTCATTTTTCTCTCCCGTGCAGGGCACTTATCAAATAAAAAGGGTTCTTGTTACTATTTCTGGATATCTCATCCCCTTGTAAGACACACAGAAGGTAGCTCTGCGGCACTCAGTTGTCCAGTTTTTGATTAAAAGAAAGGCCTCAGATTTTCTGATGGAGCGATCTCCCAAGGCCCGAGCGCTGCTACTCCGTTCTAATCTTGAAATCCTCACCTAGAGCGGGGTTAATATAGCTGTCTGAGAGCACACGATCGGGGTCTGGGCGCACCGACAGATAATCCACGTGCACAGGCACTTCCAGCCAGCCATGGGGCGTGCCGGCAGGGATGATAATAATATCACCCTCTTTCACGTGCTTGGCAATCCAGTCGCCGACAATCACGCCGCTACAGGACGGGCCGTTCAAAACGTTGGTTACGTTGCTATCCGGCGCCGATTCGTTGCCATTGAGAATTGTGCCGCCGGTAACCAGCGTTCCCGAACCAGATGCAATGTAATAGGTCTCGGTCTGGGCGTAGTGCATGATGCCCCGCGCGTTGCTGTTGCGGTTACTGCTACTTACACCGCAGGGTCGCTCCGGATTCGGGGTAGACTGGCCGCTGGCTCGTTCGACCGCACCGCGGTGGATGATGCCAACCGAGAGGTTTAGCTTGCCAATGTCGCGGCTAACGATCTGTCTGTCGACACCGGGCAGCTCGTTCACCATCTGCCACTGTTCTTCGGTTATAAACGTGGCGTAGGTTTCGTCATCTTGTGCCACTGCAACTGCACCAGCCAGTGCAATTTGTAGGGCAAGAAAGGACTTAGTGAATTTATTCATATGATTCTCCTTATTCTTATTGGTAAAAAATCGTCTCCAACTAGTGGAGCTTAGCGAAGACATTACTCGCTAGCTAGAGTCACCCGTATCAAAGTTTCTACGATCGATTCGATAAATCTCGGTCGTTCGATACTGGGCGGCTAATCTTATTGCAGCAAAAACCGCTGCACACGCCGGCCTTCCTGCTCTGCAACATACACATTGCCCTCACTATCTACCGCTATGGCGTGTGGCAGTTCAAATTGACCAGGGTAGCGACCCGGCCCTTCGCCGAAGCGAGTTAGCCAGTCACCACTTATTCTCTCGATCACTTCCACCGCGACTGTGTTTTGATTTATCACGTAAAGAAATTCCTGCTGCGGGTCATGGGAGAAGGCGAGCACCACAGCATTGCCTCTGCTCCCACTGACTCTCCCACCGGCATCTGAAACCGCAGAGAACGGCAGAGATAGTATTGCTTGTAGATTTCCCACTCGGTCGAAAACCTGAATTCGATCGGCGCGACGATCGCAGACATAGACGAGACCGTCTTGGGAAATTCGCAGGCAATGGGGCAGTTCGATGCGCTCGTCATTCGGGTTACGCTGCAGCGACCACTGGCGCAGGAATCGTCCAGATGAGTCGAACACCGCTATGCGGCTATTGCCGCCAGGCAACTCACCGTCGGCTACATAGATATCTCCTGTGCTCTCATCTACATCCACGGCGGCGGGAAGGAAGAACTGCGCTTTATCGGAATTCTGGGGCCTACCATCGCGATTACCGTTACTGGAGTCGAACAGATTATCTTCGCCGATCTGCAAGAGGAGTTCGGCATCGGCAGACCAGTGTTGTATGTGTCCAGTTGCTGCAGGAACTAGCCAGAGGGAGCCGTCGGCGTTGACGTGGCAGTCGTGCAATCTACCTCCGATGACATCGGCATCGCCCCAGCCGTCAACAGTATTCCCCTCGACATCGAGCCGAAGGACAGGCGGTGCCAGCAGTGCACCGTCCAAATCTTCGTCCACTACATTTTGTCTGTTTAGCAAATACACTTCATCACTGCTACCAATGCACATTCCCCCCAAGCCACCGGTGAGCCAACGCTGGCCCAAGGGTAACTTGGGCCAATTACTATCGAGTCGAAAACGAGGTGGATACCAATTTGCATGGCGGTATTCGATACTGCTTCCCTCAAGTGCGTCGGCAAAGGCCTCGATACTCTCACTTACCGAGAACCCGTTCGGCAATTCACCCTCTGTATACTCGGGATCGCTCACCCTGCGCGCATAGGCCTGATCGTAATGATAGTTGTAGACGATATCGGGGGCGATCTCTATTGTGCATGCGGCCGAGTCGGCTGGAGTCATGCGCGCAGGAGGGATGTTTAAGGGCATGAACGCCACATCTATGTTCTCGAGGGCTCTAAGTTCGTCCACGCATTCTGTGACACCGGCAAACAACAGGCGCTTGCCGCCAATAGTAAGCACGTAGCCATTGGCATCGCCCTTAGGATGTTCTGGTGCGCCCGGGGTCAGGTCATAGGCATCAATGGCCTCTACCAAAATGCCCATTACTTCGCGCTTATCGCCGCCAGCCATGATCACCGCATCGGGCAGTCGACTGCTACTGTTGGCAGGCGCTATCAAGATTGTCTTATCATCTCTGAGCGCGTCTATCGCAGCAGGGTCCAGATGATGACTGGGATTGTCTGTGACCAATATCAGATCCGCCAACTGATAATTGCTGATGCTAATTGCACTCCAGGGGTCTATCTGTATGACCAAACCCTGGTACTGCAATTGCACACTCGAATGAACCAGCGGCGTGATAATGATATCGCCATCGTCTGTGGGTAGCGTGTCTGCCCTAGCCAGCACGCATATGCAGCAAAGGAGAGTGGCAATCAACTTCCTCTGTACTGGACTAGTCACTGGTTGAGCCTGAAAACGTAAAGCGCGTTGTGGCCAGCCGGGCTGACCAACTCGGGAGCCAGAAAACTACCAATTCGCCAGGGGCTGCCGCCTTCGCGACCTGCCGGGATAGCGATGTACTGTTCGCCATCGATGGCGAAACTTACAGGAAATCCCTGAGCCGCGGTGGCGAGTCGCGTGCGCCACAGCTCCTCACCAGTTGTTACGTCGAAGGCATGGACATACCTGTCGTAATCTCCTATGAACACCAGACCACCGGCCGTCGTTAGCGCTGCCGTAAGAAACGGCGCGCGTTGTTCAATGCTCCAACTCTCTTCCATAGAATCTACGTTAAGAGCCGAGAGTTTACCAAACTGCCCTTCAGTGCCGGGCATCTCCATCCAACGTCGGTCGCCCTGATTGCCTCCGGACCCTATCTCGAAAGTCACTTCCCGCGGCGCCATTTCCATACAGGACTGACTGAGAGGAATGACCAGATTTCTCGAAGGCGGGTGATAGCCCGTAGACTGCCAGTTATGACCGCCAGCAGTAGAAGGGCACACACTAAGCCATTCGCCTACCTGCATATTGCGAATGTCTTCACGATAACGCACCTCTCCCGTTTCCAAATTGATATCGGAGAACACGTTCTGAAATACAGTTTCTTTCAGCCCCTCAAATTCACCCGTGCGACGATCCAGCTTCCACAGGATGCCACTCTTGCCGATGGTGAACAGATAGGGCTCGTCTACCAGATCGATGAGCACCTGCTCGAAGGCCTCGTCCATGTCCAGTGATTCACCTGGCACATGTTGGCGGTACCAAACGATACGCCCGTCTTTTGGATCAATAGCTAGAGTAGAATTCGAATACAGAGCTTTATCTTCGGTAGTCAGTCCACGGCTTGCGGCCATCCAGGGTTTGGCCTGAGCTACACCGAAGAACACCAATTCCAATTCCGGGTCCCAGCTTCCGGTCATCCAGACATCGCCGCCGCCACGAAACTCCAGCGGCAGATCACCCCAGGTATCGCCCCCCGGCTCATCCGGCTGGGCGATGGTAAACGTGCGCCATAACTCCTCCCCCGTGCCCGCATCGTGACCGGTGATGAAACAGCTCTGTTCGAAGAAACGGCCACAGCCGGTAATGCCGTTTATCACCACGCCGTCGGCAACGATGGGACCACTGGTGTTTGAATAGCCCAGAGTCTCGTCGGCTATCTCGGTGTCCCAACGCACGGCACCTGTGCGCGCATCCAGAGCGACCAGATGGGCATCCGTAGTAGCGACATAGATCAGATCCTGCCACATCGCCAGAGTACGCAGCACTCCGCCACTGCGGCCACCCTCGGGAAACTGGCGGCGATACTCCCACAGCAGAGTGCCATCGCGCCCATCGAGGGCCTGGACCACATTGCCGAAGTTGGGAATGAATATGATGCCGTCGCGCACCAAAGGCGCCGGCTGGCTGCGACCCGCCTCCATGCCCCAAACCCAGGCCAGACTGAGCTGACTCACGTTCTCGGTGTCTATCTGATCCAGTGGCGTATAGCCCTGACTCTGAGGACTGCGCCGCCAGTAGGTCCAATCTGCCGGCGCGGGATTCGCTAATTCTTCGGTACTGACATTGCGAAAATTGTCTATGGGCTTAAAGCTACGGCTTCGTGCCCTGTCACTACTATATAGAGTAGCGACCTCAGGCACCGCATCGCGGGTATGGGGTGAAGGCACGGTACCGGCGCGACCGGGCACGGGAGTCCGTTGCACTCCGCCAGATCGCTGACCTGCGGTGTCATCCAGAAACATCACTGTATTGGCAGCGGTGAACGAGGCCGCACTGCCGGGGGCGATGTCATTGGCACGTAGCAGGAAAGCCGAGAGATCCTGGTACTGTGTTTCGCCGAGAGAACCGGGCGCCTGCGGCGGCATGGTGCGACGCAAGGAATCCAGAAATTCAGTCAGGCTGCGATTGGCCCAGTTACTGCGGAAACTGGCGTCGGCTAGATTTGGCGCCTCGAAGGAACCCGATAGGTCTGCCAGGTGACAGGCTGCACAATTTTGCTGATAGA
>CAXBLN010000121.1:0-11167 GCA_963976555.1 uncultured Gammaproteobacteria bacterium
TATTTCATTGACGCGATAATCGGGCTATCCGTCGTGTATAAGGCCTTCGAGAACATCGATGGTTTTAAGCGTGTCTTCGGCATCGAGCCCAATACCAAGATCGCCGTGTTTGTGTTTGGCCTGTTTCATGGCTTGGGACTCGCCACCAAGCTGCAGGAATTCGATCTGTCGGAGAATGGTCTGGTCATCAACATTATCAGCTTCAACGTAGGTGTGGAGATAGGACAGATACTTGCGCTATCGGCAGTTTTCCTGTTGCTTAGCGTTTGGCGGACCAGCTCCAGCTTTCTGCGGCTCTCATTCGCCACGAATACGGCACTGATGACCGGAGGTTTCCTGCTTGCTGGCTTTCAGTTCAGTGCATTTCTGCTACAGCCGCCCTTCTAAAAACCTATAACATCTGAGTCATTCAAGAACCTGATAATGGAGAGTCCTCTTGGCCGAGATAGATAGCAATACGCCACCCTCAACGAAGAACATTCTCATAGCATCCGCTGTGTCCCTCATCATCGCGCTGGTCGTGCTATTGGGCTTCATACTACCCGCCGAATTTGGATCTGATCCACTCGGCACCGGCGATTTGTTTGGGATTAACGTTCTCGGCTTGGAAGAGAATCCCTTCGAGGAACAGCTTGAGGTGCACAAGACGGACTATGTGGAGTTTATTCTTGGCCCCTTCGAATCGGTCGAGTATAAATATCTACTGGATATGGATGCCTCGATGATCTTCAGTTGGGTCGCCGATGGTGAGGTCTATTACGACATGCACGCGGAGCCTGCTGGCTTGGGCGAGGAATATGCCGAGAGCTTCGAACAGGGTACAGGCGAGCAGCGCATGGGTTCCTTCCATGCGCCTTTTACTGGTATCCACGGTTGGTTCTGGGAAAACCGTGGCTCGCAGACTATTACCGTGCGCCTCTATTCTGCGGGCTTCTACATTAACTCTACGGTTTTCAGAGATGGCGGCGACTACGAGCGACCCCTGGGATCGGTGACCGATTAGCAACGAACATCTTGCTAAACACCCAAAACCTGAGACAAAAAAAAGCCCGCTAGAAGCGGGCTTTTTTATATTCTTTGTTAACTTGGCTGTTAACTATTGACCTGGCTCAGTCTGGTCAGAGCCATCGCGTGGTGCACCAGTACCGGATGAACCCATGAACAGCTTGCGGCCATCAGGGAATGTGATGTCACGGCCGTTCGCACGACATGTTGGCTCGCAAAGTCTGTCTTTAGACTGGTAGCCGGTAACCACGATGTCCTGACCGAGTGTCAGTGAGTTACGGTTGATGCCACGACGCAAAAGCGTATTTGGCGTGCCGCCTTCAACCATCCAGGGACCCGGGTCGCGAGTCGCTTCCGGATCGTTGTTCTCCAAGTGAATCCAAGTGTGAGGGTTAATCCACTCAACACGTGTAATTGGGCCGCCCAGACGAACCGGTAGGTTTGCATCGAATTCGGCTGAGAATGCATGGTGAGCAACTGCCGCAGGCTGATTGATTGCAACAACACCGATTGCAGTAACAGCTGCTAATGCTAATAGTTTGATTTTCATACAATTTTCCCCATTAATAACTTGAAATGCTTGAGCTACTTGCGGTCAGACACCACGTAATGCAGTCTCTCCCCTCGCCCAATACACCAAAAATTTCAATTAAGCGGTCAGTAACCGCATTCTAACCAAGGGCTCTGGGTATTTCCAAGCGGAATGCGCCAAAACGAGCCCTTTTTTGATTCAAATCGTTTTTAGAAGCCTAATTCAGACTCTCTACCCTTACGGTAGCGGCCGTACATCATCTCTTCTACAAATTCTACGCACTTAAACTGTGGCAGCTCGTAGCCTTCTTCGAGGCGACGGTAGATAGGCATCTTGATGGTCCAGGCCTCTTCGAAGATATCAGGGTCTTCCATAGTTGCCTCGTACTCGATAACGTTTTCGCTAACCAGTGTATAGCGCTCGGTAACCTTCAGCTGATAGGTATGGTAGTTACCTGCTCTGTCGAACCAGGTACGGTCGTCCAGGCCTGTTACTTCGACTACCCAGGTATCGCCATCCCAGTATCCGTAGGATTGACCCATCCAGGAATCCAATGGCGCTGGGCCCGGATCTTCGAGGAAGACGTTACGCACGGCACCGGCGAAGGAGTAGGCTATGAAGAAAGCACTCTCGCTCTGGAAAATCTGAAAAGGATGTGGGATATAAGTGGCTCTGGGCACGCCCGGCATATAGCACTTAACTTCAGGATCCAGTGACTGCCAATTTGCCGCATTCTCATCCCTGCGTGCAATCGCTTCCGGCTTGTAAGGGATTCTGCCACCCTCTACTACCCCGAAGCTTGCTGGGACTGCACCAACCGCACCCATCGCTACGATGTTCGGAGCGGGAACGGGAACGAAGTCACCTGGGACAAGCTGGTAGGCTGCCTTCGGCGGAGCCGGTTCGAGGTTGTCGTTGGCATTCATCAACACCTGCCAGATGCCATTGAAATCGGGCTTGCCATTCGGTGTGCGTGGAATATCGTCTGTGGGGGCTTCTGCAGCCATCGCCACCTGTGGTGCTTGAGTATTACTTGTATCAGCAGGTGAGCAACCCACTACGAGCCCTGCTATCGCTAGGAGCAGCCATTGAATCTTCATAATTCTACCTTTTTTGCATTTTTGCTTTAATTAGAATTTCTCTCCCAAAGGAGCAGAGATATAACCACTTGGGTTAGGGTGTGTCAAGCCAAACACGCCGAATCGTCTAGGCTTGAGGCATGGACAGGCGTCTTCAAAGCGGTGCAGATAATCACCCTCCCATTCTCGAAAAGGCTTGCTAAATGCGCTGTATGTAGGAGGCTAGAAAGCAATGCAACAAACACACCGCTGCTGCTACTGAAAAAGGCGAATCTCCGCATTTTCAGGAGCGACAAGACGACCCGCGCAATAGCAGCTCGCAATCAAAAGCTCGGGGTCGGCGACACTATTTCTTGCCTAGAGTCGTGAGCCCATGTTTGCGAACCACAATCACGAAGATAATAAGACAGACAAAGCTGAGCACGGCGGCCGCGAAGAAGGAGACGCCTGGAAAATAGACTGATGCCTCTACATGGGTAAAGGCTGCGAATAACTGAGTCATAAGAACAGGCCCTATGATAGACGTTATACTATTGAGGCTGCTCAGCGCACCCTGCAACTCGCCCTGTGCGTTGGCCGGAATTCGGCTAGTCATTATTGCCTGAAAAGCCGGCGTCACGAAACCCGAGAGAGCTGCGACCGCCAGCCAGGGATACATCTGCCAGCCCTGAGAGGAAAACGCATAACCACTGAAGCCAATAATAATCGCCACCATGCCGAGGATGCCTGCACGATAGGCGCCTAGAGCAGGAATCGCCCAACGAATTAGTCCTGCCTGCACAATGATCATAAACACGCCGGCGAAGCCCAGTGATAGACCAATCTGACTCTCCGACCATGAGAATTTTTCGATCGTGTAGTAAGTCCATGTGCTCGGCAGCGACAGGTGCCCGATCATGTAGAGGAAATAGGCAAAGGCCAGACCGAGGATGACTGGATACTTCTTCAGCTGTAGCACGGCGCCTATGGGATTCGCACGCCGCAAATCGAATTCACGTCGGTTTTCCTTGCCCAGCGACTCCCCTAGCATGAAGTAGCCATAAATAAGATTCACGCAGGCCAAGCCTGCCGCTGCGTAAAAGGGTATGCGCGCACCGTATTCACCCAAGAGCCCACCAATAACCGGACCCAATACGAAACCACCCCCGAAGGCCGCACCTATCATCCCGAAACGCTGCGCACGGTTCTCCTCGGGGGTGATATCGGTGACATAGGCGTAGGCGATAGAAAATGAGGAACTGGCTACGCCGGCAATGATGCGAGCGGCGAAGAGCCACACGATTGTGGGTGCAGCGGCCATGAGCAGATAATCGGCGCCCAGTGCTGCCAGTGTATAAAGCAGTATCGGCCTGCGACCGTACTTGTCGCCGAGATTACCCAGAATGGGTGCCGCGAAGAATTGCACGATGGCATAGGTGAACATCAGGTAGCCACCCACCCTCGAAGCCTCCGACAGAGACACATCGGTCAGGCTCATGATGAGCTTGGGCATTACCGGGAGCACGATGCCAAAGCTTATCGCATCGAGAAGAACTACGAATACGATGAACGCCAGAGCATGACGACTCCTGGTGATATCTACTGGCATTCCACTGATCCTGCCTGCCTATTATTAGCTAGTCGTTACGCGAAATCATCGAGACGAAATCTTCGAACTTGCCACTCGCGCTGCGCTCAAGAATCCTATGATAGCTGATATTCACTTCGAAGGGATGACCAAGATTCTCCCGTAGAATTTCTCTAATGCCTGCCTCTTGCTCTTGGGATAGTTTTTCATCTACCACCACACGCAACTCGATCTCGCTGAGCCTATGCTGCACCAATTGAAATTGTTTCAGCGGCGCAATCTGCATAATTTTTCTAAACCCGAAGTTTGGCCAATGGGCACTGCCATCGGGATGCAGTAACATATTTCTTACCCGGCCATGCACGGCCTTCAGAACCGGCAATCCGCGCCCACAGCTGCAGGGGCCAGCCAGCTCGCCGTAGTCACCAATATCATAACGAATGAGCGGGGTTGCGTAGTTACGTAAGCTAGTGACGACTATCTTGCCGGGCTCGTGCAGTGCGCAGGCACTGCCATCCTCGCGCAACACTTCCAACAGGACGCTCTCCGACTGCACGTGATAGTGATTCTGCACAGGGCACTGTAGCGCCATGTAGCCAAGCTCCTCGCTGCTGTACAGGTCCACTAGTTTAGCGCCGAACTGTTCCGTCACGTCGCTGCGCAGCTCCCTATCTAAACTCTCCCCTACCGTGCGCACTTCCAACAGACTTTTGAGTGTCGTGCCGCCCCTACGCAGCTGCGCGATCAAGCCGCGCAGGTTCGATGGATGCGTCATCAAGTAGCTGGGTTGAATTTTTTGCAGCCAGGCGATCTGCGCAGAGATGTCGGCGCTACTATTCAGGAAGTAACCTTTACCCGTTCTGTGAAATACATTGGCGGGGAGCCCCCAGTCTTCGAACTCGACACCATCGGGCGGCAGCCCGATCGCGTCGCCATGCCAGCGAATAGAGGCTGAAACCTTGTCAAATTGTCGCTCGTGCCACAGCTGTTCACGCATATTGATCGCATTCCACACTGTTGCGGTCAGCGCTGTCGTGCGGAACTTCACGGGGAAGCCGGTCGAGCCCGACGTCATCGAATCCTTCACGTTACCGTGGCCGCCGGGCAAGACTGTGCAATCGATCGTCTCGTTGTTCGCCTGCAGCTGCGCTCGGGAGAGCAGAGGAATTTTACCTAGCGATTCAATATCCAGACTAGCTGGGTCTATACCTCGCAGATGCTCCCTATAGAACGGCGAGTGCAGCAGCGCATAGGAGATCAACGCCTGCAATTGCTGTAACTGCCCGGCCGCTAGCTTTCCGGCATCCCACCACTGTGATTCATCTAACTGCTGTAACAAACCGTAAAGCGCTGGTCCCTGCCCGTGTTGTTGCAGAGGCTTGGGGATCGTTCCAGGATTGGTACTCACTGAGCCTTCCTCATGGCTTCTTTATCAACAGCTTGTACATCTTCCGTCGAAGCGGAAACTCCAGGAATCGATACACCAGATAGGAGAGTCCGATGAGTATGCCTGTGAGCACTGGCAGGTGAAGTTGATAGGGCCAGGATTCCGGCAACAGATTGAAGTACTGCACCATCTCCATATAAGGCCAGTGTAGACAATAGATCACATAGCTGAGCCCGCCCAGCAATTCGCAAAACTTTAGTGTGCGACCGGTTGGATACCATTGCAGATTTAACATGCAGTAGACCATGACTGCGACTGCGGGAATCACCACGAAGAAGGAACTGTACTGATAGGGAACGTAATTCTCTCCGAACCAGATGAAAAACAAATAGACAAAGATCGAGGCAAGCAGCGGCAGAAGATCTACCCGCCCCTTGTCCTTGTCGATGCCATTCAGAGCGAATAGCTTGTAGATGAGCATGCCGAAGACAAACTCGACGAAGCGGATGACCGGGTTCGTATAGACCGGCACGTTTAGCGTGGCGAGATCGTAGTACTCGGCTTCCGGTAGAAAGAAAGCGATCAGACCGAACTGCATAACATAGCCAGCAATGAACACTGCAAACACTCGCCTATAGGTGTTCACATTCTTCAGTAGAATCAAGAACAGCGGAAAGCAAAGGTAGAAATAGGCTTCCAACACCAGAGACCAAAGCGGCCCATTGAACAATAGCTTATAGGTCTCGATGCTACTTATGGACTGTGTGAAAAGTAAGTGCCGGATGGTGGCAATGAAGAAGAAGCTGGTGTCCTTCACTGCGGGCAGATCGTAGGTGATCTGAAAAGGCCGCTGCACCTCAGCGAAGAAGACCTCACCAACGGCGCGATAGCTCAGCCAGACGAAGGATGAGGAGACCAGGATCGCGAAGGCATATGCTGGGTAGATGCGGATGATTCGAAACTTGTAGAACTGCTTGGTATCAGTCCAGCCGCGTAGCGTAGGATAAACATAGGACAGAACGAAGCCACTGACCATGAAGAACCATGATAAGGCCGTCGTACCCAGGGCACCCCAGACAATGAACTGCCCAAAGATCAACTCGTAATGCACACACACGACGATCACTGCACCGACGAATCTGAACACGTCGAGTACGGGAATCTTTCGACTGTTATCAACCATAGATTATCTAATTCTTTTGCCTAGGTATGGGCGCAATCAAGCGAGGATCATGCTTAGCCCGCAATGGAGCGCCAATTATTTGCCAGATGTTCCGCTGTTCTCCAGGAGAGAGCCTGCACGGTGAGTGTGGGATTGCGTGCACCGCTGGTGCCCATGACCGACCCACCAAGAATCCCAAGGTTTGGCACCTCATGGGAGAAGCCCCACTCGTTGACGACGTTGGTATCGCTGTTCAATCCCATGCGTGTTCCGCCATAGGCGTGCGTGCTTGCTCCCATTAAATTTCCCAGACCGTATTTCACCACCTTGATCGCGCCCGCCTCCAGATACCACTGCTCCATCTTCTCCTGCGAAAATGCGGCTATGCGTTTCTCGTTATCGCGATAACGTGCCGTAATCCTCGTCACTGGAAAACCAAGAGGGTCTTTCACAACAGGATCGAGATCCAGGAAATTATCCTCATAGGGCAGTGTCGTCTTCTGTATATAGGAAGTGTTGGTACGATCGGCATTCTTCATTACGAACGCCTTCCAGCTTGATCCCCATGTTCTGGTCTCTCCGAATGTAGACATCTTCGCTGCGCTCATCGGCTTCCTGTCGGTATGCACCCAGAGATTCGCACCGCCTATGAAGTCCAAGTCGCCGTGATCGAAGTTATCATCGGCCCATTCGTCGATTGCAACACCCTGCGCCGGTAGTCCGTACCAATTGTGCAGATCTCTGTCGAACAGCGCAGTAACTGGCGAGCCCTGATGATGACTCAGATAGTGTCTGCCCACCTGCCCCGCATTGTTGGACAGGCCATTGGGAAATGCGCGGGACTTGGATAGTTGCAAGAGCCTGACATTCTCATAGGCGTAGCTGGCCAGTAGCACAACGTCTGCCGGCTGAAAGAAAGTTTCGCTTCCTTTGATGTAGTCGACTCCGGTTACACGCCCGTTGTCGTCAGTCACAATCTTTGTCACTCGCGCGAACGTAACGACTTCAAGATTTCCGGTGTCCACCGCTTTCGGGATTACGTTGAATGCTGTAGAGCTCTTTGCCTTAACATGGCAGCCTCCCTTGTTGCAGAAACCGTGATACTGACACGGTGGCCGACCATCAAAGAGTTCGGTAGTTATGGCCGCAGGGCCCTGAAAGGGGTTCCAGTCTACCTTCCTCGCCGCACCGCTCATGAGGTCGGTGAATGGCGAACTGCGCAACGGCTTCATCGGATATTCTCGCTGCCTTTCTCCTTCGAACACATTACCCAGCTTGATTTTTCGGCCCTGAACATTACCCGCCTGACCGGAGATGCCGACGGTATATTCAATCTTATCGTAGTAGGGTTCCAGCTCCTCGTAGCCGAAGGGCCAATCTTCGACGGTTGAGCCTTCTGGAATGCGGCTGTTCCCGTAACGCTTCTTCGTCTCGCTTACGACTTTGAAGTCCCACGGATTCAGCCGCCAACTCTGAGCCCAGTAGTGCATAGTCGTGCCACCAACCGCGTTCATCATCGGATGACCACCTTGCACGGCGGTGTCTGATCGAGTCGCGCGAACGGTGGGAGCCTCACTTGCCGCCTTCTGTACGGATTGCGGCCAGTTACGTGAGCCGTTGCGTAGTTCATCTGGGGCGAAATCACGGGGGCTCAGCCAGCCACCCGCTTCGAGGCCAATGACTTTTAGTCCCGCGTTCGTCAGGGGCAGCGCGGCAACTCCGCCTGCTGCACCCATGCCTACGATGACGACATCAGTCTTGGGGAGTCGATTAGGCATAGCCACCTCCCCCCTCGTTATCCCCAATGGCATTATCGGCTAGCTTCGTATAAGTGCTGTGGTCGTAGGCGGACTGGTGATTTGGCTCCAAGCTGGCGCCCGCAGCCACGTCGGCCTCGCTAGCGCCAAGGCGTATGCCGGGATAACGGAGCATGTCCCAGCCGACAAAATTTTGATTGCCTCCATAATAAGGATCACAGAATGTCCCATCGATGGCATGGCTTCTGAGCATATTGAAGAAGCCGCTACCATTCGGGACGAAGCCGGATATTTTATTCGACTGCACGGCGATTAAGATTGAATTCTGTTGATCTAATATCAGCTCAGAAAAGCTTTTACCACGGGTCTTGCGTGAAAACTCGTTGATAGCGTTAAGCCCAATGCTGTAGTTCTCTCTGGCTTGCGAGTTGTGACTCGCCAGGGACCTATCGATGTAGTGTACGGCGCGAGCCTCCTTAGCGCCGGGGCCGTGCTCGTCCGAGGGAATCAAACAATCACATATTGCCTCCAGGGTTGCAGCCTCCTCGGCCGTCAATGTCTCGAGGGCCTCACGACTAGACGCGACTCTTGTATGCAATCTTTCAGCTGCAGAATCAGCAGCCAGGACAGAGGAGCCAGCGACACTGCTCACCGCCGCGGCCCCAACTACCCCCGCTCCCTTTAACAGGTTGCGACGGGACGGGTTCGATGGCGAGTTCCCGGGCAGGTCATTGTTATTGTTTTTCTTCTTCATATTGCTCCGCTGAATCATTCTGGGCAGCACAGGAGGTTGCGGGACGGACTTCGGTTGAGCGTAGCAAATATCCATTTTTGTGTATACGGGCCAACATCGGCGGCTGATTGTGCCTAATAAGTGTGGCCTGACGGCAAAAACCTGTTATCTTTTCTTTTCGGCCTGCGCACTAAACCCCTAAAGGTTAAACACCAAGCCGACACTCGAAGGGACTGCAGCAAGAATCCCACTTTTTGGAAACGAGGAAGATAATAATGACAGTCAAAAGAATCATGACCCTAGCCAGCCTAATATTTGCTGGGTTATTCATCACTACCCAGACTCTCTCCGCTCAGGTGGTTGAACCTGATGAACACGACTTTATGATTGCGACTCCGGATCAGTTGCAACCCGAAGACGGTAGCATTACCACCGTCATCTATGGCGACCCAAGCAAGTCGGGCATCTATGTCATTCAGATTACCTGGCCTCCAGGTCGAGGCAGCCGACCGCACTACCACAATCAGGCACGCTACATTAATGTATTGCAAGGCACCTGGTATGTGCACACTGGCCCCGAGTCTGATGTCTACAACCCTGACGCCATGACGGCAGTCGGGCCGGGCACGTTCATCTATGAGCCACCGAATGGGCATCACTATGACATGGCAAAGGACGAGGAAGTTGTCGTTCAGATCTTCGGCATGGGCCCAGTAGTAACCACCTCTATTCCCTAGCAGCAGCTAATCTATTGCTACTCACAAAGTGGACGTTTGGTGCCAGCGGCAACTAAACGTCCACTGCTCTGCTCAGCGTTATACACTCCACAGCAATTCCAACGACTGCGCGCCATACAGCAGCGATCCACCCTATTCACTCCGCTAACATAACCAAATGGTAATGCAATTAGCGCGGTTCAAGCTGAACCATAGCCGTAAACTCTAGTTCTATTTCCTAACTAGAGAATAGAAGCGGATCAACGAGATGAATCCACGCGGCGGTCTACCCAAGGGTAAGATTAGTGTCCTGCTTGTGAACTACAAAACGAGACGGCTTACGGGGCTATGCCTCAGTCTCATCAAAGAAAAATTTAATCTAGAGCAGCTGCAGGTAATCGTCGTCGATAATGACTCAAGGGATGCGAGTCTGACCTATCTTCGAAGTCTGAACTGGATACAGCTAATCGAACGCACAGTGGAAACCGCCGAGCAGGGGCACATTGCTCACTCCGCGGCGCTAGACATTGGCATACAGGCCGTCAGCTGCAAGTATGTGCTGCTTCTGCATACCGACACATTAATACATGACGCCAGGGTCATCGATCTATTATTTAACCAGATGACAAATGCTAGGGCCGTGTGTGCAGGATCCGTAGATCAACGCAATAGAAAATTTCTTAGCAGACTGTGGCGTGCCACCAAGAAACATATCTGTCGCCGCACGAAGCCCCCTGCCGAATCTTCTCAGCGCAAACATAAACCTAACGACGACTACATCAAGAGCTTCTGCTGCCTGTGGGACGTCTCCCTAATTCGAAAGCTAGGGCTAAAGTTCTGTGCAGCTGACAGGAACCCTGGATATGAGATGCAGGATAAATTGCTCAATCTTGGCTATAAGCTAAAGAAGATAAACACACAGGAATTATTCCAGCACGTTTCTCATGTACAAGGGGGGACTCCTGCGGAGATGGGCGTTCATGACAAGGGCCATCGACGCACAATTTCCTACCAGAGACTAATTTCGAATTACTCGAGAGAAGAAATCGGCAAGGGAGTTCACGCCGACAAGAATAGTCGACTAGGCTAGATCGACGCGACTAACTTCATAGGTGATGCCGCCGGCGCTCTTGCCGAGGGAACCGCGCTGAGAACTAAAATAGAGACGTTGGTAGCTGGGATCGAAAGCTGGCCCCGTAATTTCAGATTGTTCATGACCGACAATCTGC
>CAXBLN010000122.1:0-11095 GCA_963976555.1 uncultured Gammaproteobacteria bacterium
CCGCAGCGCAGAATCGAATTGGAGCCACAGCTACAAGTGAGTTACGAGCAGATAGGCCCGATACGCCGTGAGATGATTGATGCCCAACGACTGGTCAACGATTTGATGTCGGCGCAGCCATTCGATGCAGCCGCGCTGACCGCCGCTTTCGCCACACTGAGGGATGCGGGCATGCGCTATCAAGCGATCTCACACGAACAGACTAGCGCAATCCTTGGCCAGCTAACCGAGGAAGAGAGAATCGCAGCGCTAGAATTCGTTAAGCGACGCGGGCCGAGAGACGGACGCGATGGGTTCAGAGGAAGAACAGATGGAGCTGGCTTCGGTGGGCCCAGAGGGCCCGATGGACAGCGCCGCCCACCTTCAACTCCACCGTCGCCAGCAACGGATAACGACCAATGAATGAAACCGTCTTCAAGAAGGGCCGCTACCGGCATTTCAAAGGTAACGAATACGAAGTGGTCGAGCTTGCCCACCACAGCGAGACCCAGGAAGCCATGGTTGTCTATCGGGCGCTCTATGGTGAGCGAGGACTGTGGGTCAGACCGATGGCGATGTTTTTCGAGACTATCGAACGTGACGGCCAGACCCTACAGCGTTTCAAATTTATCGGCGACTAGTCACTCCTTGATCTTGCAGGAGGTGGAGGCCTCTGTCCTTCGGGCTGATAGCCACCTGGCTCCAGATTAAATCTAAAGACATACTGCACACCCTCTATGTCGACTGGCTTTCCATTTCGGCGCGGAGGCTCGAACTCAAACCTTGCAGCAGCTCGGGTTGCGGCCCTATCGAATATTTCCTGCGGCTCGGCGTCGATCACCTTGACAGAATTCTCAGCAATCAAACCGTCTTCGTTAATTGTAAAATCAACGAGCACCCAGCCTTCAATTCCCTCTTGTGCAGCGCGAGTTGGGTACTGAGGTGGATCAGCCTTCGTGGGAAGAATTTCTCCATCATACTTATTCGTACCGAACAGATTAATGCCACTACAGGCACCCAGCACCAGCACTACTACCACTATCAAAGTACTAACAAACTTCTTACTCACTTTCTCAATCAAACCCCCGTCCAAGATATTTTTAATCCGCAGTGACAAACTACTCTCGTCGAACATCATTTGTGCCAGTACCGGAGCCTGTTTTTCACTCAGACTTTCTCTGGCTAAACGCAGCAATTCCTCAGCGTAACTGATGCCGTCATTTCCGTAGCGCAACACCGCCGCATCGCAGGCCTGTTCTGCGGCCTCATTGACGCGAGTCCTGGCAAACCAAACCAGAGGATTGATCCAGAACAGGCTAGTCAGCAGATGGCAGAACAACATAGTCACCCAATCGAGACGCTTGATATGACTAAGTTCATGCACCAACACATCTTCTAGCGTGGACGCAGGCCAGCCAGCAGCAACCGAAGGCAAGACGACTACTGGTTTGAATACACCGAAAGACATGGGCGATGCGACATCTTCGCTTACTTTGACAGTGACAGTTCGCGATATCTCTAGAGATTCGCACAGCCGCCGAACCTGCCTCAGGATCGATGCATTCGTGCAGTAGAGGGCATCGCAATTAATTCGTCTCAAAGCTAATGCTGAATACAACAAACGCAGCAACAAGCCAGAAGCAACAATTGAGTAGAAGAAGCCAATCAGCAATTGACCGTCAACCGCTGCCGACTCTGCTAAACTCGCCGAAGTCGAATCGATAGAGATAACAGTGATTGGCCCGCCATCTAAAAAGACTGCTGGAAAGGGAGAGAGAAAGATCACAGCGAGTGGCAAAAGCGCGACACATAGCATGGAGTTAAACCACAATAGGTGTGCGCCATTGTTGGAGATATGGCGACGAAATGTCATTGCTATCAGATAGGTTGCTGCGATCACTAGCGAGGATTTCAACAGCAAGTCCAAAAGGAATTGCAAGAATGGCAAGCCGGCTAAGATCGCTGCAAAAGCATCCAGTGAGATAATTGTTTCCATTATTTTTTCCCTCGCATTTTCTTGGTAGTTGTTTTCCTGTCGCGATCGCGGTTTTCCTGTTTCTTCTCCTGGATCAGCGCCTCGAGATGCGCCAGCTCCTCGTCGGATATCTCCTGGCTATCCATGTCTAACAGCGAATTCACCGCTTGTAGGGGCGAACCCGCAAAGAAGGTCTTCACGAGGTTGGAAAGTGCAGACTTCGAAGCAGCCTTCCTCTCCACCAGCGGATAGTAGACGTACTTAAGGCCACTTTCTCTGTGACTAATATGACCCTTCTCCACCAGTTTTCTCAGCAGTGTTCGTACTGAGGAGTAGCTAGGGGGATCTTCGATATTTTCCATAACATCCTTGGCACTAGCCTCGCCAAGCCGATAGATGACATCCATCATCTGCCTCTCGCGCCGGCTCAATTTGCTCGCTTTCGTCACCTTGAAGTTCCTCCTGAATGGTTCATGTGCCTGCTCTATTATCCTGCATGTGTTAATTTATTCACACTATGCGAAAAAATTAACACATGCAGGATAATTGTCAACTTTTATTTCATACTTGTTTGCTAAGGGACGCCTGTGAAGGAAGCTGAGCTGCGACTGCAAGCTTACTACCACCGACTATGAATGGTCGTAGCGGGACGCAGTGTTCAACGCGAGGCAGATACTTGCGGAGATAGGCGAGCTGTTCGAGGAGCTATAGACGCAGCGGGGTCAATCCCGTTATTCTGCGCTCCTCAGTTCCGCCTTAAATATGCGAGAGATAAATGAATTCAATCAAGTTACTAAGCCTCCTGACATTCACTGGCACGCTGCTCATAAGCTGTAGCGAAGAATCGAGTGAAATGCCCACCGAGGCCCCTGACACGGCAGAGATAGAGGCGATGTTACATGAGCATATCGCGGTACTCGCCTCGGACGAATTTGAGGGACGCGCTCCTGCTACGCCTGGTGAAGAGAAGACCATCGCCTATCTGCAATCTGAATTTGAATCTCTGGGCATTGGTCCCGGCAATGGCGACAGCTATTTTCAGAGCGTCTCGGTCACCGAGATCACTACCGCTAGCGATGCGGTACTGACTCTTAAGGGCAGCGCCTACGAGGCTGAATTGGAATACGCTACCGAGATGATCGTTGGCAGCCAGCAGCAGATTCCGGCCGTCGCAGTATTCGATAGCGATATCGTATTCGTCGGCTATGGCGTTGTCGCACCGGAAAGAAACTGGAATGACTACGCGGGCATAGATGTCCAGGGCAAGACCGTCGTGATTCTGGTTAACGACCCCGGCTATGCCACACAGGATCCCGAACTATTCAATGGCAATGCCATGACTTACTACGGTCGTTGGACCTACAAATTTGAGGAGGCTGCGCGTCAGGGAGCCGCGGCGGCTCTGATCGTGCACGAGACTGGTCCTGCAGGCTACGGCTGGGAAGTCGTAAGTGGTAGCTGGTCTGGCCCGCAGATTGGCTTGCAGGCCGCTAACTTAAATCTGGACAAGGCGGACATCGAAGGCTGGCTAACTCTGGATTCCGCCGAGGCACTTTTCGCCGCAGTCGGGCAGGACTATCAGGAACTCAAAGTTGCGGCTGCACGACGCGGCTTTAGCGCCGTACCCTTGGGCGACATCAAAGCATCGGTTGCTATCCGCAATTCGGTACGCACGTCCGAGTCGCAGAACGTCGTCGCGATGATACCGGGCACGGAACGACCTGAGGAAACCATCATCTACACTGCGCACTGGGATCATCTGGGCGTGAACCCCGAGTTGCCGGGAGACAATATTTACAATGGCGCAGCCGACAACGCGACCGGAACAGCAGCACTGCTCGCGTTAGCGAAACTACATGCCGATGAGGGCCCCGCTCCCCGTAGCGTTGTCTTCCTGGCGGTTACCGCCGAGGAGTCTGGGCTACTCGGTTCGCGCTGGTATGCCGAGCACCCCATATTCCCATTGGAGAAGACGGTCGCTAACATCAATATCGATGTGCTCAATACCAACGGACCTATGAAGGACATCGTTGTAGTTGGAAGTGGCAGCAGCGAACTGGAAACCTATCTGGAAGAAGCTGCCACGGCCCAGGATCGCTATCTTATTGAGGAACCCACTCCAGAGAGGGGATACTACTACCGCTCGGATCACTTCAATTTCGCCAAGGCTGGCGTTCCTGCCCTGTATGCAGAGTCTGGTGAAGACAGCATAGAGCACGGCAAGGAATGGGGCGCACAACAGGCACAGGACTATACCGATAATCGCTATCACGCACCCTCCGACGAGTACAATCCAGATTGGAACCTGGCGGGCGCGGGTCAGGACATCTTCCTGTATTTTAATATCGCGAATAAACTCAGCCGCGAATCGCACTTCCCAAACTGGCTCGAAGGAAATGAATTCAAGGGCCTACGTGATGCCACCAGCTCTTCTCGCCAGTAAATGAATCTATTCAGGCACCCTCGCTCCGTTAGATATTTTACTACGTGATCGAGGGTTCCGGCCCAAAGGGAATGCTTAGTGCCGCTGCAAACGCGATTCACTACGCATCACCATATGATTATCGTTAGGCGATCTTTCGGTTCAGCCAGTCGACAATCACCCGATTCACTTCTTCGGGTTTCTCCTGCTGCGTCCAGTGACCGCTGTCCATCACAGTGTGCTTCTCGAGATCGCTTATAAAGTCTTCCATACCGTCGGCAGATGCCGGTGGCAGTATCACATCGTTCTCCGCGCCCACATAGAGACACGGCACCTCGATCCTGGGGGCGGCATTCGCCATGATAGGCCCAATCCTTGCAGCCGCGCGGTACCAGTTGAGGCCCTTCGCGAATCCTGTCGCCTCGTAGGTTTCGGTGAAATACTGCATGACCTGCTCTGACAGGAACGGGTCACCGGGTGGATCTTCTCGCTGAATCAACGCCAACAGATTCATCTGGCGCTCTGCCGAGTCTTCCGGCATCTGCGCGAAGGCTTCCTTGTCCCAGATTCCACCGCGACTCAGAATAAAATCGAAGGTATGTCGAACGTCCGCCTCTAATATAGCCTCCGCTGGACCCCGAGGCTGAAAGGTGGCGACGTAGTAGTTCGGCGTCATGATGATTGACGAAGGCTCCCGATTCGCGACTGGCGGCAACCCCGCAGGTCTACCTGCCGCGGTATTCAAACCTATCACTCCGCTAACTCGATCCGGGTGGAGTCGCGCCATCGACCAGACTACGGCTCCGCCCCAGTCGTGACCGCAGAACACAGCCTTGTCGATTCTCTTAGCATCCATGAGGCCTGCCAAATCATCACAGAAAATCTTCATATCGTATTGCAGTGGATCGTCCGGGCCTCCGGTTAATCCAAATCCACGCTGATCGGGTGCTATCGCTCGATAGCCTGCCGCCGCTACCGCATCGATTTGATCGCGCCAGCTGAAGGCCAGCTCGGGCCAGCCGTGACAAAATATGACAACGGGCCCCTCCCCCTTCTCATAGACGGCCATATTGATGCCATTGCTCTCAACATAGTGAGGAGTTGGCATTAGCGGTGCTGGCCTGACAACCCTGTTTTCTGCAGCGAGAGTGCTCAGTGGAAAACCAGACGCGGCCGCAGCGGCGACGATGCTTCGCTTTAAAAACTGTCGACGATTACTTGTCATGGCGATTTACCTTTTCTTGTGTGTTCTATTGTTTATGGTTCATGCTAATAAAGAAATCTAGCGACTAACTCAACAAGCCTGCAATCGCGCCCGTCATGCATGTCGCAAGCGTGCCGGACAACAGGGATTTAGGCGCAAGTTCTACGATCTCTGTGGCGCGCTCGGGACACATGCCACTGAGTCCAGCGATCATGATTCCCAGACTTCCGAAGTTCGCGAAGCCACAAAGTGCATAGGTAATAATTACAGTCGATTTCTCCGACAGGCTTCCCGGAGGCAACTCTGATAACGCCAGAAATGCCAGCAATTCATTCAACGCAGTTTTCGTTCCCATCAGGGCGCCGGCTACCTGAGCCTCGGCCCACGGAATCCCCATTAGCCAAGTAAGTGGAGCAAACACATAGCCGAAAAGCCTTTGCAACGTAAGCGGCTCATCACCGGGGAATGGGATCAATGAGAATACGCTGTTTAGCAGCGCGACCAGAGCTACCAATACCAACAACAGCGCTCCCACGCTCACCATTAGGCGCACACCATCGAAGGTGCCCCTGGTAATCGCGTCCATCAGACTCTTGTATTCAACGCCTAATTCAATTTGATCGCCCGTTGGCGGATTCTTCTCCGGCACCATAATCAAAGCGATCATGATCGCGGCTGGCGCACTGATGACCGACGCGGTGAGAATGTGACCCAGGGGATCGGGCAGGATTCCCTGCAAGATTATCGAATAGAACACCATTACCGATCCCGCGATCGTTGCCATGCCGCAGGACATGACGACGAAGAGCTCGCTGCGCGTTAGCACCGCGATGTAGGGGCGTATGAGAGCAGGCGACTCAACCATGCCGACGAAAATATTCGCCGCGCTGCTCAGGCCCACCGCTCCGCTCACTTTCATGCTTCTGCGCAACACGAAAGAGAAGCCGCGGATGATCAGCGGCAGCACACGGTAGTGCCAGAGAATCGCAGACAAGACGGTAAACATCAGTATCAGCGGCAGTATTCTGAATGCCAGGATCACGGTCGCACCCGGCTCGCTGATCGCGAAAGGATAGTCAACATTGAGGGGATCGCCACCGAGGTAGCCAAAAATAAAGAGCGTGCCGCTCTCGGTCGCGTTGACCACGGCATTGACTCCGCTGTTTACAACACGGAGAACTTGCTGAAGGAAACCCAGATTAAAGACTGCGAATGCAAAGAGAAATTGCAGACCCAAGCCGGCTATGAGTAGACGCCAGCTCGGCAGCGCACGTTGCTCGCCGAGCACTATCGCAATCCCGACAAAGGCTGCAATGCCGAATAGGGCTTGGGCTATTAATAGAATATCCATGGTCGCTTAGGCCCTGTAGTCCGCCGCTCTAAGGCAATTCAATCGGGCTGCTCGCAGAGCTATCTTGTTCGAGCAGCCAGTCGATCAGGGGCTGGCGGTAGTGAATCGCCGTATCGAAGGCACTCGTCGCAAACCTCGCTATTGCATCATAGCCCGCCCCGCCCTCGTACATGAAGCTGTTAATCAATACTCGATAAGTCTCAGCCACATCGATGGGCCGGCCTGTCTCGAGCAAGAGCCAATCGTCTCCCTCAAGCTGCAACCCGTTTATAAACGGTAACTGACCCTCGGCAATGACTTGTAAGATTTCGGCGCCGCTTAAGTCTACCGCATAAATACTATTCTCGAAGGGCAGCAATCCTACTATATCGGCGAGCGTCAGCTCTCCTTCCGGAAGGGGAGCGCGCAGGGCTAACTGGTTGTTGATGGCGATATCTGCGCTACTATCGATGCGCATCCAACTTTCTACCACGGCGCGCTGCAAGCGATCGTCTCCGGGTGCATACTCACGCGCATTATAACCAAGCACAGCGTTCAGCTCAGCATCGCTCGCGTTGCGCCATTTTGAAACTATAGCCTGCAGATCGACATCGGCTACGCCGTCAAGATTCTGCTCGGCGGAAAAGCTCGAATCGAGCAATCTGTCGCGATTGATATCGTATTCGAAGTGAGCTCGCGCGTAGTTTCTAAAGTGGCCACCACTTTCGATGAGAATGGTCTCGCCAACTCTCTCTGCAATGAGCTCGTTGCAGTGGCCGCCACCCATGAGACTAATATTAAGATCGGCCACCCTCGCCGCCAGAGGTCGCAGTGCAGACATACAGACATGAGCTACTACAAATATTAGATCTGGAGATTGATGCTGCATCATTGCGATTGTTTCTCGAAGCACTGGTTCGTATTCGAGGAAGCTGAGATCGGCAACATTGATAGGATTAGTACTGCGCGGCGTGTCAGTGGTAGACAGTCCGATTATCCCAACAGACAATTCATTCACATCAATTATGGTGTAGGCCAGCACCCCTAACTCGTCGGGAATTGAATTATCTTCCTTCCATTTTATGTTCGCCGCCAGATAAGGAAAGTTAGCTTGATGAATACGCCGCTCCAAATTATCCAGGCCGAAATCGAATTCATGATTACCAATGGCGGTGGCGTCGTAGCCCATGACATTCATCACCTCCACCATGCCCTCGCCTTCAAACCAGGTCGAGATAGCAGGACCGGTCCAATGATCGCCGCCGCTCAGCAACAGGAAGGGGCCGTCTTCGGTGTAGCCCTCTTTCTCGCGCCACAGACCCAATAGGTTTGCAGCCGAACTGCCAGCTTCGCGACCTTCCATCCAGCCATGCTCGTCGTTGCTGTAGAGTACGGTGAGGCTGCGAACATCAGCCGCAGTACTCTTTTGGACAGGCGAAAGCTGACAGGCCTGAAACACGGGTAGCGAAAATATTAGAAGGAAGATTAAGCGCATTGAGGGAAGTCTATCACAGCGAATTCGACGAATACCCCTCGAGATTAGGGCTTCTTTATTGCGAGGAGCCCGCATTTCGCTTACCGTGTTTATCATGCAATGGCAGCCAAAAAAAAATGAAACTCGATAGCTCGAACCCGCCAGTCTACCTGCCGCAATCTGAGCAAGCGTCGGTGCTGCGTCTTGGCTTGGAAAACCGTGATATTGAGGATTGGCTACACCCGGCAGATGATCTCGTCGTTTTTCACCAGCACAAGACTGCGCTGCTTAAAGAGCTGGGCGATCGCTGCTTTGCGAGCACACCAGGATCATCCCGGGCGCAGGCAGAGTTCCACAATCTTCTGCTAGAGCACCTGGTACAACACCCCGAGCTTGGCTATCGCAGAACAGGTAATCGACTCGTACAGGAACGGCAGAATCTGAATTGGGAAATATCAGATGAGAACCTATGGCCCGCATCGACATGGATTGCGGAGGATATCTGCATCCTTGAAGATTCGGACAGGGGCAATGATTACAAATTAACCGCCGCCAGCGTTTGTTCGCCGAGCAACTGGTATCTGGAGGAGAAGATCGGTCAATCTGTAGCTTTCATACACGGCCCCGTGCCGGGCTATGACTCTGTGCTGAACGAGAGAGTGAATCGCTTCCTTAAAGGTCTGCGAAGCGGACGCGTCATGCTGCGCTACAACTGGTCGATTCAGCCGGGAAACGAACTCTGTTGGCGCGCCGACCAAGCCACGAACATGAACCCTCAGAGCGACACCTATGCCGAGCGCTACTGGCGAGTAGAAAGGCAGACATTTCTGCGCCTACCCGAAACTGGGGCTATCGTATTTGGTATCAGAATATTTCTACATAGCTTCGCGAGCCTGCGTGGCAGAGAAAGATTCGATGAGTCGCTTAAACAGCTACTGTCCCAACTTCCGGCTACAGAAAAGGAATATAAGAGCCTCGCTTAGGCAGCCTGTTCCACCCCCTGGAATTTGTTGAAATATTTCGATATTGGCAATTTATCTGGTTTATCATTCGCTGCATGAAATCGAAAGACTATGAACAGAATAAAATTTTCTCTGACAGCTTTCTGTCGAAACTCCGTACTAGTTAGTAAGCAACCGCAATCAATCGACCAAGGGTCTCAACATGAATCGCAGTAAACTCCCTGCCCCATCCCGCTTTATGAAATGTCTGGCCCTGATTGCAGCTTTCATACTTTCCGCGCAGTCGGCTTCGGCTACCACTGTCCGCGTAATAACTTCGCTGGGCGACTTCAGGATCGAGCTGTTCGATGATGAGACTCCGCTTACCGTTGCCAATTTTCTGAACTACGTGAGCGCCGGACGATTCAATGGAACGGTAATTCATCGATCCGATTTCAACTTCGTCATTCAAGGTGGCTGGCTTAGTTTCGACTCCGAAGCTAGTACTCTGATTCCGATAACTACCGACGACCCCATTCAGAACGAACCTGGCGTTTCCAATACCCGAGGGACAGTGGCGATGGCCAAATTGAGTGGCGATCCCAATAGCGCAACTAGCCAATGGTTCGTCAATCTGAATGACAATAGTGCGAACCTGGATGCGCAAAATGGTGGGTTTACCGCTTTCGGGCGCGTCATTGGAGATGGTATGGCGGTAGTAGACGCCATCGCTGCCCTCACTACCTACACGGTTGCCGGCATCAACGACTTTCCGTTAATCAACTACATCAGTGGCGCGGTCGTCTCCAGTAATTTCGTCAACATCGCAGTCGTAGTCGAAGAGGAAACCCCCGCGGCGCCAAATTACTTCGATGAAGCCAGCGGCCAACTGCGCGTTACAGTTGATGCCGGAGCCTCCGGGTTCGCATCGATGGCCTTCTCCATTAGCGCGACCGAGCCCAGCGTCGTCGTGCAACTCGACCTCAGCAGTGTAGAAATTCTAAGCGCGACGGTCGACAAGATCGCGACCTTTGATGCAGCAACGGGCAGGCTCGTATTGCCAGAACTTTCTGTGGCGGGGGTAGCTGTGTTTCGAAATCTTAGCTTCATCCTGAGCGACGGCGAACAGCTGCTGTTTACCCTCGAGTCTTTCGAACAGATCTAGCTGGAGGCTCCCGAATAGCTGCCTCTGCTAGCGTCAGCGTGTCGTTGACTACGGCTGCCATAGTCATTATTCTCAACCAAACCACAATAGTCTGGCATCACAGGCAACAGGAGAGACACATGAGCATTCGACGATGGATATCAGCTACAGCAGCGGTGGCGACCTTGGGAGCTGCGCTCGTAGTCATCCCTGTTCTCGCTCATCATTCGAGCACACCCTTTTACGATCCGGAACGACGCGTCGAGATAGAGGGTGAAGTTACGCGCTTCGTATTTCGAAACCCCCACGCATTCCTCTATATCGATGTGGCAGAAGGAGGTGGCGCAACTACCGAGTGGCAAATAGAACTGGGCGCTCCCGTTGGCCTGAGGCGCACCGGCTGGACCCCCGATACTATGCCGATAGGGATGATGATTAAGGCCTCCGGCAGACCCTCCCGCGCCGAAGGCTCCACCGGACTATGTTGCGTGCGCATGACTCGCTCCGATGGCAGCCCAATTCTGGAAGGCGGACGCGTTGAAGAGCGTACCCAGCCACCGGCATAGACGCGAAACTGTACCTATTAATCTCGAGGGCAGTGGATTGCTATCTACGGGCAGCTCGTA
>CAXBLN010000123.1:0-11083 GCA_963976555.1 uncultured Gammaproteobacteria bacterium
CAGGCATTGTTTTTTGGCAACGAGCCTGACACCCTCGTGTATCTACCCAGCGGCGCTATCGTAAAGGGTGTCAGCTATGCCTATATTTGGGCTATCACCGCGTGGGAGGTGGGCGATCCTGATCTGGAATTTGCTCCGGCCATTCATTCTCTTAATGAGACGGGTTTGCGCAGTGGATGGTGCCAGCCCCTGGATCAGGATCACCATCATTATCACAGCAGATTTGTAGCGATATCGGAACTGTATCAATGACGCTCCATGTGCTGTGCTTTCACTGCCGAGGTAAACTTATATGACGCTTCCACAGAACCCAGTTTTCTACGCCCTGATCATGTTGTGTACTGGAGTAGGTATTCCCATCATGGCTGCGCTGAATGCAGGCCTCGGGACCCGCTTGCAGAGCCCGGCCCTTGCTGCTGTTATCCTATTCTTCGTGGCTATGATTGCATCACTTGTGTATCTATTGCTGGTAGTCGGCGTCCCAACTACTTTCACCGCGCCAGCGACGCCCTTCTATTTCTATCTGGGCGGCTTGTGTGTCGTGTTCTATGTATTAAGCGTAACCTGGATCGCACCGCGCTTCGGCATCGGCAACGCGGTATCCTTCGTGCTGCTGGGTCAGCTGCTGTCTATGGCGACTATCGACCAGTTCGGCCTGTTGGGGGCGCCTCAAACTACGCTCACCTTACCGCGTCTGGCGGGGCTATTGTTTATGGCTATAGGCGTTTTTCTGGTGGTGCGAAAGTAGTATGCTCTGCCTACTGCGCCTAGCGGATCATATTCGATGCAGCAGAAAAAGAGAGAAGATAGGAATTATAGAATAATGAAAGCTTTAACTCTTATCGTGATCTGTGCGGCGTTTGTTGGAATTCCCGTCAGTCCAACGCTGGCCGCAGAGGCGGAAGCCTATCTGCTGCTGAACGTCGAATCCGATGGCATATTATCCGCGAGAGATTTGGTCTATACGAATGTGGAGTCGGGCGAGGACTTTCTAAGCAGCATCTATCCGAACATGAACGTCAATGACATCGCGCCATGCATCGAGGTCGATCATGGGGATGACATCATCATCCTGGCGGGAACCATAAATTAAATCGGCGATTTCATCTTCAGTAGCCGAGAGAGAGGCGAGTGTCACGAGTAGCTTCGACTACGAACCCAATTCGAACACTCTTATCGCCGCCGTGACGGCCGAGCGCGAAATATTTGAGAGCAGGGATATTGTAGTTTCAATTGCGGGCAATGCGCCAGCCCCTGTGGGCAAGAAACTACTTGGCCTCTAACAGAATTTACACAGGCATCTAATTCAACACACAGCGTTTACTTAAGACAAAGAGGTTAGATCATGCAAACACTTTCCCAGCGACGTGTAATTCAGGCCGTACTTTTTCTTGTAATTGGTTTTTGCGCTTCCTTAGCAGGCGCACAGAATTTAGATCCGACACGCTTCGAGAATACGATTCTCGCCTTCGAGGCGGAAGATGCGAAATCGCGGCCACCCCAGGGAGCGATTTTATTAACCGGTAGTTCCAGCATCGCCCGCTGGAATGACCAGGCCCAGAAGGCGTTGGCTCCGCTTTCTGTCATACCGCGCGGTTTCGGCGGCAGCGTCATGGGTGATGTTGTGCACTATTTGGACCGCGTAGCGCTAAGCTACAAGCCGCGAGCTATTCTCATCTACGAGGGTGACAACGATACCTGGTATAAGTTGTCCGAAGAAAAAATCGTTGGCCAGTTTGAGGAGATCGTGGCAAGAGTACACGAGGCCTTGCCTGAGACCCGAATCTACGCGCTGTCCGTCAAGCCCAGTGTGGCCCGGGTAGATGTTTGGCCTGCCGCACAGCGCGTTAGTGCCCGCCTGCAATCTATCGCCGCCTCCGATCCGCTCGTGCATTACATCGATGTGGCGACTCCATTTCTGCGGGCCGATGGCAGCGTGATGACTGATATCTTCGTTGCGGATGGCCTTCATCTCAATGACAAAGGCAACGAGATATGGGGCAGGGCTATCAAAGCGGGCCTCATGAAAATAGAAGGGCAGTACGAATAGACCGCAGCTCATGGGATTCCTTACTTTTCTGGAAGCGACTTTGAAACTGGGGCTTCCCATGGTGGGTCTTAGCTGGACTATTTTCACCTGGCTCTATGGTGACGGAGATATCGATCGACAGGCAAATCGGAAGTCCATCAATTCTCAAGTCAAGAAGATGAAGAAGTCCTTCAAGGGAAAGAAGGGAGATGGACGGGTGAACTACCTGCTCGGGAAGTGGATGTGGTTCGGCAGCGGATTCTACGGCCTGGCGGCGCTGTGGACCTTCGTCGTGATAGAGTTGGCCGATATTGTCCGCGTGCTATTCAATCCCTCATCAATTATCGCCATGTTTGACGATGGCTTTATTTCTGCCGTCCTCGAGCTGTTGATGAACCAGATCGGAAATCTAATCAGCGCCTTCGTCTGGTTCGGCTATTGGTCCGACGAAGGAGTCATAGTCTGGTTGCTTGTCGCCTACCTAGGCTACTGGGTCGGCGTCGAGCTCGCCCGCAGAGGCGACGAGTTGCCGATTCAAGGCTGGTTGGAAAAGCTAAAATCGCGACGACCCTAGCTGCGGATGATCAGGTCGCGATCAATTTCTACTCCGAGTCCAGGGCCACTTGGCATTGCCATAAAACCCTGATCATCCACGCTCGGGGGGTTCTCCATAACGGCGAAGCCATTCGTGTAAGGCGAGATGGGAGGATCGTTTAGAATTTCGATCCAGGGACAATGAGGCCAGGTTCCTATCATGTGCAACTGCGCCACCGTGCCTATCTGACCACCACCGTGGTGTGGAATCACAAGCTTGTGATTTGCCAAAGCAAGAGACGCTACGGCGCGCAAGCCCTGCACGCCCTCGGTCACCAAAATTTCGGGTTGCAGGATATCGTAGACGCCGCGCTCAAGCATCCATTGAAATTCCTGCACTCCCTGATTGTTTTCTCCGCCTGCCAAGGGAATATCTACCATTCGATTTAACTCCGCGAGTCCATCGAAGTCATAGCGCCGCAGTGGCTCCTCCAGCCAGTAGACGTTCATCTCCTTCAGTGCCCTCGCGGTATCGAGTGCCCGGGTGAAATCCCATTGCACACCCGGCTGCCAGATGCCGCTGGATTGTGCCTGGTTCGCATCGGTCATGATGGTGAAGTCGTCACCCACGGCGTCTCTTACCAGCTCGATGGTGCGAATGTCTTCCTTCATGTCCAGATGATGCAAGCGTATTTTTATTCCCTGCCAGCCCTCGGCTTGTAGCCGGGCTGCTGTCTCGGCCCGCTCCTCGGGCGTCGACAATTGGATCATGCTGGCATAGGCGGGTACCTTGTCTTTCTGTGCGCCCCAAAGTTTGTAAAGTGGTTGACCTGCTACTTTGCCTACGATATCCCATAGCGCGATCTCGATGCAGCCGACGTCGCGCCAGTTATTCGCGGCGCCGTTCGTGTAGCGCATCTGATGTCCCAGAGTCTCGTTGTCGAATGGGTCCTGCCCCACCAGGATCTGTTTCATCCTATCGATATTGGCAGGGTTCATGCCCGGAGCAATCCCTGTTACGCCTTGGTCGGTCAGGATCTCGGTAAAACTGCCGCCGCCTATCCTGCGCATATAGGGGCGTCCCGGTGCCCACGCCGACTCCATAATGCCGGTCTCGCCGAGGGTGCGTAGTCTGTGTACGCGAATGTCGGTTATGCGCGGGCGTTCGTTCTGCGCCAATGCGATGCCAGGCATGGAAAGAGAAGCGAGCGCAGCTGCACTGGAAGAAAGCCCGGAAAGAAATTGTCGACGTTTCATAGCAGATCCTGTTTTTTCGATGTAGTTCTGACTAGAAGTCGTCGTAGCCTTCGGTGAGTTCGATGTAGCCTCCAGCCGGGTCGGTTATGAAGGCGATTTTCAGGCCGATCGCGGGTATGTCGCGGAAGGGTACGTCAAACTCGATACCTTTGGCCTCCAGCACTTTGCAAAATGCCTCCAGGTCTTCGAATTCGAAACCGATGTGATCGAGAGCCGCGCCGCGGGTGGGCAGACGTGCAGTACTCGAATTGCCGAAGCTGATGTTCATGCCCGGAGCGTTAGTGGTGGTTTGGATGGAGCCGCGGGGCTTTACCTCGAGAGAGAACACGTCGACATACCAGGCAAGCAACTCCTCATAGTCAGGCGTAATAAAGTGAATATGGTAGCCGCTAATCTCCGTGGACAGGCCCTGATCTTCCTGCATCTCGACGTAGACGTTACCAGGTAGCATGATGTAGGCGTTGGTCTGGCCCTCTGCGCCGATAAACACGCGGCCGACTTCCAGGCCATCCGCTCGCCACTTGTCCAGGAACGAGTCCATGTTGCGAACCTTGAAACCGAAGTGATCCAGAATAGTCTCCTGCATCGCCAGAGTCGGTTCCCTCTCAGTTAGTGCGACCAGCATATTGGGTAGCCGGACAGCTGTGAGTGGGCCTTTCTCGACGACGACGCCATTGAAGTGCTCGACCCAAATTTCCTTGTGGCGCTCCATGTCTACAACGTTCAGATGCACATGCCCATAAGTTAAGCCTGCCGGATTCGGCGTGGCTAGCTGCGCCTGTGCTGTGCTGGCTAGCAGGAGAAGCACTATTAAAGAGTAGAGACGTTTCATGGTGTTAGATCCTTTTTATTGTTTGCTGCGGACTTAGGTGGTGCTGCGTTGAAACTTTTCTAGAGAGCCCAGAATAATAGCTTGTGTAGTTCGAGTCTATGGCTAGGGGCTCAAGTCAAACGATGCTTGTGTTGTAGCGCTGTCTACCAGACCTGCGCCAGCAATTCGTAAGAACGACGTCTGGCAACCGGATCGTGGGTGATGGTAACGAGCATGATCTCGTCAGCCTGAAATTGCTCGGCGAGACTCAGTAGCTTTGCCTTTACCTGATCTGGCGTACCCACGGCACGCTTGTCTCTATTGTCCTCGAGAGTTCGTAGCTCTCCCGGCGAGTAGGGATAGTCTATTGCTTCCTGCACTGTCGGAAATGGCCCCGGATTTCCCTGCAACAGACGGCAGTACCAGAGGTCGCGGCTGCGCGATAGGCGCAGTGCCTCTTCCTCGGTCTCTGCGCTGATGCTAAACAGCGTCAGACAGGTCCAGGGCGCATCCAGATTGGGCCCAGCTTCGAACCGCTCTCTATAGAGGCTGAATATGTCGGGTCGGATGTTGGGATTGATGAAATAGGCGAAGTTATAGGGCAGGCCAGTCAACGCCGCTAGCACGGCGCTGTCCTCGCTAGAGCCCAGCATCCACATCTGCGGTGGCGTTGCGGTCTTGGGAAAGGCGCGGGCCTGTTCCATGCCCGGCGTGCGCGGATCGCTGTCATTAAGCAGCGCCTGCAGGTCGACGACCATGTTTGGGAAATGCTCCGCGCCGACGCGAGAGCCGTAACGTATGGCTGCGGCAGTAAAAGGGTCGGTACCAGGGGCTCGGCCCACACCTAGATCCATGCGATCCGGATACAGCGTCTGCAGAATCTTGAAATTCTCCGCGACCTTATATGGGCTGTAATAGGGTAGCATCACGCCACCAGATCCTAGTCGAATATTCGTTGTTTCTGCGCCCAGTCTGCCGAGTAACACCTCGGGGGAGCAGCCCGCCAGCGCATCGGAGGCGTGATGCTCGGCTACCCAATAGCGGTGATAGCCAAGCGCGTCGCACAATTTCGCTAATTCTATGGATTCCTGCAGAGCCGCAGTCGCATCCGAGCCATTTTTTACCGGCGATTGATCGAGCGCGGAAAGTTTAATTGTATTCTTCATGGGAACCGTTTATTGGCTGAAATCAGGCGTCGAATCCTACGCTGTTTTCGCTCCATTAACAAAGTGTGCATTATCGTAACACATGGGCTGAAGACCCCTAAAAACAGGATACTTTGAGCCAATTTGTAGCGGAAAGTTTTAGTAAGCGAGAGCGTTCTGGTTTACTATCGTGCCACGCTCGAAACCGAGTAGTTGATTTTGAAATTTAGTCACTGATTTCGAGATTAGAAGTTCAAAAGAAAATCTGTACCTAAGAAAAGGGGAGAACAATGCGTAAACAATTTCCAAGCAATCGCAGGGCTATTACCATTGGTGTAATCCTTGCAGGACTATCCGCTCCGGTAGTCGCACAAGACGTCGAAATCGAAGAGGTGGTAGTAACCGGCTCATTCATTCGTGGTTCCGCTCTTGATGCGCCATCTCCGGTTCAGGTGGTCGATAGAGACAGCATCGAGGCACAAGGTGCTGCGGTAATCTGGGATGTCATCAAGAATCTCGAAGTGAACTCCGGTTCATTCGCAAACCCAGGGTCGGGTGAGCGCGATCAGACAGAAGGTACGGCGCAGGTTAACTTGCGTAACCTCGGTGAGAACTCCACGCTCACCTTGATAAACGGCAAACGAATGGCTCCAGCGGCTTCAACCACTACCACAGGTGGTGAGTTTGTAAACATCAATAACATTCCACTAGTGATGACTGACCGTGTCGAGATTCTGACAGACGGTGGTTCAGCACTCTACGGTGCCGATGCGGTTGCCGGTGTTGTGAATATCATCATGCGTACCGACTTCGAAGGACTTGAGCTGTATGGCGACTTACAGAGTGTTGAGTCAGCGAGTGGTGCCTACGATCAAACAGTTAGTGGTATCTGGGGTTGGGCGAGTGACGATGGCGATACGCACTTCGTAGTGTCTGCCGAACGTTTCGAGCGAGACAAGGTCGAGGCGTCATCTGCAAACTTCATCGATGAGAATACGCAGTTTGCCGAAGCTATCGCTAATATCGGTACTTCTGTAGCAGTCCCACAATTTGGTGCCAATCCTAACCCGCTGTATTTCAGAGCCGACATCGTCGCGGATAATATTGCCAACGGTGGCACCGGCGATCCAGTCTGGGCCGATCCCCTCTGTACTAGCTCGGCCGGTCTTACTGGAATTCCCTATTTCGTAGGTAATCTGCGAGAAGAGCTGGGCGAACGCGGTGGAACCTGTAATGAGGATGCCGAGCGTTTTAACTTCATCTCACGTGATACAGAACGCAGCAGTTTCGCGATGGCCTTCGATCACACGTTTAGCGAAGCGGCGGAATTCTATTCATTCGTAAACTATTCTGAGAACAAAATCATTCTGGAAGGCGATGGCCTGAATAATACTGGTGGCTCTGCGGTTACTCGTGGACCGACCGTGTTTCTTGCTCAGCCAGGTGCCTACACTGGCATCCCTGGTATTGGAGTAGGCGCCGGCCAAACTGTGGAGCTGGGTTACTTTGCGCCGAATATTGGCCTTGCTCGTCCGACTGCGTCGGATATAACCAATGCGCCAGTCGACATTCGCAATGGCGGTATCAATATAGCGACAATATCGAATCCCCGAGATGGTATTCCGAGAGATGGCAAGCGTTCGAACCAAACTGAGACGAATGCGACTCTGGTTCAGGCGGGTCTCAGAGGCGATTTCGAATTCACCGATCGCCCCTGGAATTACGACGTCAGTGTCTCCTGGAGTGCCACCAGTAACGAACAAGCCTATACGGTTCATAATCGTAGAAACTCTGAACTGGCGGCTAACGGCCTTGGCGGACCAAACTGCACACCAAACGGTGTGGAAGATTTCGACTTCGCCGGGGCAGAGGTTTTCCCCGGTTCAAGAGGATTTGGTGTACCGTCGGCGTGGGACTTCTTCGGCGGCTATACACAGACATTCTTCCCGGGTTTCGTGCTAACGACTCGTGAAAGTCTGTCACTGGCACTGACTAGTAACAACCAGGGTCAGGGCGGGTGTGAGTTCTATAATCCATTCCTTACTGCACAGACAGATCCGAATGTTGCGAATTCTCCTGAATTGCTCGATTGGATGACTGAGCGCGTTTTGCGTGCAGACAAGCGTAACAAGCTCATGGTCTTCGATGCCCTGGTTGGTGGCGAAGTCATGGACATGGCGGGTGGTCCAGCTGCTATCGCGATGGGTTTGCAATATCGTGAGCGGAATACGACTTCACGCGCACCTGAGGTTAGTTTTCCCGGTCTACCCAACTCGATTCTTGGTTATGACGACGCTGGCGTTCCAAACGAATTCCATTACGTAAGTAATAACTTCGAATGTGCGGCTTGTGTATTTAACTTCGACAATACCCGCGACACGAGTGCAGCATTCGTAGAACTGTCACTGCCTTTCATCGAGAACGTTGAAACTCAGATCGCCGTACGTTATGAGGATTACGGCGGCAATATCGGTAGTGAAGTTTCTCCCAAGATTGCTATGAGCTGGAGACCTACGGATGAGTTGATTCTTCGTGGTTCATTCTCCCAATCATTCCGAGCGCCTAATATCGATATCATCGAACAGGGTCTGGAATCTGGCAGCGTGATCTTCAAGGACCCGATCTCTAATCAGGCCGTTCGAGCTGGTTTGGTACCGGCCACAGTCGCAAATGGTGAAACCGAGCAGACATTTACTCTGGGTGGACCTGCGCCGAATGTGGGTAATGAATACTCAGACACCTTCAGTGCCGGATTTATCTGGACACCGGGTGGTGACCTCGAAGGCTTGAGTGTTCAGGCAGATTTCTGGCGCTTCGAAGTGAGTGACCGTGTGCTTCCAGAGCCTGGCATCTCGGCGGTACAGCCTGAGATCGATGCATTCAATGCAGTTGTTGGCGATCCTAACAACTACATCCTGAACGATTCGATTTCTGCGGACTCGCCTGTATTGGATGTGCCCTGTGATCCAAATGCATTGGAGGCGCAGTTCGGAAGAGATTCAACCGAGCGTCTGAACTGTGTTGTCAATCCGTCGCTATACACCATCCAGACTGAAGGCGTAGGCATTAGCCGTTCATTCCGCAGCGAGAATGCCAGCTTAATCACCCTAACCTTGGCGGCAATCAACGCCGGTGAGATCGAGGCAGATGGTGTGGATCTTAAGCTGGGCTACGATTGGCAGAACGATTGGGGTCGCTGGCGTGCCAGTCTTGACTACACTCATGTGAATCAATACAAGCTAATCGGTGTTCCAGGTCTGGAAGATGGTCTTCTAAGTACTGGTAAATTCGATGCGGCTGGTACGACGGGCGACGGTCTACTCGTGCGTTCACTGCCTGACAACAAGGGTAATGTAACCCTTAGCTGGCAGCGTGACCGTCACGGTGTAACGGTAATCAATCGTCATATCGGTTCTTATCAAGATCTCGCTTATGACAGTGTGGTACAGACAGCGAATCCATTGGTAACATCGCTCGCTAGCACTAAGATCGATAGTTACGCTACCTGGGACATTCAGTATCGCTACTCTCATGACTGGGGTAACTCTCGATTGGGTACTACCAACTTCACTATTGGTGCCCTGGATGTGTTTAACGAGACTGTTCCATTCCGTGAAACTACAGGCGGCAGCTTACGCTATGATGCAAACGTATTCGATCCTCGCGGTCGAAGGCTGTATGCCCGAGCATTGTGGTCGTTCTAATTACTGATTAGTATCGGTATTAGGAAAAACGGCGATGAGCAATCATCGCCGTTTTTTTGTGCCTGAAAAAACAGGGAATCTCGAATTCTCCAGATTTTCGAAGCTTGGGCTGGGGATTTGATTATGAACAGTCAGAGCCATTTGACTGTGAGTAAATAGCTCCGCAGTCGCCCTGTGATCTATATAATCAAGCTGTCGGCCGCCCGCAGCGAGGGAGCATCCTCGCGAACGGTCCTTCGGCCCTGACTGTTCGCCAGAATACTCCCTCGCTCCGTGCTTAATGTACAGAGAACGATCGACAATGGTTTGCTCGGTTAGCCGAACTGAGAGAGAGTTTATGTTTGAGGCATTGCTCTCATCTCGAAGTTGAACGACATGCTAATGCGTTCCCGGTCCGACTGATTCTGAGCGACACCGTGTTCCAGCCAGGATGGAAACAGGAATAACTTGCCGGGCTCCGGCGCGAGCTTGGCGTTGAAGGCATTCTCCGGGCGCTTACCGTCGGCTGCGGGAGGCATCATCCAGCGTGCCATTCTTGGGTCCTTGAATCCTATCGCGGGGCTGTCCGCATCGCTCTTCACGTAGAACACGCCACTGATGTGAGAGTAGGGGTGCAGATGCTCGGGGTGGAAGCTGTGTTTCGGATTGATGTTAGCGAATAGCGCGTTCATTACTGGGCTGTAGTTTGTTATATCCCAGTGATGATCGGTCGCGTAGTTTATCGCGCAGCGGTGGAAGAATCTCACCAGGTGTTCGAGCTTCTTATCATTAAAGAGAGTGCTGCGGGTGAAGTAGGACGTGTAGCCGCTGGGATACTGCGCAGCGCTGAGGCGGCGACCTTCCTCGTCCTGTTCGCGCAATGTTTCTACATAGGAAACTAACTCGTCTTCCTGCCCAGGAAACTCTGGATACCAGGCCTCGTAGATGAGAGTCGGAAACAGAACCCGCAGGCCATCCTTGTTCTGAGGCTCGTTCATGCTGTCCCTAATCTATGATCGCTTGATAGATGCCGCTGCGAAGTTTAGCGTAGTCATCGAGACCCGTGGCCGGAATGATCTGTGTCAGATACACGACTACCAATTCTTCCTGTGGGTCGACCCAATAGGTGGAGTGATAGGCTCCGCCCCAGCCGTATTCTCCGACCGAACCCAAGCTGCCCCGCGCTCCCAGGTCGGTGACCACCGAGAAGCCCAGCCCGAAGCCGGTGCCCTCACGAAAGGGGATATCGCCGAGGTGGTTAGTGGTCATCAATTCGATGGTCTTCGGAGAGAGGATTCTCTCGCCATTGAACTCACCACCATTGAGAGTCATCTGCAGAAATTTCGCGTAATCGTTTGCAGTCGACAGCAAACCAGCGCCACCGGAGAAGCTCACTCTGGGGCCATTGTCGTACATGCCTTGGCTCTGCATGCCATTGCGCTCAGGCCGTGCCTCGATGCCACCGCCCGCCTTGGGACGATAAACCGTTGCCAGGCGACCGCGCTTCTCTTCCGGTAGATAGAAGTGCGTGTCGTTCATGCCCAGAGGCTCGAAGATCTCCTTCTTAAGAAAGCTGTTCAGGTCCATGCCGCTGGCCTTCTCGATCACGGCGCCCAGAATGTCG
>CAXBLN010000124.1:0-10940 GCA_963976555.1 uncultured Gammaproteobacteria bacterium
TCATGTCGCGAAATTCCACCAACTCGTCTCGACCAACCACCTCGAGGCCATGACCCGGAATCACCTTCGTCTCAGGGCCGGCGATATCGATCGCCATATCCATGGCAGCGATCGTGCCTCTAAGACTGCCGCCGTTGTACAGGTCGATTATGGGGTAACTGGTAGTGCGGTACACATCGCCCAGATGGAGCACATCGGACTCGGGGAAGTAGACGAACACATCTCCATCGGTATGCGCCGGAGGCGCCAGAAAAGCCTGAACCTCTTCGCCATTGAGGTGAAAACTCAGTGTGTCGTTGAACGTTATTAGTGGCCTGGCTGCGGCGGGTTGTTGCGGCACGAAACTACCCCCGGCTCGGGGAAAGCGGCTCCTTTCTTCAAAGAAACGCAGGCGCGTGTTGTCGTGAGCAAAGATTAACACCCCCATCCGCGCCAGATTTTCGTTGCCGCCGACATGATCTATATGTATGTGCGTGTTGACCAGAAAACGAATCTCTTCCTCTGTTACTTGCCTCACCGCTGCTACCAATTTGTCCGTTAAAGGTGCGAACAGAGAGTCCACGAGTAGTACACCCTCGGGCCCTATCTGAGCGCCAATATTGCCGCCCCCGCCTGGGCGTTGCACCATATAGACATTGCCAGCGACGGGAGTTATGGAAAGCTCGACTCCTTCGAATTGTCCTTGGCCATAAGAGGTGCCGGTTGCAACTAGTAACGATAGGGCTGTAGTTGTTAGCAAGCTAATCTTGAGGAGCGTATTCATTTTCACCTGCCTGCCTAATAGGGCTGTCAAATATCTGCGTAATTTAGAATTCATTATAAATAGAATGCTGACCCGATTCGTTCTCTTTTGGAGATGCTTCAACTATTCTGAATTCGGTCTGGCGCTTCCAAATGTGCGCAGTCAGAAGCAACAGCTTAAATGCAGATGGCTCTTCTGTCACGCATAGTGAAGTGTGTTTCTGAAATGATCGCTCTGCCCGTGGAAGCTGCTAGTTTGGTATGCGTTGTGACGTCAGTATTAGGGTCGTCACATCAGCGTTGATCCTAGTGCAATGGTATTCCGGTGAGACATAGCTGTGACGTCCTGACCGTCGCCTCTGCTGCTAGAGCCGCGATACGGTGAATTGTGTCCAATATCCAGCGGCGCTCTATGAGTGGAAATCCAGAGTGCATCGGATTGGCTTTGTTTTAACACTGACTCAAGTTGTTCATTCCCTTAACTATTGGATACACTCCCTGCATTGAATATCACGTCAAAACTAACGAAAAAGAGGTTAACTATGTTTAAGCGCAAACTCGCCACAACCACCGTATTATGTATGCTGCTGGCTTTGAATGGTTTAGTAAACGCGGCAGAGATACGGCTAGTGCGATTTGGGCCTGTCGGAGAAGAGAAGCCTGGCATCGTCGACGCACAAGATCAGATTCGCGACCTCTCAGCTTTCATTGACGATATCACCCCGGATCAACTCTCAGATGCGGCACTCGAGGCTATAGCTCAAATTCCATTGAGCCAACTGCCGGTTGTGCAGGGCGACCCGCGGATAGGAGTGCCGCTAACCGGAATTGGGAAGATCATTGCTATCGGCTTTAACTATGTGAACCACGCTGCAGAGATGGCAGTGGAGTTGCCGACGGAGCCGCTTGTATTCATGAAGGCTACTTCCGCTTTAACCGGTCCGTTCGACAATGTGATCCAACCGCGCAACGGTCGCAAGCTGGATTACGAATCAGAACTGGTGATCGTGATAGGGCGCCGAGCACAATACATAAGCGAAGAAGAGGTCTTCTACCATATCGCCGGTTTTACCGTAGGCCACGATGTTTCAGAGCGGGCATTTCAGCGTGAGCGTGGTGGGCAGTTTACCAAGGGAAAGAGCGCCGATACTTTCGCGCCTGTTGGTCCCTACCTGGTAACACGTGACAATATCGAAGATGTGCAGAGCCTCTCTATTTGGTCCGAAGTGAACGGCGAGATGAGGCAGCAGGGCAACACCACCGATATGGTTTTTGGTGTGAAAGAAATAGTCAGCCATTTAAGTCAGTTTATGACTCTCAATCCGGGCGACATAATATTCACTGGAACACCGGCAGGTGTTGGGGATGGGATGACCCCGCCAAGCTACTTAAAACCCGGAGATGTAGTTCGTGTTGGTGTTGAAGGTCTGGGTGCGCAGCGACAAACCATCGAAGCGCCTCGGTAAGGTAGTTCGTCGAGTGGAGTCACTTGAACTAGGCCACTAGTTAATGTGTGGAATCTTGTTGATGTCCGCAGCACATTGAATGGCTGCACCGACACGATGAGGCTCGCCAAGCGCTGGGCTATCCAATTCCAGTATAAAATGTACTGGAATTGTCAGTATTCTTTACAGTTCGGATCAAGCTAAATTATAAGGCATTGAATTAGTTAATAATTAAATATGGTACGAGTATTGCCTCTATTAATTCCTAGATAGCTTACAAGGAATGGAAAGAAGAGATGTCTCATTATCGTTTACTGCTGGCGTTGCTTGCCGGTTTAACATTTTCTATTAGTGCAAACGCGACTCCGATAACAGGCGCCAGCCTGCATGGTGCAACCGGTGCGCTTGATGTGAGTCTGGTGAGCGGCAACAACTACGACGTCACCTGGTCGCTGGATACCACAGGATTCGACGATGCCGGCGCGGTATCGACTGGCCACGAGTGGCTGACTGAGGTCGCTTTCAAAATCTCAGGCATGACTAATGTCACGCTGTTAGATCCAGTAGGAACTTTACATTTTCCTTCCAATGTCAGTAATGCCGGGTGTGCCGTTGGCGGAAGCCCAGCTGGATTCGCCTGCGTCTCGCTCTCTCCTCATATTCTGGCGACTGTCGATCAGATTATTAGTGTAAGTTTCAACGTGGATCTAAGTTCCGCGTTTGATGTCAGCAATGGCATCTCCTTCCGCGGCAAATACGGCACCGATAATGGCTGGGTGATTTCAGAATCGTCTACAGGTATTAGTACCCCTGTGCCGGAACCATCAATTCTCCTGCTCTTCGGAATGGGCTTGATCGGGCTCGGCTTTTGTCGGCGAAGAATTACTGGATAGTCTCTAGCTTTTTTATTGGAAGCCCGCTTCCGGTGGCGAATCTTCCTGATTCGATAAACTAGAATACAACGCCCACCATCCACTCAATAAACCCGTATCTCCAGCTAGTGGCAGGATATGGATCTCTGTCAGTTCGTTTTAAACACACTCTATTTTTGCAGGGCTGAAGAATCGTAAATTTTTGAATTAGCGGGAATATACGCAGTTGGCCTGAAGCCTGTAAATAAATAGGGAATGGCTTCGCTTGCTTAGGATGCGGAACCAGATTGACTGGTAATAGAGTGGATCCAGAGGAGTAGCGAGCCTTCGCACTAAAGAATTTACTCATTTTCTTTTCTTTGGAATGTGTCGGGAAGACAGTACTATTGGTGGCACAGGTCTCTAGCTATTTAGTAGATAATGCGAATCCTGATAGTGGAGCCGTCGGAATGAATTCAGACGAGCTCATCGGTAGCAGTTGCTGAGTTCCCATGCGAAACCGATTATTCCATCATCCCTCTGACGGAACGTCGGAGCAAACTGGCGCTTGAGGGAAATCTGAAGTCAAAGCCAAGAGCAAGAGTCGATTTCATCACCGTGATAACTTCCTTTAAAACTGTTTTTGGCTGTGATCTGCGAACTTTGGCGCTGTTCAGGGTCTGTCTCGGCTTCCTGATCATCCTCGACCTGATATCGCGTTCCCGCGCACTCGTTGCCCATTACAGCGACGAGGGAGTGCTGCCTCGCAGTGCGATGA
This sequence comes from uncultured Gammaproteobacteria bacterium, assembly GCA_963976555.1. GTDB lineage: Bacteria > Pseudomonadota > Gammaproteobacteria > Pseudomonadales > Pseudohongiellaceae > UBA9145. The sequence continues at coordinate 3,816 of CAXBLN010000124.1, forward strand.
TGTTGATCGACGGTTATGTGCCACCGTCTCTGTATATGATGTCGGGGTCGGCGTTATTCGTAGGCATTCTATTTCTTCTCGCCGCCATCGCCGCATTTTTTGTTCTAGTGGGCTATCGAGCCCGACTGATGGTGCTCATCAGTTGGATATTCCTGGTCTCACTGGACGCCCGCAATGGCTATGTATCGCAAGGTGGTGACTTGTTGCTGCGTATGTTGTTGTTCTGGGCGATGTTTCTACCGATTAGCAAGCGCTTTTCCATCGATGCGGCGCTGGACAGTAATCCGGTTGATAATAACCGACACTTCTCATTCGCCAGTGTCGGTTTGCTGATTCAGGTTCTGTCAGTCTATTTCTTTACCGCACTCCTCAAGGACGACCCCATCTGGATTCCTCAGGGAACTGCTGTCTATTACGCTCTGAGTATCGATCCTCTGATTACGCCCGTAGGCGAGTGGCTTCGAGAGTTTCCGTTTCTAATGACCAGCCTGACATATTTCGTATGGGCGCTTGAGATTCTGGCTCCGCTACTGGTGTTCTCCCCCGTATTTCATTTGCCGCTGCGCTTGTTGGGCTTAAGTCTGTTGATACTCATGCATATAGGTTTTTTTATCTGTATGTACATCGGTCTATTCCCATTGATAAGCATCACTTCCTTGCTGGTTTTGACCCCGAGCGTCGTATGGGATTACCTGGCCAGGCGGATTGCTAGCCCGGCACGGGCTGGGATACGTATCTATTACGACGGCGAATGCATGTTCTGTGAGAAGGTATGCCTGATTCTGCGCTCCCTGCTTATTCTCCCCCAGGCTCAGATCGCTGCTGCGCAAAGCCGCGCTGAGGTCGAAGCCATCATGCTGCAGCACGATAGTTGGGTTATCTACGATCATGAAGGGAACTACCATCTACGTTGGCGGGCACTGGCGTGGCTTATCTCTCAATCGCCAATACTCTTCTTATTAGGCAGGCTAATGGCCTGGGCGAAATTCCAGAAGATGGGAGATCGCATATATGGCTTAGTGGCAGCAAATCGATATCGATTCGGGGGTGTAACTCGCGTCTTGCTGCCGTTTCGGCCGCTCGATACAAGTCTCAGTCCGATCGGTAACGCGATGTGTGCAGTATTTATAACAATTATCTTCTGGCAGAACCTTAGTACGATAAATCAGGTCAACGTGCCAGTTCCGACCCTTGTTCGTGCTGTGTTGAACAACCTTAGATTGAACCAGTCCTGGACTATGTTTGCTCCCAGACCTTCCGACACCTATGGCTGGTATATAGCCGAGGGTATGCTAAATGACGGTCGCAGTGCAGATGTCTACAGGGGTGCTATCGGGGAACAGATCTGGTCTCGAGAAGAGTATCTCGATAATAATTATTCCAACTATCGCTGGCGCAAGTACCTCACCAAGTTTCCCTTGGAAGAGAGAGTCGAAAGCAGGCCTTACTATTTGCACTATCTATGCAGGGAATGGGACAAGCAGCACTCAGATGCTCAGCTGAGCTGGATCAAGCTCTATTTTGTCACCGAGAAGATACAGCCTCCCGGCTCGCCGAAAACCTCTGAACGCATTCTCACCTGGCAGTCTAACTGCGGGGACGACCCCGCTGATGAGGTGCTAAACCTACGCCGTGGCATATTGCCGGAACTGAGCCAGAGCTAGGCTGAGACCTTGGCCAGGTTGGAAGCTGCCGCTGCCGGTTTGCCTGCCGGTTTCGGAGCGCGCCAGATGTATCGGTCGACAATGAAATGATGAATATTGATGGTGGCAATCACCAGCAACATGCTCTCCGCCAGCCCGGCGCCAAGCATTACCATTGCGTAGGGCCAACAATAGAAAAGCGCATAGCCTAAAACCAGACACTTAAGGTAGAACACGCCAGCATGGTATAGCGGTCCGTGAGAATTCCCTTCCTGCCTGACACGATCGCTACTATGAGAAATCAGCACTATAGCCATGTATTGCAAGCTATGGGCGATAGTGGCAATCACGAAGGCATCGATAAAATCCAGGAAGATCCACCACACGCCATTGGCGATCATCATGCAGAGCCCTATCAGTGGGAAACCGCTACGGTGCAGCACGCGGAACCGCAGGATCAACACGATCGGCAGAATGAATGTCAGCCACATCAGGCTGGTAGTCACAATATCCAACAGGCTAAACATATAGGGAATCTGTGCCAGCTGCTCACGGCTGACGAACCAGCCAAGGCCGCTGTTCTGTGCGCCGAGAAATGAGCGAATGAAAGGCAGCAGGCAGATCCAATAGATCATTTGCCGGTCGGCTGAGCTAATCTTTAGCTTGCTGCGATGGCAGTACATCAGGGTTAGCCCGAAGGTCTGCGCTGCGTAATGATAGGGGGACCAGGTCAGGTAGAGTGCCTGTAGATGGCGGCCGAGTCCCTGGGGAGCCAAAAGGCAGAGTACCAGCACGGCGAGGATGGCCAGGGGCAGTCCGAGGGTCACGAAGGGATGATTAATATAGTAAGCAGGATTCGAATAGAGGCGAACAGTCGAGGCGGCAAAGTGGGACGCGTTGATCAGTAGCACCAGAGTCACTAGCGTAAGCGTATCGATGCTGCCAAAGAAATCCGGGCGTAAGAATAGAAACAATGTGGCAGCGATGCTCCAGGCACTGCCGATCAGCAGGTAATCCAACACCGGGTGCAGGAATGTGTTTCCCCGCCACTGTTCGCTCAGGGCATTCACTGTGAGTTATCACCCCCCATAGAAATCATATACTGCCTAGCGCCGGTGTGCCCTGGATCTATAGCCAGAGTGTATTCAAACCAACGCCTTGCGGCGGCTTTGTCATCTAGCTGTACGTTCAGGTAACCCAGCTTGTAACTGGCGACTGTGTTGTCGGGGAGTAATCGCAGTACCGCGATGTAGTGCTCAAGCGCCTGCTCGTACCGCATCTCGTCAAGGTATGTGTCTGCCGCCAACATCTGCACCTGAGCGTCCCGGGAATCTACTTCCAGTGCGCGCCCCAGTGCCCACCAGACATTTTCCCTATCCTCGTTTACCGAGGCTACGGTATGCAGTCGTAGCAATGCCTCGAGGTCATCTGGTGCCACCATCGCCGCTCTACGGTATGCCCGGGTTGCGCCTTGATAGTTCCCCTGCTGCGCCATTGCCGCCGCCTCCGATAGATGGTCGAGCATAATATCCGGCACCGTTCCCCGCTGCGCCAGCGTATATATTAGCCCTGCACCGAAGGCTAGCATTAGCAAGACGCAGGACAGAAGAAAGGCGACATGAAGCGGCGAGCGCAGACGCACACCCCAAAGGAGTTGATAGATGAAGCTATTTTCGTCTTGTGCAGAATCTTTCACGATTCGAAGCGTACCCCACAGCCGCCGAGGAAGAAAATTTACCGTAGTATTTTAAGAGTGATACAGCAAACGTTTCCATCGTAGTTCGGGCGCGAGATTGATACAACGAATCGCCGGTATCAGTGATTCATTCCTGCTGTTAGGGCTGTTTAGCGATTTATTTCCGTAATTAGGTTTAAAGAAGAAATTTCAGTTAGAAGTGTGAAATGTGTCACATTATTTTACAACTGCGAATTCTCTCCTAACTTGCTGATATTTATATATATCTTCTAGGGCATATAGGATTCTGAATGAAATGATCTCGATGAAAGTGTCAGTTCTCTTTACATTGCTTGTGCTCGCCGACCCTCCAGCTTCGCGTTAATTAGTTGATATTAAAGGATTTATTGGTTCTGGCACAGATGATGCATTCTATAAACGCGTAGGACTAGTTAAATTGAGTCTAAGAATCATCAAAAATAAGAGTTAGGAGATAGAAATGAAAAGATTACTTATGCTGTTGGCAGTACTGGGTTTCTCCGGAAGCCTGCAGGCTGGCAACATTATTATGACTGGACACGATGTATTGCTACACGCTGGTCAGCGTAGCTTCGATGCAGCAGCATTGGATTATATCCGTGACGGTGCGGCCAAAGCCTCTTACGATATCGCGGTTATTGGTACAGCTGGCGTTGGTTCGGGTCGATTCACTGGTGGCGTAAACGTAACAGGTTTGGGTCACGGTGGTTCTATCGCTCTGACTGGATCTACATTATCGGGCTACGGTAGTGCTACATTCTGGGATGCGGCGTCAATTGCGGCAGCTGACTTCTCCACTGTCGATGCTATTGTCATCCTGTCCCATACAAGCTGTGGTGGCTGCTCGCTGACTACTGCCGGTGCAGATGCGCTGGAAGCCTTAGCACCCGCTATTGCAACCGCCTTTAATGCCGGTCTGGATATCTGGGCAAACTCAGGTGCGGACGATGCGACTTACTACGATTTCCTTCCACCAGCTGTAGCAACTGCCGGGCATTCAATCGGTGGCTCCTCTGGCTTTAGCTGCACAGCTTCTGGTTTAGCCGTATTCGGCGCAGTTGGATGTACTGGACCTTCGAGTGGCGGTGTCAGCATGATCAATGGCTACCCGACTCACAACAGATTCAGTGGCTTTGATGCTTCCTTCGATATCCTGGAAGAACGTGTTCTTTCCAGCTCGACTGAGGTCATCACAATCGGTTTGCTTGACGCGGTCATAGGAACTGATGATATCTCAACTGTTCCTGAGCCCGGTACTCTCACTCTGTTCGGCCTTGGCCTGCTGGGTCTGGGTTCCATGAGAAGAAGACGCAAGGCTAGCTAGTTAGCCGGAGAGTTTCTCTCCTAATAACTTCTTAGACTTTAAGGGCTGGTACTTTGGTATCAGCCCTTTTTAGTGCCTGCGAAAAAGGCCTGTAAAGGAATGAGAGGGAGGGGTTGTAGAGTGAATGGGAACTTCTCCTATCTTGTTTGTAATCAACTACTCATACAACTGCCGGTAAACTTCTTGTAGAATAATTGGCTCTACAGGGATACTTCGAGATGCCTCTACAACAAACGGGACGACAGAATCATGGGTATTAGCACAATAAGAAAATTTTATCCGCTAGTCGTTATTAGCGCGGTTGTTCTAGCGCTCAGCGCCTGCGGAGGCGACAGCGAAGAGCAGGCTGGCCCCAGCGCTGATGACTTATTGGCGATGGAATCCCATCTGAGCCTGGCTGAACTCTATCGTGGGCAGGGACAATTTCGCGCCAGCAGAATCGAAGCTCAGAATGCCCTGCAATTAGCGCCCGAAAATCGTGATGCCGTGACATTTATGGCCCAGCTCAGTTTGGATACCGGCGACAATGCCCGAGCCGTCGAGCTATTGACAGCAGTGTATGAGCAGAGACCTAACGATACGCAGATTATATTGAAACTTGCAGAAGCCTATCTCGTTTCCGGCAGGACGCAGGACGCACAAACACTGTTCGACGATCTCGAACTAGCCCCTGGTGCGGAACAGGATGAGCTCAACCTAATGCTCGGCAATATAGCCATGCTCAGCGGTGACCCAAGCGCGGCAGAGGAAGCATTTCAGACAGTACTCGGCAATGACAGCGATAATATTGATGCGCTAATTCTGCTTTCGCAAGTTCAGGCGCAGGGCGGCGACATGGAAAACGCGAATAATTACCTCGACCAGGCAATACAGGCTGGGCCGCGAAATCTCGATGTATGGATCTGGCGTGCGCAGTTCGCCATGTTGGAAGAAGACTATGCAGCGGCAGAGGAAGCCTATTCCGAAGCACTGAATATGATGGCCTTGTATGACACCATGACGTCGAAGAAATTCACCATCATGCAGAGCATCATCGTCCCGCTGCAACAGCTGGGAAGAGACAGCGAAGCACTGCAATATAGCCAGTTACTGGCTGAGACACCTCTGGGCCAAATAATAAACGACTACGATACCGCCTTGAATATGTTTCGGCGCGGTGACATGCAGCGCACAGAGGAGGCTCTCAGCAGTATCCTGGCAGTAGTTCCGGACAATCCCAACACCAATATTCTGATGGGTATGACGCGATACGCCCAGGGGAATTTCATCGAGGCGAGCGACCTCTTAACAGAATTTATTGATATCGAAAGCGCTGCACCGCCACTGATCAAAGCGCTTGCCGCATCGCGTTTGAGGGTCAATCAACCGGATCTGGCACTTACCGTGTTGGAGGAGGCTCTGGAGCGCTATCCTGAAGATCCTTCCTTGCTGGCGATGCTGGGAGCGGCTCAGCAGGCGCTGGGAAATTTCGAGGCATCCATCTTGTCATTCACACAGGCACTGTCCTTGTCCCCTGTAGCGGATTCGGCGGAGATGCATCTTGCTCTGGCAGTGAGTCACTTTCAGATACAGGATTTCCCTTCAGCCCAGGACGAATTATTAGTGGCCAATAGGCTCAATCCTTTGTCTCAGGAGGCCAAGACACTGCTAATCGACGTATATCTGGTGCAGGGAGACTTCGACGCAGCGGCCAGTCAGACACAATCCTGGATCGACGACGAACCCGACTCGATCTTTAATAATGAAGCCGCCGGTGTGGTAGCTATCAGGCAGGGGAACCTGGAACAGGCTAGAACCTATTTCACGAACATACTCGAAGTGGAGGCCAATCATCTTCAGAGCAATCTGACTCTGGGCAGACTGGATTTAATCGAAGGCAAATATCAGGACGCGGCGGAAAGGTTTGAATCTGTTCTTGAGCGGCAAATTGATAGTTCCGACGCAATCGGAGGCCTGTTGGCAGCGGGCGCCGGCAACGGTACTGAAGAGGCGAGCGTAGCTATCGTGCAAGGGATAATCGATCGCAACGATAGGCTTTTTGTGCCGCCGTTGACTTTGGCTCAATATTTTCTGGCGACCAATCGGCTGGAAAGAGCCAGAGAATATGCCGATATAGCCATCGCTAGAGACAATAACTTTTTTACGGAGACCGCGATAATCGATGTCAGGCTCGCGGATGCAGGGCTCAGGCGCGAAGCGCAGAATTTCACAGAGGCGCTGAATCTGGTCGAAGGCGTGTTGGACCTGCAAGAGAATCATATTCAGGCGCTAACCATGGCCGCAGCTATCAATTCCGACCTCAATGACTATGATCAGGCGAGGACTTATGTTGCGAGAATTCAGTCCCTAATGCCGGATCTTCCATTCCCTCACGAGGTTGCCGGCGATCTAGCTCTCCGAGAAGGAGATACTCGGGCAGCCCTGGCAGCATACGAGCGGGCATG
>CAXBLN010000125.1:0-10848 GCA_963976555.1 uncultured Gammaproteobacteria bacterium
CTTTAGTTAGACTAACCTACTAATATTTTTAGATATTTTCTGGGGATATCTCAGAGTCAGTGTTAATAGTCAGCACTGCATATTTGCTCTGACCCTGCTTACTCAACAGCTACCACTCCGGTAATCAGGCAGGCAGCCGAAGGCTGCCTGCCATTATGGAAGAGCATACCGACTTTGGGGAAGCCGCCATTAAGTGCTTAAGGAGGTGACCCCATTGGTCTGATGCTAGCTAGCGCTGCGGCGTGGCTGTAGATACATCCAAGCTGCTTGTGTTGGTGTTGACGGTCAGATCGATATCGTAGACCTGGCTGCCGTCGAATCCCGGCGCGATCAAGTTTTTAATCGAAATGGCGTTGTTCTGAAACACGAGGTTACCAGAGGTGGGGTTCTGGATCATCTGACCTCGCAATTCGCCTCCGGGTGCCAGCGTGCTGTGGATGTTGAAGTACATATTGCCGGCTAGTAAATCTGTTTCCTGCGTGTCCGAGAGGGTTGCCGTGCCGCCAAACCTGCCGGAGTTAGTTGCTGGTAAAGTCGGCAACGAGACTGCGACACCGGCCGCCGTACCTACCCCTGCTGGACCGTGCAAGTGGTTGTTGGATACGGTGGATCCCTCGTTCAATTGCCAGACTACGTTGTAGGTTAAAATTTTTGTGGCATCGTCGTAGAGAGCAGTAACAGTGCCATAGCCATCGGATGCAGGAGCGGTTGCAGTAGCAGTTGCTTCCTGACTAGGGGTCAACGGCATTTGAATGAAGGCGAATATCTCTGCCATGGCAGTGCCAGACAGAGCCAAGGTGATGATAGCAGTAAGGAACAAGCTAAATCTTTTCATGGTGGAACCTCCTAATTGTGGGTAGATGCGGGTCACCCCGCGTTACTTGCGTAAGCAGATATTATTTTTTCTTATCTTGAATGATACGCCTGGCCAAGATGATTTGGTCGTGCGTTATTCCTAGCTTTTACGCTCTTCCAGATACTGCTCCCAGACACTAGCCGTGTCAACATATTGACGGGCTCTTACACTCGTAATGGAAAAGTAGGAAAAGTCGGGTACTAACAATGTTAGTAACGTAGCTGTATCTACTGAGCGCTAGAAACTTCTACAGCTACCAGGTTACCAGTGCCCTAACTAGTTCCTCGAATCAATCGCGTCCACTCAGTGCCCCATCTACTAATCCCGACCTCATTGATCAAAACCCTGGTCGAGGAATTCGAACCCAAATTGGCAAATGGTCACTGACAGAATGCTCAAACTTCTTTCCTATCTCGGCTTTTTCTCGCTTGTTCAATCTGCTGTAAGGTTTCCCTTTGAGAGATCTGGCGAATAGATCACTGAAGTTGAAGACTCCGTAGTTGAATCCGTCGGGATTATTTTCGTCGACTTGCTCGCGCCATTTGTCGTTGGGAAGCTGCTTTTCTTTTGAGCCCAGAAAGAACGAGATCTGATCGAATGTTTGATCGCTTCTGGCATTAGTGCGGATATTCTCTCCCGTTAGGGGTTTACCATCGATGAATGGAAAATAGATTCGCCTTTTCTCGGCATCTCCAAAAACTTCCTTGTTCAGGCTTCTAAGTCGACGCTCAATTCGTTCTCTATCTTTAATGGGTTTATCAAAATTCAGATTCAAATCGCCGAGAAGCACGAAGTTATCTACCGTCATACGATCTTGATCTTTGAGGCGATGTGTTAGCCAGCTAATGAGAGCCTCAAACTCTGCGTCCCGCTCCTTCTGCTGACCATAGATTAAATGTGCGTTGACAGCGGCAAAGGTGATTGCCTGTTGATCGTTAGCTGCCGGGATTTCGAAAGCGACGACGTGGGGAGATCGAATGAAACTGATGAAGGCGGGTGAAGCCCAGGTAGGTTTTCTCCTCCTCGTGCCTGCTACAAATTCCAGCATTTTGGTTTCGAATTCTTCTTTGCTTTTCGCAATAAGATCGTAGTTTTCAAATAGTCGAGCGATGACGGAGGAGCGATCGATATTCAGATCCGAAACCATGTCCAATCGCTTAATTCGACGCTTGCGGTATATAAACGCCAGGCGTTCAGACATCGCTCTCTCGCCCGGAACTTCGCCTGTGATATCTGAAACAACTATATCGAACTCGCCTTGGCCAGCAATCTTTGACTCCATGCGCTCCTTGAGGCGAACCAATCCGTCGAGATTGTCTTGTACTTCCTGAATAGCAATAAGGTCGCATCGTGCGCAAAACTTGGATAGAAATTCGATCTCCCGTTCTCTGTTTCCCACATTACCCAGCTTCCGTATATTGAAAGAAGCCATGATCAACGAAGCCTCGCGCCCGCCTTCGGGAAGTCCATAAAAATCCGGATCCCTGTTTAGCTCCGCATTAATTGTTTCCCACTCGGCAATTTTTAAACGACCCGCCATGGTTGGTATCCTATTAGCTCTGATCTAATTAATTTTAGTTCACATCTATCTCACAAATAGTGTGGCCAGATTAGTACTCGCATGACAGATTGGCAATAGCTTTATGCGTTATAGGATTAAAGTAGCAGAGTCGCTTGTGCGCTATAGAACGATTGCCGCAGCGTTCTGACTCCACGCACATCCCTGAAGGCCTTTGTTCATTACGTGTCGACGGGTTACGGGAGGAGTTTTGTAAGAGTCTATGTCTGATATTAAGCAGCGCTCAAGTGCAGCGATTGCTTGTGCCGATAGATGAGGAGTAAGCCCCGCGCTTATTGCAGCTAAGCTACCTATGGGAAATGCTGTAAGAATTCCTGTAAATTAGTGCTAACAGCCTAGGCTTAATTCAAAAGAATGGAGCTGCCTCATGACCATCCTAGCAAGAACCGCTTCTGCGCTTAGCGGCTGCCTGCTGGCATTCACCCCAAGCACTCACTCTACCTGCGCCGTAAATGACATAGACCCAGCTGAAATTGATGCTCAGTTTGCCGACTGAGCAGGGCGCTAGCCTCGATTGGTGTCGAATGGATATTCAGATGCGAAATTTACACAACTTCTAGCGCAGATTTTCCTACCGCTGAGGCAATAATACCCGGCATTCAAGTCATAGACGTGGTCAGTGGCCTCAATACAGCAGCGATCTCATTCCGCATCGCTTCGTAATTCCCTGTATCTCAGGCGAATTCAACATTTATTAGATGTTAGGCAATAAATCTGCCTGCCGCCGGCGACCTTAATTACTCCAGGCTTTCGTAAATAATGTCTCTTGCTATCTGTCCCATGTTGGCAGCACCCGGGCGACGCGGCCCCTGTGCCTGAATCATGGAGAGCCAGAATATGTCATTTACGGGGTCTATCCAAAATGATGTACCGGCGGCGCCTGCCCAATAATAAGTGCCTGGGCCCTGTGGTGAATTCGCTGCTTCTGGATCGAACGTCACGGCAAAGTCGACGCCGAAGCCTTGGCCGGGCTGGCCTGGACCACCGATGCCGTAGCGCATATTCACATCATCGGTCAGACTGTTGGTGCGCATTATTCGGACCGATTCGGGAGTCATGACGCGCACGCCGTTGAGTTTTCCTTCGTTGACCAGCATTTGTAGAAAGCGGGCATAGTCATGGGTGGATGACACCAGACCACCCCCGCCTGACTCGAGCCGGTCTGCATCGAAATAGCTGGGCCGGTCCGTGCGATGAGGCTGTTGCGCGAGGCGGTTGCGTTCGCTATCCCAGTAGTGAACTTCGGCAAAGCGATCTCGGTCTTGTGGCTGCACATAAAAATGTGTGTCGTTCATGCCCAGTGGAGCAAACAAGTTTTGCTGCAGATACTCGCCAAATGTTAAGCCGCTAATTTGTTCAACGATATAGCCCTGAATGTCCACACCCACAGAGTAATACCACTGCTCTCCAGGCTGTGCCATAAGCGGGATTCCTGCTACTTTTTCAATTAACTCATCAAGGTCGCTTGAAGTCAGTACCTGCTGCTCTCGGAAGGCCTCGTTGACCGGATCGTCACCAAACAGGCCGTAACCAAAACCGGCAGTGTGATTAAGAAGCTCACGCATGGTAGGTTGGCGCGTCAAAGCTTCGAGCTCGACATTACCGGCAGAGTCATAGTCGGCCAATACTTTCAGCTTGGCGAACTCGGGAATGAATTTGCTAATGGGATCGTCGAATTTCCATAGTCCGTCCTCGTATAACATCATCAATGCCACGCCGGTCACGGGTTTGGTCATGGAGTAAATGCGGAACAATGAATCTTTGCCCATTGCCGCTTGGTCCTCAGTGCGTGCCAGGCCCGCCGACTCGAACGTGGCCACCTCGCCATCTTTTGCCAGTAGCCACACCATGCCAGCCACATCCTGGTCGCTAACTATGTCGCGCATGGCGTTGTCGAGGCGGGTAATGCCCGCTTCGCTGAACCCTGCCGCCTTGGCGCCGGATTCCTGCGCGGGCCAGTCGGAATCGGCCGCCACCGCCAGGACAGTAAACCAGGCTGTAAGGATAGAGAGCAGAAGGCGCGAGCCGAGGTTTAATTTTGTGTCGAGCTTCATTGTGGGTGTTCCTTGTCGTGGCAATGCCCGGGTAAAGAATACGATGGATGTACAAAAAATCTTTCCATTCTCCTTTAGTAATTTTGCATAGCTACTCTCGAATCACGCAGAATCCATTGCCAAATGGGTCTGCGCAATTGGCAATGTCGGCTTGCTCGGAAAACGACTGCGACTCAACGCTACCGCCATGCTTCTCGATGGCAGCACAGCATGGGCGGATGTCCTCTACAGTGAAGTCGAGATGCACGGGTGTCCAGTGCCTGTCATAATTTCGCAGATGCTCTCCAGCAGCGACTGTTCCTGCGGCTTTTTGTTGTAGGTGAATATCCAATCCGGCGATGGCGATGACTTGCCAGCCATCCGAATATTTTTTCTTGAACTCGCAGCCTAGCGCCGTTGTGTAGAAATTTAACGCCTGCTCTATGTCGGCTACATCGATGCTTATTGAGGCTCTGTTATTCATCTGTGACCTTCTTATTTTCTATGTGATTTAGGCTTGCGGAATGGCGACATACGCCAGCAGCAAGCGAACCTGAAGCTGCAGTTCTTCGAGTCGCTCGGGATTTAGGTTGAGGCTCTGTAGCGCCAGAGTTGAGTCTTCTAATTTTAGTTGGGTGTCAAGGCGGGGCTGGGCGTAAAACGCGAGCGCACTCTGTTCGGCTTGCGCCAGTAGCGACAGTATCTTCTCATCCGCTTCCACCGATAGTATGCGCAGCAAGTCCTGGTAGTTGGACTTGGCGCTGCTGGCTATGGCCTGGGCGCGCAGGAAGTCGGCGATGATGAGTTCGTATTGTTCGGCGGACTGCTGCCACTGCTTGGCCTGAGACAACAGCGCTTCGCGTTGTCCCGACTCCATGTTTGCCGGCGGAAACGAAAGTGCGCGAGCATGGCGCAACATCTCTATGTGTTCGTACTGCAGGAAATCGTAATGTGCTACTTGACCCCTACGGATGCGCTGCATTTCTTCTTTGATCCGTGTTGACGATTCGGCTGCGAGGCTCAATGCTGCACCGTATTCGTCCTTGTGCCGCTGGGTCAATACTGCAGGGTCGGGAAGAGAGGCCCATGACTCTGCCGCCGCGGCATCTTGACCCGACCCGGAGGCGTTCTGGTTTAGGCTGCAGTCCATGGTGACAGAGTAGCTACCGCTCACGGAGCAGTCGCCTACCATGCCGAGGCTGTCACCTAGCGAGCGAAGGAAGGCAACGATGTCATCGATATCACTGTCTTCCAGATAGCGACCCGATTGGTAGCGCGCCATCCGGTCTACCGCTTGCTGCAGCGAGGCGATACTGCCATCGTGAAGCCAGGGGCCGGTGATTGCCACATTGTGTAGTGTCGGAACCTTGAACACGTGCCGATCCTGTTCACGACCAGTGCGCCCGAACAGGCCGTCATCCGCTTCGCTTGCCTGTCCATTCGCGCCGTACCAGGGTTTGGCGACTCCAAGTTGCTGGTAGGAATTACCGCCCAGATTGACGCCGTTGTGACAGCTGGCGCAACCTACCTCGACGAAGCGTCGCTGACCGCGACGTGCTTGGGCGCTTAAGGGATTCTGTTCCTCATCGAACTGACGCAGGAAGGGTGAGCTCAACCCAGTAAAGTTCATGGTTTCGTAATAGGCGATGGCGTCGCTTAGGTTCGTAGCGGTAATGCCGTCGGGGTAGAGCCTATCGAAGGCGATCACATAGTCGGGAATGGTTCTCAGTACTGCCACGGCGCCGTCTCGATCATGACCAAATTCAACTGGGTTTTCGATAGGACCCAAAGCCTGTTCCTGCAGTGTCAGTGCGCGGCCGTCCCAAAACTGGCGGAAATTTAACGCGGCGTTGAAGATGGTAGGCACATTAAGAGTTCCCTGAGCGCCACCTATTCCAAAAGGCAGTGGTCTACGATCGGCGCCGCCCATCATGCCGAGATGACAGGAGGAGCAGGCCACGGAACCGTCTCTGGATAGTCTTCCCTCGTTAAACAGCTCAGAGCCTAGCTGCAGCTTCTCCTCATTTAGGGATTCAGCGCTGACATCGGGAATGGTTCGGAATACATCATTTGCTGACGGATGTTGCACATCGCCGCGTATTAGCGAAGCTTCGCCCCTGGCGTTGCTGAATGCCAACCAGGCGCTTTCGATCTGGGCCTGTGAAGCCGACTCGGCGTCGGCCAGGGCAGGCTGAACAGCCCCTGACAGGAGTACCGCTAGTAGGGTCTTTCTCATCTACGCTTTCCGCAAATTGAATTCTGCCAATAATAACTCAGAATAACACGCAGGCGTCAGTGTTGTAGGAAAGTTAAGGCTGAAAAGCGCAGCGAGCGAAGGCAGCGATCCGAAAGAGTAGGGAGCTTATGTCAGGTCGTCTCAGCTGTTAGGTATTCAAAACAACGGATTTTGCGCTAAGCCATCTATCGCTTATTGAAAACAAGAATCTGATCTTTCTGGTCTGAATTAGGATATTGGATGGCGATCGTTAGCCGTTGATAATTCGGCGAAATGAACTTGGCGCCGATCTGCTGTACCTCGCCATCCAGGCGCACGGTGTACTCCACGGTCGTCTCATTAATCCTTTTATAGGAGATGCGGGCTGTCGGTATCGTAGCGAGGCTGGCGATGGGGTATTGCTCGCCGCTATAGGAATAGCTGGAGGAGGTGGCGTCCACTTCTCCATCTTGGTTGGTAGTGACTACCAAGTACATGAATCTCCCGTTGCCAAGATCTGCGTAGCTGCGCGCGATGGATCGAGGTATTGGCGCACTACCGAAATCGGATTCATCGATATCAATATCCCAGGTGCCAAGGAAGGGATTCTCACTTTGCGCTACCGCGCCCAGAGAGAAGAGAGTAAGCGTTAGGGCCGCAAATAACGATTGTACTATTTTTGACATGTGTGAACTCTCCCAAAAATTATTCAGACACGTGGTGTCGATTGCTTTTCGACTTTATCTTTACGCTACTCTCAATAGCTGCAATCGTAGTGAGGGAAATCAAGCAATCGGGGTTTTCGATAAAATTCAGAGCACAATGAAGGGGCCTTGAAATTGCCACAGGTCTTAATAACTACGCGAAGAGCCAATGCAGGAGATTCCTGCCAAACTTCCAATTGCCCCATAAAGCTGACAATCTACGAACGAAGGATGTCTTGTCTCTAAAAATTGGCAACAATAAGATACTGAATATTCAAAGGAGCAGTTGATGAAAATTCTCATAAAGTAAGGGGCATTGCTGTGCCTCTTTACGCTAAGCGTCGAAGCGCAGCAGCTACCGGTTGGCACCTACATCTCCAATGCGCAGATCGATGCCTTTATCGACGCGCTGCCTGATGATGCCATTAGTGACAGGGCGATTCGGGTAGTCGATGTGGGCGGGCACAACGCTGGGATATTTGGTGTGTTCCGGCCGCAGTCACTGCCCGGTCGAGCGATAAGGCACAATACTTCGATATCGGAGATCTATTACATATTGGCGGGTACTGGAACGCTGGTAACGGGTGGCACCTTGGACGATGAGGAAAGCACAGGAGGCAGCAGGCTCACCGGACGACCAAACTTCGCTGGCTCGGGAATTAGCGGCGGCGTCAGTCGAGTCGTCGTGCCCGGAGACGTAATAGTCATCCCGGGAAATACGCCGCACTGGTGGTCGACTCTGGAAACTGATATTCGTTATCTTATATTCAGGCCTGACCCCGAGAACTTGTTGGAATTGCGTTAGTGCTGTCCGGTCCCAGTGTTTTAGCATCTGCAATAAAAAACGCCCTGAGCCATATGAAGGTGGCCCAGGGCGTTCGGTTGCTTACTTAGTTAGGCCATAGCTATGGCGTTACTGTGACCGGCACATAGGCATTGGACCAGCAGCATTGGTTGTCGAACTTGCTGTCGTCCGCCATGAAATTGTCGACTCGTAGACGGACAACATATTCGCCTGGTTCCCAGAAAGTAGCCTGTGTTTGCACGACGGTCCAGCCGTCGACAGTGCCCTCGGCTTCACCTTCTGTCGCTCTATCGCGACCGGTTATCTTCGCAGATTCGAATTCCGGCATGGCAGGTCCCTGATGCATCACCCATTCTGTGCCCACTGGCACGAGAAGTTCTTTCACATCGTAGTCGCCTCGATTCCCTCGATCCTGTGCATAGGCAGTCAGCGTTACGGGATTGCCAACCGACGCCGAAATCTTCGTTGCCCTGATTCCTTCGCGGTCAGTAGACTCGGGCCCGTCCAAGTCGAACCTAATGGCTGGTGACAGGGAGCCCAGCGCTCTCTCCAAACGGCTCATCTCGTAGGCTGTCGATGTCGCCCGGCCTGGGATCGAGTAGCTGTGACCCGCGTGTTTCAGAGTCCACACGACTTCGGTGTCTGCCATATCGGCTGGCACGGTGATGGCGAATGCTCCTCTTTCCTGAATACCGACAAAACCACCACGCTTGTAAACGGGAAAGTGTGTAGGTTGCGCGCCATCGAACTGTGCGGGCTCGATGAAGTTGTTCGGACCAAGAGGAATATCAACGATCTCTTCTCGGTTTCTGTTTACAAAACCGAAGACCATAGTGATGGAGTTGTCTTCATTCTTGATCCAGCCATTAAACATCGGGCCCACAAGATCGCCACTCGCCTTCCTGCTAGCCAGTTGGAAGTCTCGCAGGTGAGATGGCAGCTGTGCATAGACAGGGGCTGCAATCAGCGCCATCAGCAAGGCTGCAATTGCGCCGGTAGCATATCGCTTATAAGAGTTCATCGAACACCTCCCACGGTAGCAACAGTTCTCTGTTCACGCTCTTTGCGCTCCGCTAACATTTTTTCATAACCCTCGTCATCCAGGTGAGTAACGGCGATCCAGGCATGGGACATCTCGTCTGTTGTTCTCTGGCCTGCACCGACCCACTGATCAGGGTCTGGGTTACGCGGATTGTTCGCCGTATTGTCGAACCATGAAGTAAGGATAATTGTCGAGCCAGCTGGTATCAGCGGCTGGAAACCGTCTTCGTAGGTATGGCTGTGATTCCAGCCGGCATTCCAGTTGGAAGCCTGACTCAGCACTTCGCGTGTTCCTGTCTCAGGATTGAAAACCTCCATGGACATCGCGACGCCACGCAGGTGTAGATGGGGCTGCCAGCTATCTATGCGAACCGGATGATCGAAGGAGTGGAATCCCTGTGTCATTAGCGTGCCATGAGGTGGGATGAGGTAGTCACCGCCGCCATCAAGCATATAGAGCCGCAGATCCTGCGGGTAGGCTGCCGCTTCCTGAAAGTTGTCCTCTTCATCGTGGTACCAGATACCGACAGATACCTGATCGTCTGGCACTGCATTTCCGTCGGGATAGTAATGAATGCTCCAGCCCACTTTGGAATTCGCAGGGGCTGTTCTACACGCACCTTCGGGAACCTTCTCACCAAGCTTGCCATAGGCATACTCGGATAGGCGGCCATAGGTTACCCACTCGCCTTCTTCGTCCTGCACCATGAAGTGAGAATTCGCGTGGTGAGTAGAGCCGTGAGCGGCTGCCGAGGGCAGTGTCTCAACTGCTTTGATGCAGCGACTCTCGGTGATACCCGTGTCCACTTCGGGCTCCCACCACATGTCCTGTCCTTTGCCGGGAACGTCCCATGCGGTGGACTGGATAACATGATCGGGTGGTCCCAGCTCTTCAGCGAGTCGCCACTCTCCGACTTGGGGATACTCTTTCGCCCCCGGCAAATCTTCTTGATTTCCAAACGGAGAGCCGGCATCTACCCATGCGACGAGTGTGTTGATGTCTTCATCAGACATGCGCCAGTCATTCTTCAATTCCTGTACGCCAATATCGTGATCGTATTGATAGGGAGGCATCTCACGTTCCAGTACTTTCAGTCTGATAAGCGGCGCCCAGGGACGAACCTCTTCGTAACTCGTGAAAGACATGGGACCGATCTGACCCGGTTGGTGACAGATTTGGCAGTTATCCTGAATTATGCGCGACACTTCTTTCGCATAGGTAACTTCATGGTCTGCGGGTTCTGCCGCTCCGGCAAGTGCGGGGGCTAACGCCATCGCTGAGAACAGCCCAAGTAAATTCGATTTCCTCATGATATTTTCTCCTGCCTCTTTTACTAATAGTAATAGGTATTTAGCGACTCTTATCGATAGCTCTAATTAAGCAAGCTTCTGATTTGTGTGCCTATTTCTCAGCTTCTAGCGTGGCTGACGGCTGTCACAACGCTCTCTAAGGCCTATTCTGCCCCTGGAAAAAGTCTGTTTTCTGATATAGGTCAACTTTTTTCAGCTAATTTGTTACAAATTGTGGTGGCTTGGCCAGGCGCGCGGGACAACGAATTTTCCGGCTTCAAGATAAATTGAGAGGATCGAATAGAAAGCGGGAGGGGAGCGTGAG
>CAXBLN010000126.1:0-10811 GCA_963976555.1 uncultured Gammaproteobacteria bacterium
CCCCAAGGGCAGACAATCCAAGAGCAAGGCCCGTATAGCGCGATTCGAAGAACTGAATTCTCAAGACTTCCAGAAAAGAAACGAGACATCCGAACTCTACATCCCACCGGGCCAGCGACTGGGCGACAAGGTTATCGAAGTCAAGGATCTGTGCAAGGGCTTCGAGGACAAGAGTCTGATCGAGAACCTCAGCTTCTCCGTGCCGAAGGGCAGCATCGTCGGCATCATAGGTGGCAATGGTGCGGGTAAGACAACCTTCCTGCGCATGCTGGTAGGAACCGAGCAGCCAGACAGCGGCTCCATCGAGTTGGGCGAGACGGTCGATCTAGCCTATGTCGATCAGAGTCGGGACGAGCTAAACGGCGAGAACACCGTATGGCAGGAAATATCTGACGAACAGGAACAATTGCAGATCGGCAAGTACGAGATATCATCGCGGGCCTACGCCAGCCGCTTCAACTTCAAGGGAGGAGATCAGCAGAAGTTCGTGAAGGACCTCTCAGGCGGAGAGCGCAATCGCTTACATATGGCGAAACTGCTAAAACGCGGAGGCAATGTGCTGTTATTGGACGAACCGACCAACGACCTCGATGTGGAAACCTTGCGCGCTTTAGAGGAAGGCTTGCTCGCCTACCCCGGCTGCGTCATCGTCGTCTCCCACGATCGCTGGTTCCTGGACCGCATTTGCACCCACATCCTTGCCTTCGAGGGCGAGAGCGAAGTGATCTGGCACGAAGGTAACTACACAGACTACGAAGCCGAACGGAAGAAGCGCACTGGCGAATCCAACGAGCCAACCCGCGTGAAGTACAAGAAGCTAAATGGCTAGCCGCGCTTCACTCATCGATAAGTTTAGGAGCTACTAATTACAGGCCGAGCTCGTCGCGCATCTTGGCGAGGCGCGCTTTCGTCTCTTCCCTGCCCAGTGGCCGCCGGATCTTATCTGCAAGAGGAGCGACCGTATTCAGCACCAGCTCCTCGCCTTTGACTACCCGTCGACAGAGAAGCTCGTAGTGGTACTCGAAGCGAGGCAGAGACACCGACTCGGCCTCAGAAGCGAGCACAAACCAGCCAGCCGCCTGACCTGCCAGATAGACCGCCTCGTGGCTCCATCGATAGTCGCGCTTCGGCGAGGGTGCTGCGCAGGCTTCCAGATAGGCCTGCCGGGGTGAAGGCAGGCCAAAGAGATCTAAGCCTTGCTCACAGGCCTTCACCAAAGCCGCTATAGAGGGCAAATAATCCTGGCTACGAATGACCTGCTTCGCTGCCTGCACAATCTGCAGGGGTGAGTATTGCTCGAGACTGCTCATCCAGTATTTCTTGGCGATAATCTGACCACCCTCATCCGAGAAGGCCTTGTGAAATTGGTTGTGATACGCGAACTCGAATTCTGCGAATATCTGATTGATCGCATCGACATGGTCGAGCTTGGCGCCACCGTTAAATTCGCCGGCCGGTTCTGCAACGCCCTCTGTAACCTTCGGAGCCGTGTTACTCCGCCCAACTTCGGTCAGCGATGCGTTGGAATCGCTCTTTAACTCTTTGCTGGCTTGATCCAACAAGGGATTGATTTTCTGCATAGGTTAAATCTGCGCCTTCAGCCTGCTTCAACTGTCGCGCCCAATCTTGTTTGATGAATTGTAGAAATACAGTGTTCCAGGAGGACTTCACCTGCTGACTGTCTTTCCAGTACATGACGAACTCAGGAATCTTTCGCCTCGCATACGCCTCGTCTATTTCCGCGAGCTGTAATATCTCAAAACAGTCGCTGCTCGGCTGCCAGCTTGCAGGAATCGCCTTGGGCGTATCGTCGTAACCGAAGGATGCCGAAAACTTGGCCCACTGCCTGCGGATGTGTTCGATGAACTTAGTATTCCAGGCACCATTCACCATACCGCGCTCACGCCAGTAGAGCACGAACTCCGGTATCGCGTCTTCGATGAAGCTACTATTAATACCCGATATCTCGAGAATGCCTACCGCGTCTTGACTGGGGCGCCACTGTGCGGACATCTCGGTTGCGAGCTCGTAGGCACCCTTGCGGGTCTGTTCGTTGCGCCATTCCTTCAGCACATGCTTGTAGAAGGCGTTTCCCCAGGAGAATCGCGCCTGAGCTCGATCCCGCCAATAACCCACAAACTCTGGAACCAGCGCGTGAATGAATTCCTCAGGTACATTATGCTGTTTGCATTTCTTTATCCAATCGAGTCCCGGCAGCCAATTCGGAGAGATCAGAGAGGCACCGCTGGTCGGAATGGGGGTTACGTTATTCCGTTGGTTTGGCTGTCTTCCCTCATCATCGGGAAACGGGGATGAATCACTTTGGCTAGCGCGCTTTGCCTGTCCGCTAGATTCATGCTGAGGCTGAGCGGAACTGTTGCTTCGATAAGCATCGTTTGGCTCGTCAATCGCATAGAAGCTGCTACGCGCTTGAGAATCGGACTCGTTAACCGGGTCTACAATTATCAGGCCCAGATTCTGCAGGCTACTCTGCACACGCCGAAGATCGACCGCAGCCCAGAATGGAAATGCCTTCTGCAGATCGCTGTCGGTAAGCTCAGCCCATTCGAGGCTGGGGTGTGAACTGCGTCGACAGACTTCTTTGGCGTTGATCAGCTCCGCAAGCACCTGCAACATTACTGCTTCTTCCAAACCAATAGTCGCCGCCAATGTCGGCGAGATTATCAAGGGTCGTTCTGGCAGCAGTGAAGTTTTCATTTGAGGTAGAATCGGTTGGCACTAAATACTCTGGGGGAAGCCCGTGAAGCTAATCCTCGGAGTAGAATTGAGTTTACCGTTAAGATGCTAACACAGGAAGTTTTACGAGCACACCGAACAGTGTGCACGGAATCATATTTCGCAATGCAGTAGAGATGGAGCTATTCTACCCACAATGTATCAACAGCTTATAGACGAATTTATCCAACGAGAGGGCCTTCCTGACAGCTATGCCAGCGATGCCCGACAGTGCTTCCTGCCTCTTATTCGCGACATTATCGAAGCGATGCAATCTGCACAACAGCGCCCCTACTTTCTTGGCATAAACGGTGCTCAGGGCACGGGAAAATCCACCCTGGCGGCATTGCTAAGCAGCCTACTCGAACAGGCCGGTTATCGGGTAGCCAAGCTCTCTATCGATGATTTCTACTACTCTAGGGCGCGGCGGCAGGAGTTGGCTGTGGCAGTTCATCCGCTATTAGGTTCCCGCGGAGTTCCTGGCACTCACGATGTTGACCTCGCGCTGATGCTGATGCAGCAGTTTAAAAACGCAGGCTCGGGAGATTACATTACCCTGCCCGGTTTCGATAAGGCTAGGGATGACTGCATGGCGCGGGCAGCTTGCACTCGATTACAGGGCCCGATCGACGTGGTAATTCTCGAGGGCTGGTTCGTCGGAGCGACGCCACAGAATGAAGAAGAACTAAGCGAGGCTATCAATGACCTCGAGCGTAGCGAGGATGGAGATGGTCGCTGGCGCGCCTACGTGAATCGTGCTTTAGCCGGCGACTACCAAAAAATCTTCGCTCAGCTGCACATGTTGGTCATGTTACAGGCGCCCGATTTCGAAGCGATTTTTCAGTGGCGCAGTCTGCAGGAAGCGAAGCTGCGCGAACATGCGCCGCGTGATGCCACAGGCCTCATGGACGAGAAAGCCATCGCGCGCTTCATTCAACATTTCGAACGTCTAACTCGGCACTGCCTGCGCACTTTGCCTCAGGTGGCCGATCGAGTCTTTCGACTCGATGCCCAACACCGCATTCATGAGTCCTAGACTGACTCTTGCAGCTCGCCTGGGCGTGCGAACAACGGTTGCAGCCAGACTCTCAACACCAGAGCACTCAGCAACAATGCAGCTAACTGTCGCCACAGTGGATAATTCTCTGCGTGTTCCATCATCGAGAGCTGCAGCGGCCACCCGTAGTAGGCATAGAGCTGATTCAGGACTAGCCCGCTAACGATCGCGGTGACGATCACGCCAACCATATAGGCTATCAGTGCACGCATACCCAACTGCTCCTTGATCACCCCCATCGTCGCGATATTGGTGGCGGGCCCGGTTAGCATAAATACCAACGCAGCTCCCGGCGATACACCGGCAAACAGAAAACCTGCCGCTACCGGAGTCGACGCCGTGGCACAGATGTACATGGGCAGACCCACGATGACCATAACGATCATAGCGAGCAAGCCGTCTCCCCATTGCAGGAAAAACGATTGAGGAACAAGAGCTGTTATGACCGCCGCTGCCACCAGACCGATCACCAACCACTTAGCGGTATCGGAGATCATACGCCCGTAACCATATTGCACCGCAGCCAAGAGCTTTTCCCTCAGTCTCGGTTCTGCCTCTGCCTTGTGTTGCTTTGGGCTATGACAGCATTTGCTCTCGGCCTTTGCAGGGACGGCCACCTCCTCCTCAGAATCAATACTATTGACCAAAACGCCGGCCAGGATTGCGCTAATTAAAGCCGCTATGGGACGGGCTATGGCGAATATGGGCCCCAGGACGGCAAATGAGAACGAGATTGAATCGACACCCGTCTCCGGTGTAGCCACCAAAAAAGAAGACGTGGCACCTTTCGAGGCACCAGCCTTACGTACCGCGAGCGCAGTTGGTATCACACCACAGGAACATAGCGGCAGCGGCGCACCAATAAACGCACCCTTAACAATAGAAGCGAAGCCCGGCTTCGCCAATTGTTTGTGCACCCACTCGCCGGGAATGACCTGTTTGATGATGCCAGCTAATAGATAACCGAGCAGCAACCAGGGCGCGCTCTCGATAACAAGGTTCCAAAATATGGTAAGAAAATTCATCGCGTTCTGCCTTTAGTTGCTGCTTTCTTTTCATCGCGCAGCAAGCCTTCGTCCAATGCTTCCATGATGGAACAGTGCGTGGCATTTTCTGGCCCGCCGCAACAACTCTCTAGCAGCAACTCCAGCGTTTGTTGAATCGACAACAACTCTGCCAACTTGGCATTCACTTCACTCAACTTCTTCTGCGTGATGTCGGTAACCTCCTGACAGCTGTGACTTTGCTTATCCACTCGTATGGAGAGAAGCTGGCCGATGTCGTCGAGAGAGAATCCGGTGTTACGTGCGGTCTTCACGAACTGAACGCGCCGCACATCGGCAGCGCTGTAGAAGCGATAGCCCGCCTCGCTGCGGGTGCTGGCGTTGATGAGGCCGTGTTTCTCGTAGTAGCGCAGAGTATGGGCTGAGAGCCCCGTCTGCTCTGACAATTCACTGATTTTTAGCATGTCCCTAACCCCTAATCTTAGGCCGAATGGCTGTAGTTGGGGCAAGTATAAGCTTAGAGTTAACTCTAAGGTCAACAGGCAATTGAGAGTATTGCTGCAGCCGGCTCAGCTCAGGGTGCTGCTTATCCAGGCAGCAATATCCTCCACCTGCTGCGGGCACAGCGAGTGCTCCATGGGATAACTATTAAATTGAGGCGCGAAGCCCAGGTCTTGCAGCGTCGCGACGCTCTTGTGCCCCAAAGCCTCGGGAACCACGGGGTCCATGCTGCCGTGACAAATCAGAATCGGGATCGATTTTTGGACGGGGTTGATCTTGATGCTGTCTGCCGTGGCGAAATAGGTCGACAGCGCCATGATCCCCGCCAACGGTTTCGGATAGGTCAGCGCCGCCTCGAAGGACACCGCCCCACCCTGAGAGAATCCGGCGACGATGATGCGGCTGCTGTCTACCCCCCGTTCGATCTCGCGGTCGATGAGTGCATGCACCCACGCAGCTGATTGCAGCAACTGCTCCTCATCTACGTGGCGATCGATGTCCATCTCCTTGATGTCGTACCAGGCAGGCATGACGAATCCATTGTTGATGGATACGGGAATGGAAGGCGCGTGAGGAAAAATAAAGCGAATGCCGAAACTCTCAG
Organism: uncultured Gammaproteobacteria bacterium; assembly: GCA_963976555.1. Taxonomy (GTDB): domain Bacteria; phylum Pseudomonadota; class Gammaproteobacteria; order Pseudomonadales; family Pseudohongiellaceae; genus UBA9145. The sequence continues at coordinate 5,903 of CAXBLN010000126.1, forward strand.
GCAGTCGCAGCTGCGGTACCAGCGGCGCGAAGTCGTTGCCATCGGCACCGAGTCCATGCAGCCAAATTATCGAGGCGTTCACCGCCACCGAACTCGGTGATTCCATCTCAACTGCTGGCAGTAGATCCATAACGCGACACGCTCCCTTCTATGCGTCCAACTTCGCTCCAATCGCAGGAAACGACGGGGCGGTAATGAAGAGGACTATTGCGAATTTATAGCAGCCGCTGAATTGCCAAGCAACTCCTGAATTGCATTTCTCATCCTCAGTATTCTATGCTTTACTCGATGCAACACACAGCATGTATAGCAACGTTGGGAAAACATTATGAAGATCTTCGAAGCGTTAGGCCTCCCCTTGAATTCCAAGCGGCGCTCAGGCCATCTGTCTCTGCTCGTCACCATTTTGTTTTTGACGACAGCAGTCGTGACTCCCTTCGCTCAGGCACAGGATCACAGCGATCCGCGCTGGCTCACAACGTGGACAGCTTCTCCTAGCACACTGCCCGGTCAGACCGACCCGGAAAATAATCCCGATGAACAGACACTACGCCTTATCATCCATACCAGCGCGGGTGGCGACAGCGTTCGCATTCGACTAAGCAATACCCACGGCAATGGTCCGATTACTCTAGGTGCGGCATCCATCGCTCTGCAATCTGAAGGAGCCTCCATTCGAAGCGGAACTAGCGCCTCCTTGAGTTTCTCGGGCAGTGACGCGATCACAATTCCCAAGGGAGCGGTAGTTTTCAGCGACCCTATCAGCTATACAGTGCCGGAAATGACAAACCTAAGCATAAGCCTCTACCTGCCCGACGCTCCGGGCTTCCTAACGGCGCACGCCCTGTCGAATCAGACTAATTATGTCGCCGCGAACGGCGATCAGACTCGCGCTCTCAACCTGACTGACGTGACAGAGACACCGGCATGGCCGCTGCTCACTGCAATCGATGTAATCAGTGCCGAATCGCTTTCTGCGATCGCGATGGTTGGCGATTCCATAACCGACGGCTGGGGATCCACTGTGAGCGCGAACCAGCGCTGGCCCAATCACTTTGCAAGAAGACTCTTCGCCGATACTACGGCGCAGAACTATGCCGTGGTGAACGCGGGCATAAGCGGCAATAGAGTGACGACCGAGGGCAATGGCTTGTTTGGGGAGAATCTGCAGGCGCGCTTCGAACGCGACGTGCTCGCATTGAGCAATGTAACTCACATGGTGCTTATGGAAGGTATCAACGATATAGGCATGTCGCCAAGCGGCAGCCTTATCTCATCCGCCGACGTTATCGCGGGCTACAAGCAGCTTATCGTTCGGGCTCACGCGAGCGGCATAAAGGTAATAGGCGCAACACTAACCCCATACGAAGACGCTGCGTACTACACGGCCGAGGGTGAAGCAGTTCGGCAAAAGGTAAACACCTTCATACGCGAAAGCGGTGCGTTCGATGGCGTCATAGATTTCGAGAGGGCTGTGCAAGACCCAAGCAAGCCCAGCCGAATACTTCCCGCATTCACCGAGGATAATCTGCATCCAAACGATGCTGGCTACAAGGCGATGGCCGAGATTGTGGACCTCAGTCTCTTCGACTGATCCACAGACAAAATTCTCATTCCCTTATGTGCTGGCGCACAGCGAGGAGGCGTATTCAGGTACAATGAGAATCACCTAAGCAAGTTACCAAATGGACAATGATGAACGACTCACTCGCGAATAAATTCGAAGAACTAATCGGCCTAAACTACCAACTCTATAACGGCCTCTTCCTCACACTACCTCTCGATGCTGTAGAAAAGACCGGGCTGCTATTGCCGCTATTGGATGCCGCCTGTCAGCAGGGCCTCATCGATGACAAGAACCCAGACACGATCATCGAAGAATTCTTCGATCTGCACAAGCCGCATTTCACCGCTACGGATAAGAATAATTTTCTTTTCAAGGTCATTCAGTATGTAGAACGTCAGGTAGTGTTGGTTGATGCATTGGAGGATGCCGCCTATCGCAAGATGCATGAAATCGAGAAACTAAAGATCCTGCGCAGCGTCTTCGAAAAGGTCGAATCTGAAAACCTGGAAGAAAAGTTTTCCGACATCCTCAAGAAATTTGGCATCCGCGTAACCCTCACCGCCCATCCCACACAATTCTATCCTGGTCCGGTCCTCTCGATTATCAGCGATCTAACACGCGCCATAGGGAGAAATGATAATCCAGAGGTGAGAAATCTTTTACAGCAACTCGGCCACACACCTTTCTCGAAGAAGAAGAAACCGACACCCTATGACGAGGCCGTATTACTCAGCTGGTATCTAGGCAATATCTTCTACCCCGTGATGGGGCAGATCATCGATAAGTTCGCCAGTCGTATCGACTCAAATGTCATCGAGAATCAGCAGCTCATGACCATTGGCTTCTGGCCTGGCGGCGACCGTGATGGAAATCCCTTTGTTAACGTAGATACTACTCGTCGCGTTGCCGCAAAACTTCGCTATGGCATCGCGAGCTGCTATCACCGAGAAATACGCGACCTAAAACGGCGACTCACCTTCGAGGGGACCTATGAGATTCTCGAGATCCTTGAGAAGCAACTGCACGACGAGATGTCCGAGAGCAAACCACACTACACACTAGATGCGCAGGCGCTGATTGCAAAACTGGACGAAATAGAAGCGATACTGATTGAGAAGAATCAGGGATTATTCGTGGAGAAGCTACGCTCGTTCAGGCGCAAGGTATATCTGTTCGGCTTCTATTTTGCTAGCCTCGATATTCGCCAGGACAGCCGCGTCATTGCTAGCGCCCTAGCCGCAGTCTTGGAGAAGGACCCAGCATTCGGCGCGCAATTCGATGGACTGGACGATGCGCAAACGGTAGATCTGCTGCTCAAAATTTCTGGCGAGACCGACATCTCTTCATTCAAAGAGCCGGTCATGCAAGACACGCTAGCCTCGTTCTCACTCATAGGTGATATTCAAGCGCTGAACGGCGAGCAGGGCTGCCACCGCTATATCATCAGCAACTGTCATGGCCCGCTCGATATGGCTCGCGCCTATGCACTATTCCAGCTGTGCGGCTGGAAAGATAAAGCGCTAACAGTCGATATTGTGCCGCTGTTCGAATCCATCAACGACCTGCATCAGGCCGGCGAATACATGCGCAGCTTCTATGCCAATCCAGTCTACAAGCAGCACCTGGCAAATCGCGGTAATCGCCAGACCATTATGCTTGGCTTCTCAGACGGCACGAAAGACGGCGGCTATCTTATGGCCAACTGGGCAATCTATAGGGCCAAGGAAGATCTGACTGCCATCTCCAGAGAGGCAGGTATAGAGGTCATATTCTTCGATGGCCGCGGTGGTCCGACAGCACGGGGTGGAGGCAATGCCTATCTTTTCTATGCCGCCCTCGGCAAGAAGATCGAGAGCAATCAGATTCAGATGACGGTACAGGGCCAGACCATCAGTTCTAACTACGGCATAAAGCCGGCAGCGCAACATAACCTGAGTCTGCTATTGGCAGCTGGCTTGGAGAACAACCTCTTCGATCGCCCCGAGAGAGAATTGAATGAACAACAGAGCAGCCTGATAGAGTCGCTGGCACGAACGAGCCTGGAGAAATATGAGTCTCTGAAGAAACATGAGTTGTTCCTGCCCTATCTTGAAGAGATGAGCACGCTGAACTACTACAACATGACGAATATCGGCAGCCGACCGGCTAAACGCGGCGACAGCTCCGAGCTGAAATTCGAAGACCTGCGCGCAATTCCTTTTGTGGGAGCATGGGCGCAATTGAAGCAGAACGTACCCGGCTACTACGGACTTGGAACCGCTCTGCAAGAACAGGAAAAACTGGGGCAGCTCGATACATGCATTCAACTCAATAGGGACTCGGGCTTCTTCCGCGCACTGATAGCCAATGGGATGCAGAATCTCGCCAAGACCAATTTCGCCCTCACTCGATATATGGAAACGGATGAACGCTTCGGCGAATTCTGGAAGATGATCTACGCAGAGTATGAACTGACGTACGCTATGGTATTGAAGGTCGCAGGACAGGAATACCTTTTAGAGGATGCTCCCAGAGCACGACTCAGTATTGAGCTGCGCGAACGCGTCGTTCTTCCTCTGCTCGTTACACAACAATTTGCCCTGATGAAGATCAACGAACTTAGAAGCAAGAATGAAGACGACCCACTAATTGAGGTTTACGAGAAGATGGTAGTGCGATCGCTCTATGGCAATATCAATGCCTCAAGAAATTCGGCTTAGCCGGCTACTGCCTGGCCTTCTGCATCGTTAGCCAGGACCGCAGCATCGTGGTGACGAACTCAATGTCGCCTGTGTTTTGAGAGTTGTGGCCGATTCCGGGGAGCGTAACCAGAGTAAAATCCTTGCCCATCGATTCCCAGGTATCGTTCAGTGACTCGTTAACATAGGCTCCGTCCTCCAGGCCATGGAACTCCAGTACAGGTACCTGAATCGGCACGATCGGAGACTCATCCACCATCCACGGAGGCTTCGGGTAGTAAGCCCGATAGTAGTTCAACATCGCCTCGTAGTCCGAACGCTCATACGCGGCCAGGTAACGCTCGTACCAGACCGTGCCCTCATGACTCTGTGCCCGCCGTGGTGCATCCATACCGCCGAGGTCTCCTTCGGTATTAGTGAATCTTGCGATGTAGGCACTGCGTTCCTTCTGCTCGTTATTCAACGCCATCTCGCGCTTACGCGAGCGCGGATGGGGACGGTTAAAGATCACCAGATTCTGTGTCTTCTCCGGATACACTTCCGCGAAGGTCCAGGCAATGATGCCGCCCCAGTCATGACCCACGATAGTGGCTCGGTCCACACCCAGGTCATCCATTACCGCGACCACGTCCGCCGTGAGGTGTGGTAGCTCGTAGTTTGCTAT
>CAXBLN010000127.1:0-10805 GCA_963976555.1 uncultured Gammaproteobacteria bacterium
TGCGACCCCCTAGTTCGTAGCCAGGTACTCTATCCAGCTGAGCTACGGGTGCGTGATTCTTTTCTACTACTTTCTAACGTTCTCAATATGCTGAAACATCGTTCCGGCACGATTGATTCGACATTTATCTGAGATAAATGTCTCACCCTGCGGGCAGCCTACGGCTGTCTGCGGAGCTACGCTCCTGTCGAACGTGCGACCCCTAGTTCGTAGCCAGGTACTCTATCCAGCTGAGCTACGGGTGCGTTGTTGCTTTACTTCTTCCTTCAGCACACCCCAGCTAAGTGCCGGTGCGTCGAGAGGGCGGTATTATAGCGAAATGAGTGATTATTCATAGACATAAATGGCTCATGTTGGCGTATCTGTGTTTTCTCCCTGCATTAGCTGTAATACCATAGGGATTATGAGAAAAATCAATAGAATACTTACACCATATTTAGCCCTGGGGGGCATTAGCTCCGCTGTGCTGCTGCTGTTTTCTCCCCTATTGTTTGCCGACTACGAGGATGGCGTGAATGCGGCATTCAAGGGGGACTTCGAGACGGCTTTTCATGAGTTCTCCGTGGCCGCCGATGAGGGGCTCGATCTGGCTCAATACAATCTGGCGATTCTGTATTTCACCGGTCAGGGCGTTGATGCGGATTTGGCCAAGGCCTTTCGCTGGACCAAGTCTGCTGCCGACCAGGGGCATGTGGCTGCGCAGTTTAACCTTGGTAGCTTGTACTATTCTGGCGATGGTGTTGATGTCGATAAGGATAAGGCAGTCGAGATGTTCGGCCTCGCCGCTCGGGCAGGACATGCCAATGCCGCCCTGCTGCTGGCTAATATGTTTAACGAGGGCGACCATGTGAATAAGGATGCGGTGCAGGCTCATGCCTGGGCGAGCATGGCGATATTGAATGAGAACATGGAAGGCGCTTCGCTTAGGGAGAGTATTCAGAGTCGCATGAACCCTCAGCAATTGAGTCAGGCGCGGCGTTTGTTTGCACGCTGGCAGCTAGAATAAGCTTTAAGTTGTCTCTATTTAGTTAATAAAAACAAATATATACAAGCTATATTCAATCTGTTTCCCCGGCTCTGAATTCCCAAATATTGCTTCATTCACCTACCTCTCAGGTAATGGTTTCACTGCACAACTCTAGATAGAATGCCTTCTCATTCGATCTCTAGAGGTATTGTCTGATGTCTGCCGTAGGCCCCCTGCTTAGTGAATACCGTAAGAAAAACCGGCTCTCCCAACTTGAGCTTTCGCTGATGGCGGACGTGTCTTCTCGACATATCAGCTTTATCGAGACGGGGCGCACCAGCCCAAGCCGGGCCATGATATTGCGCCTCGCGGACGTGTTGGACCTGCCCCATAAGGACAGCAATCTGCTGCTGCATTCAGGGGGATATGCGGCGGCCTACACGGAACTCGACCTGCAGGCCAGCGACATGGAACCGGTGCGTCAGGCTCTGAAGCTCATCCTGGATAATCACAATCCCTATCCGGCATTGGTGATGGATGGGGGTTGGAATGTGCTGATGGCGAACAGTTCCCAGCAGTTGATGGCGGCGCAGATCACGGATGCCACTGGCAAGCCTCCAACTACGAACTTGCTCGAGGCGATCTTTCGTCAGGACAGCTACAGACCGTTTATCGAGAACTGGGACGTGGTGGCCAGCCACACGCTGCGCAGGCTACGCAAGCAGGTGTTGGCGTTCGGCAAGCCCGGCGACGATGCGCTCTATAAGCGCCTGTTGGAGATGTCGCCACCGGATAACTGGCAGCAGCCTGAAGACTCGCCCGATGACGGGCCCATGCTCACGGTCGATTTCAATTTGGGTGGTCAATCTTTGAAGATGTTCTCGACGCTAAGTCAATTTGGTACGGCGCTGGATGCCGGCATGGAAGAATTGCTCATTGAGAGCTATTTCCCAGCCGACGAACAGTGCAAACGCTTCTTCGAGCAGTTTGCAGCCTAGAACAGAGGGGCTGCGACAGACCTACTGTCCGGCGGCCGCCTTCTCGGTGACGAGCTTTGCCTCGGCGGCGATCAACAGCTGGTCCAGCCAGGCCGTGTAGCTCTCGGGGTCTACAAAGGGGTGAGAATCGCCCTCTTTGCGCTCCTTCAGCATCTCGTAGCGCTCGAATACCTCTCCTGACCCTGCGTGATTAGGAATATTCACTTCTATATCCCCCATGCGCTGCAAACGCTTCACGCTCTCTATGTACATCTGGGTGCGCTCCACGCCCTCGAAGTTGAGGCCCACGCCTCCGAACATGAAGGCCTGGAAGGGAAAGCCATCGTCATACACGGTGAATCGCGTCGAGGCGACGCCGGGAGTATGACCCGGCGTCTTCACGAAACGCAGGCCGGTGCGGCCGAGGGTCACGGTGCCGTTGTTTGTAATTGTTAGATGGCGCATAGGCTTGGGATATTCTCTATAGACCGGCTCCTCCTCAACCATCTGCCAGTCTTCTTCGGTCATTAGAACAACCGCGCCGAATTCATCCTGCATGCGCTTCGCGCCGCCAATATGATCGTAGTGGGCGTGAGTGACGACCACGTAGCGGATGTCGTTAGGGTCCATGCCCAACTCGCGGATGCCGTCGATGACGATGTCGGTGAGCTCGCCATAGAGCGTGTCGAACAGAATCAGGCCCTGATCGGTTTCGAGCACCCAGGCGGCGACCCACTTCGCGCCCACATAGTAGAGGTTGTCGAAAACCTGAAAGGGAGCTACGCGCTGCAGCTCGGGATCGTCGTTCTCGCTCAGTTCCTGAGCGGACACCGAGCCTATGCAAAGACAGAGGCTAAGAGCGAATAGTGGTCCGTAAATTCTTGTTCTGGTCATGTCTACTCCTGTTTGCTGTGGGTCCATCACTGAGCTTGTTTTATATACGATATCCCTTGCATTTGAAACCGCTTTTCGTTTAACTCCGCAACCACGCGGACATGCCGATTCCAAAAGGATCAGGCCTGCATAACTTGGCCAAAAGCCCAGCACTAACCGACGAGGAATTCTCATGAAAATAGGTTGCCCAACAGAGAGTAAAGACCAGGAATTTCGAGTCGCTCTTACCCCGAAATCAGTAAAGACACTGGTCGACGATGGTCACGAGGTATGGATCGAGCAGCAGGCTGGTCACGGTATCACATGCAGCGACGACGACTATATTCAGGCCGGCGCGAAGATAGCTCCCGATGCCGATGCCCTATTCGCCGCGGTGGAGCTTATCGTCAAGGTGAAAGAACCTAACCACGTCGAGCGCCTGCGCCTCAAACCCGAGCACACTCTGTTCACCTATCTACACCTCGCCTCGGACCCCGGGCAGACCACGGAATTGATCGCCAGTAATGCAATATGTATCGCCTACGAGACTGTCACCGATGACAACGGTACTCTGCCCCTGCTGACGCCGATGTCTGAGATCGCCGGCAGGCTTTCTGTGCAGGAGGCGGCAGCGCACCTAGGCAAACACAATGGCGGTCTGGGCATCTTACTGGGTGGCGCGACGGGCGTGCCTGGCGCGCATGTTGTTATCGTCGGTGGCGGCGTCGTCGGCATGAATGCGGCCAAGATCGCACTCGGGCTCGGTGCCAGAGTCACGGTTCTCGATAAATCAGAGGCGCGACTGGAACAGCTTAAGGAGAAGTTCTCAGACCGCATCAACTGCGTCCTGTCTACTCCGGAATCGCTGGAAGAGTATGCGATCGATGCGGACATGTTGGTAGGCGCGGTGCTCGTGCCCGGCGGCAAGGCTTCGAAACTCATCTCGTCCGAACTGGTTCGAAAGATGAAACAGGGTTCGGTTATCGCCGATGTGGCCATCGATCAGGGCGGCTGCTGTGAAAATTCCAAACCGACTACTCACAAGGACCCAACCTTCGTGGTCGATGGCGTGATTCATTACTGTGTGGCGAATATTCCGGGCGCTGTTCCCAAGACTGCATCGGAGGCGCTCAATAACGCCACCCTACCCTTCGTGCGCGAACTCGCCAACAAGGGCATCTATACTGCTCTCACCGAGAATCGTCATCTGCGCAACGGCCTGAATGTCTGCAAGGGATTGCTTACCCGACCTGAGATCGCACGGGATCTTGGCCTGGCTTACACCGAGGCTGAGACTGCCCTAAGGGAAACCAAGAGCTAGCGTTAAGCAAAATAACGAGAGTTAGGTTTGCTGTGTACCCGTCCTCCAATTTACTAATACGAGCGCGGCAAGCCTAACACATGTTCTGAGACGAAGTTTAGAATCATCTCCTGTGAGATTGGCGCGAGCTTCATGAGTCTCGCCTCGCGCCAGTAACGCTCAACATGATACTCCCGCGCATAGCCGAAGCCGCCATGGGTCTGAATTGCTGCATCGGCGGCGAAGAATCCCGCCTCGGCTGCAAGCCACTTCGCCATGTTCGCCTCTGCACCACAGGGCTGTCCATTGTCGATCATCCAGGCCGCCTTCTTCGTCATCAGCTCGGCTGCATCCAGCTTCATGCGCGCCTCCGCCAGAGGGAAGGCGATGCCCTGATTCTTACCAATGGGTCTGTCGAATACGACGCGCTCGTTGGCATACTGCACAGCCCTCCTCAGCGCCGCCCGGCCTATGCCGATAGACTCCGCCGCAATGAGGATGCGTTCCGCGTTCAGGCCATCGAGCAGATAGCGAAAGCCTTCGCCCTCCTCCCCCACTCTATCGTCGAGGGATACCTTTAGGTCGTCATACACCACCTCGCAGGTCCGCACCGCATTGCGGCCCAGCTTAGCGATGGCAGAGATCGACACCTCGGGCCTGTGCAGTTCCGCCAATAGTAGTGTCATGCCGTCGGTCTTGCGTTTTACTTTATCTTTAGGGGTCGTGCGCACCAGCAACAGCACGCGCTCGGACTCGAAGGCCTTGGTGGTCCAGACCTTGCGGCCTCGCACCAGATAATGATCGTCTTGCTTTCTGGCAAAGGTTTCTATCGAGGTCGTATCGCTGCCGGCGTCGGGTTCGGTCACGCCGAAAGCCACCTGCAGCTCGCCCCGGGCGACGGGAGGCAGATACTTCTCGCGCATCGCTGCGCTTCCATGTTTCACGACCGGATGCATGCCGAAGATGGACAGATGCAGGGGCGTAGCGCCATTCATCGCCGCACCGGATGCGGCGACTTCCTCCAGCACGATGGCGGCTTCCTGAATGCCCTTGCCTGCCCCGCCATATTCTTCTGGCATGGCGATGCCAATCCAGCCGGCCTTCGCCACCTCATTGAAGAACGCTTCGGGATATTCCCCTTCGCGATCACAGCGCTCCCAATAGTCATCGGGGTAGCTGCTGCACAGCTTTCGAATGGACTCGCGTATCAGGGCCTGTTCTTCTGTCTCGGTAAAATCCACGGCTTGTCTATTTCTTCTCTTCGCTGCGCCGTGCCAACGCCAGCACTTGTTGCGCACGCTTGAGATGAGGCACGTCTACCATCGCCCCCTCGAACTTGAACGCCATCGTGCCCTGGGCCTCATACTCGGCGAATGCGGCGACTAACGCCGCGGCTGCCTCGATCTCGTCAGCGCTGGGTGTGAAGGCCTCGTTGACGATGTCGATCTGATCGGGATGGATCGTAAGCTTGCCGGTAAAACCCATATCGGCGGCAGCCTTGCATTCCCGCCGCAGGCCCTTCGTGTTTTTGATATCTACGTACACGGCATCGATCGGCTGGACTTCGGCTGCAACGGCCGAGAGCAGGCACATCGAACGTACGAAGCTAAACACCTCTAAATAGTTTCCGTCCTCGTCGCGTTTCTCTCGTGCGCCAAGCGAGACGGATAGGTCTTCGGCGCCCCAGGTAACGCCGTTCACTCGTTCATGTTTTACCATCTCAGCAAGATTAAATACCGCCGCCGCCATCTCGGTGCCGATCAACAGTAGCTTGATGTCGCCGTAGTCGCCGCCTGCGATCTTCTCTTGATTGATAATTAACTGATCTACCGCATGCACGGCCTTTCGATCTAATACCTTGGGCAAAACGATGCCATCTGGACGATGCTCAAGCACCGCCTCGAGATCTTCTCGCCCCCACTGGGAATCCATGGGATTGATACGAACCAGCTTCTCCTGCTGCTTGAAGTCGGCGCTGGTCAGCCATTCGCAAACTTCTTCGCGCGCGGCGACCTTTCGATCGGGAGTTACCGAGTCTTCGAGATCGAGAATCAGAGAATCTGCCGCCAGGCCGAGTGCCTTATTCAGCATTTTCTCGTTGCCGCCGGGCACGAAGTGAATCGATCTGCGCAGTGTCATGTCGGCATCCGTAGCATCATGCCCTTGCGCAGGCATTCGCACACGATCTCGTCGCGCTGGTTGATACCAAGATGTTCGAACCAGACGATGCCTCTATCCGATTTCGTTTTCGATTCGCGCTTGTCGACGATCTTTGTCTGCACCCGTAGCGTATCGCCGATGAACACAGGGTTCGGAAACTCCACCTTGTCCATACCCAGATTGCCGATCGTCGTGCCCAGGGTGGTGTCGCCTACAGAAAGGCCTACAACCAAACCCAGTGTGAAATAGCTATTCACGAGTATCTGACCGAACTGAGTCGTCTTCGCGAACTCGGCATCGATATGCAGCGACTGCGGGTTATGGGTCATCGTGCTGAACAGCAGATTGTCGGTTTCCGTCACCGTACGATGAGGCAGGTGCTCGAACGACATCCCCACCTCTAGCTCCTCAAAGTATTTTCCAGTCACGACTTAACTCCAACTACGCTTATATACAGTTCAAACAGGCTTCTAGCGCTTATTTTATTGGCATCTTGTACTATCATCCATTAGATTCTAACAAGTTAGCATCCTTTATAGTGCCCGGATAGTTTTCCCACAATGCAGACTGAACAACAGCAATTCCAGGAATGGGTGGGCCGAGAGCAGAGCTCAGCGGATATCCTAACAAGCGCACCTATGGAGGGACTCGCCGCGACTCTGGATCGCAAAGAAACGTCATTCAGGGCGGGCGACCCTATGCCCGCACTCTGGCATTGGCTGTACTTCCTTGCGCCCGCGAGACAATCGGAGTTGGCCGAAGATGGCCACCCGCACAGGGGCGACTTCTTGCCCCCCATACCCCTGCCTCGACGCATGTGGGCGGGCAGCCGGCTAAGTTTTAAACGCCCCCTTCTAGTCGGCGAGGCAATCACGCGACGCTCCAAGATAAGGTCGATTAACATCAAGCAGGGACGCTCCGGCAAACTTGGCTTCGTCTGTGTCGGCCATGAACTAACTGACGACACGGGCATCGTGTTGAAAGAAGAACACGACATCGTTTATAGAGACATGCCGTCGCAGAATGTAGCAGCGGCACCGGGGCTGCCAACAGACTCGAAAGTCGACTTCGCGCGCACGATCACCCCCAGTCCGGCATTGCTGTTTCGTTATTCCGCCCTGACCTTTAATGCCCATAGAATTCACTACGACCGAGCCTACGCGCAGGACACTGAGCACTATCCAGGCCTCGTAGTACACGGGCCGCTGCTCGCCACTTTGCTGCTGGAATTATTCAGCGACAACCACCCAGGCTCCGTGTTGCTACATTTCGAGTTTAAGGCACTGAGACCCGTTTTCGACAATCACCCCCTCCAATGCTGCGGCAGGAAATTGGATAGCTCCGGCATGAGCAAGCTGTGGATTGCAGACCATGCGGGCAATCTCTGCCTCGAGGCACGTGCCGAGGTAGCCCATACACAATGAGCAATACCGCACCGCTTCATGGCATCACGGTAGTGTCGTTAGAACACGCGATCGCCGCCCCACTGTGCACGCGCCAGCTCGCCGAATTGGGTGCGAAGGTAATAAAAATAGAACGACGTGAGGGCGGAGACTTCGCGCGCCACTATGACGATCGCGTAAGGGGTCAATCCTCCCACTTTATCTGGACAAACAGATCGAAGCAGAGCCTCACTCTGGATATAAAGCACAAGGACTCCCAAAAGATACTAGAGCGACTGCTGGCCACTAGCGACGTGCTCGTGCAGAACCTGGCCCCCGGCGCAACACGAAAGCTGGGCTTGGACTTCGAGCAGCTGCATGTGCAGCATGAGAAGTTAATCGTCTGTGACATTTCCGGCTACGGAGAAGGCGGCCCCTTCGAGAACAAAAAGGCCTACGACCTGTTAGTGCAAGCCGAGGCGGGATTCCTCAGCATCACCGGCACCGAGAACGAGATGGTAAAGAGCGGCATATCCATTGCTGACATCGCGGCAGGCATGCAGGCCCAGGCGGCGATACTGGCAGCGCTGATTCAACGTTCCAAGAGCAACAAAGGCAGCTGCATAAAAATCTCCATGCTGGAAGCGATGGTTGAATGGATGGGCTTCCCGCTGAACTATGCCTACGACGGCGCGCAGCCGCCGCAACGCACCGGCGGCGATCACGCCAGCATCTACCCCTACGGCGCCTTCCTCACCCAGGACCAAAAGGTCATCATGCTAGGCCTGCAGAACGAGAGAGAATGGTCGGCATTCTGTGAAGGCATACTCGAGGCACCCGAACTGACAGATGACCCAAGATTTGCACAGAATGCCGCCCGCTCGGTGAATCGAGACGCCCTAAAGGAAATAATAGAGCAGAACTTCTCCACCATGACCGCTGAGCAAGTAGCAAACAAGCTAGATAAGGCACAGATCGCCTTCGCCAACGTCAACGACATGCCCGCCGTATGGAACCACCCTCAACTAAAGGCACTAGATCGATTGGTAGATACCCAGACCCCTGAGGGCACGGTGAAGAGCTTCCTGCCACCAGGCAATAATAGTAGCTACAAACCCAGTCTAGGCCCCGTTCCGGCATTGGGGGAACACACCGAGGAGATCCTCGCCGATTTGGGCTTCGATGCTAATGAAATCAAGCGTTTTCAGGAAAACCAGGTAGTTTAGGACCCGACTTCTCGTTCCTGTGAGGTCTGTGCTATTATGCCCGCGATTTTTGGTTAGGTGGATTTTTGGTTGGGCTCGGTAATTGAGTCGACTTTCAGTAGAACCGGCTAGAAGATCGCTTGATTCCGCATCCTTTGTTTTGCTTAGGTTAAATTGGTTAAATCCAATGCTGGATTCAATTAAGTACACGGAGAGATGGCCGAGTGGCTGAAGGCGCGCCCCTGCTAAGGGCGTATAGGAGAAATCTTATCGAGGGTTCGAATCCCTCTCTCTCCGCCATATACAAGAAACCCGACTTCCAGTCGGGTTTCTTGTATATGGCGGAGAGAGATCGGCCGAGAAGCCTCCGGTTCGACAAGCGCGTAGCGCGCAGGACAGCCGCAGGTTGCCCGAAGGGTGAAGAATTTGGCTAAGCCAAATTTCGAATCAATCCCTCTCGACGAATTCAAGCACGACTTAAAATTCAGTGATCCTCACGGGGTAAAAGGGGAAAGATTCATTTACCTGAACCAATCGGCTGACCTCGCCCACGATTCTCTATTCTCAGTTCTATTTTATCAACAAAAACCGATGTACCCGGTAACTGATCACGAGAAATAGCGTCTCTTATTAAAGAATTTTCAGCCCTTTCACCAGCCTCCGAAAATAAATCTGTCCCCTTTACTCTTTACTCTCATCACCAACTACAAGCTACCCGCCAGTCGCCCAGGTCAATACCGTATCCCCTTCTTAGCGCTTATGGGAGAAATTTTATCAAGAAATCGAAAGAAGCTATGCTTCAGCAATTTGTATAAACCCTCCGTGACGCCCGACTCACAACCTATCTTGGGAAACAACTGAAACTGTGCCGCTTCACTAGATTCCCGCTATGTGCCAAAAGTTGACTGTCAGACTTGAGCCCGAGGCTGTATTAATGGTCAATTTAGAGGGAGCACTTCATTCGGATTTAGATCATACTCCTGCAAAAGTAACCATATTTGATTCTTTCGCTCGGGGTGCTGATCAACTTCTGTAGCTAAGATGTGTACAAACCCGTTATCACTTGCAATCTGGTCAGTAAAGTTGATAAACACATGAAGATCAATACCTGAGGGAGTAGATTCTTCCTTCATGACAGCAGCAATTCCTCCTCGAGCACCTGCAATATCCAAGGCCCTATAGGCGCTCAATTTCTTCGCTTTCTGAATTGCTCGGTCATCATCTAAATCAAGGTACAATCCGGGCGCTATCTCTTCAGGACCGGACTGACTTGACTCTGCTGCCGCCTGATGATTGCCAGCATAGATTTGCATGACAACATCCAATCGCTTCCGGCTCTGCTCAGAAATCGTGCCCCCTTCCTCTGCTAACTGACACGCGCGCGCGTACACCTTGGCTCCAGCGAGTAAGGTATCACTGAATCGGGGGTGTCTGTAGTTTTCAACTTTAGAGTTGTCGAATGCTGGGCCGCGAGCACTCATGAACAACCCTTCAGAAAGGTACTTCGCATCAAAGCTGGACCAATGTGTCCTTTCCCCGAAGTCCAGAAGTATTTCGTTTGCTGCTATCGATATAAGGGTTAATGCTTGTTCGTCAAAAAACTCTTCGACGAGATTAGTCTTAGTATTTACGATAGTGTCTCGTCCAGAAACGATGCTATCTCTACCAGAAGATACGCTAATTGATGGGTTAGTCGGCTCGGCTTTTCCGTTTGATCGAGCAATCAGTGCGACAAGGATTGCTGAAGAAAAACCAATAATTGCTATCACAATTTGAATATCCATGACGAAGCTCCAGATCAGAGACTGATGGAATTAATGGTATGCCAATTTAAGGGACTTTCACAGTCTCCTCCGGGTCCAGGCTGTGTGAAAACCCCCTTCAAGGTATAATCTGACTTTCCCTTCAGTGGAGCTTCTGATGAGCGGATTTATCGAAGGC
>CAXBLN010000128.1:0-10804 GCA_963976555.1 uncultured Gammaproteobacteria bacterium
GATACGCCGGGCCTGGAGAATGACGACACTGCCGGCGGCATCGCCTGGAGTTTTGCAGCAGCGCGACCGGATCTAACTTCCCATCTGATAGTTCTTAATTTACCCCACCTGAAGAATTTGGCACGTGAATTGGCAAAGATGGATCAGCAGCACCGCAATTCCGAATATGCGCGTAATTTTCAAAGCCCAACTTCTCACGAAAATATCAGCGCAGAAAGGCTAGCTTCGTCTCTTTCGCGAGGGGATAAATCCTTGCATGCTATTTATTTGGAAGCGTTTGAAAATTCCAGTGCAGATGCGATGATGAATTACTATCGCGCCAACTTTCCACGAGAACCTTATACATCGGGAGTGTTTGCGGAGATTGATCGAATTCAGATGCCCGTACTTCAGTTTCATGGCTTAAACGATACGGCGCTTCTAGCCGAATCACTCAACAATACCTGGGATGAGCTGGACCAGGATTGGACTCTTGTAACGATACCTGGCGCAGGACATTGGCCGCATCACGACAAGCCTGAGAAAGTTACGAACATGATGAAGGCATGGTTGCAGTTGCAAACCGAATAGCTAAACTTTTCGAGCAGGATCTGAGTGGCAGCTCAATAGAGTGAAGCACCAGCGAAGCGCTTGATTCGATGAAAATTACTCGCTGTTCGTCGCTGCAGAGATGATCCTATAAGTTGCTACTTATTGAACGTGACGCTGCAAAGTGCGGGCGTGGGACAAAGAGGATTATTCGTCCTCTTTACTTTTCTCAGCCTTCTTGACTCGAATGTTTTTGCCAGCGATATCTTTGCCATTCAGATTTTTCATGGCCGCCTTTGCCTCTCCTGGCTTTGGCATTTCGACAAAACCGAAGCCCTTTGATCCTCCGGATTTCGTATCTACAACGAGGGAGCATGACTGCACCGAACCGAACGATTCAAATAGCGTCTTAAGTTCATCTTCTGTAGTGCCGCGTGCCAAGTTTCGAACTAATAATTTCATTGCATTTGTATCCTGAGGGTGGCGTTAGCGATCTTCTGCGCGAACGGATTTTGTGGCGCCGGCAAACTGCGTTACTTCTTCATCTGAATACTTCTTGTGAACCCGTGTGGTGGAGGCTGGGTGGTGACCAAGACTAACGCCTGGTCTTCTCTCCGTGCGCGGTCTGATAGGTCGCTTGCAAAATCCACCGCCGCAGTTTGGGCACACGTTGTGAAGGATATGCTCTACGCAGTGAGCACAGAATGTACATTCGTAAGTGCAAATACAGGCTTGGGTAGACTCGGGCGGCAGGTCCTTGTCGCAGTACTCGCAGTTTGGTCTTAGTTCAAGCACGCTGATCTCCTGGGCTGGAAAATTTAGAATTCTGATGCTTCCGCCGCCGCCATGCTCATCATAAGAAATCCCGTGAAGGCGGCGCTGTTCGGAGATAATGAGGGATCGACCTTAGTCTTCATCGTGTTAATAACGGAGCGAAACTCCTCATAGAAAGCCCATGACGGCTGCGGCTTGTAGTGTAAGTTTTCTAACTCGAAATGGATGATAGTCTTCTTTGCCGTAGTCGGCTTAACGAAAACCTCCTGTTGGGGACTAAAGTAGACTGGGCAGATGCTTATTAATGACCACTTGGCCATCTTCCCGATCTGCATGATGCCCAGAATTTTCTCGAAGCCTTTCTCAGTATCCCCATGGAGCTGTTCTTTAAGTCCGGCGGCGAAAGCATTCTTATGCTTCGGTTCCAAGCCACGGGCGAAATCGCGAAACTTCGGCTTCTCGAAGATGGATACCATCGAAGATCGAGACACAATCTTTATCATGCTCTCGACGATCTCTGGCGGGTCTCTGAAGTTTTTCTTAGCGAACAGCTCCAGGCTAAGTTCTATCATCTTGTCCATCTTGTGCTTCTTCCCGATAGCGGCCATCTCGGGGTGGGAAAATCCGCCGGGATAACGAGTCAGGAATAGCTCTTCAGCATGCCTCAGTTTTTTCAGATTCATGCTGCCCTATGTCGCTTCTAATTTTCCGTTGGCAGAAACGAGTAATTCGCTGCATATTCGAGCATCTGTGCCATGAAGTCGCTCGGGTATTCAACTCTCACATTACTGACAACACCATCTTCATCATTCGCTACTATTCGTGGATTGATAAAGCCGGAATAGGGGGCTACTTCCAGGGCGGCATATCTTTGGAGCACCTCGGTATGCAGTTCTTGATCTACTTGCGTGCCGTAGTTCTCTACCAGTGCTCGCGCCGCTTCGAAGTCACCCTCGGATTTAATACGCTGAATCTCTCGTAATAATCGGCCGAAAATTTCTCGCAGCTTTTCGTAGTCATTCACTACGAAATAAGTCTTGCCATCGCGAACTACACGCTCTATCACATTCTCTTCCAAGCCTTGCTCGTAAGACCAGAGCGCTACGAGTTGACGATTGCGCATATGGGCTTCTTCGACCAATTCGCCAGGTTGCAATCGATATAGTTGTAGCATAGCGCCGCCCCGTATATATGCGTCGTATTCTGATCGTCCGACATCCAGACTGTCCATCACTCCTATCTCGATAAGCATCGGATCCATGATGTAATAGAGCGCGACCAGGTCGGCACGTCCCTCTTCGAGTGTGCTTGCATATTGGCGAAGCGTCTCCCGAGTAGTTCCAACGCCGGGGTTGATCAGGCCGGAGGCATGGCCTATGACCTCATGCATGTCAGTGTGAAGGTCGCCCGCCTGTTCCGAGTGATTGCGGCTGCGTAAAATTTCCTCTTCCGAGAAGGCGAACTCCTCCAGTGTTTTGCTAGGAGATGAGTTGTAGGCGCTAACGATATTTCCAAGGCTGACTGATTTAGAGCCGTGTTGCGCGCGAATCCAGCTGGAGTTAGGCAGATTGATTCCGATGGGCGTGGCGGGGGACGCATCGCCGGACTCCATGACGACTGTAATGACTTTGCCGTCTATACCCGTGACATCGGCTTTCTTATGCTCGTCGAGGATCGGGGAATTGTCTTCGAACCACTGCGCGCGTTCGCCGATAGCCGAGATTCGCTGAGTAGCCTCGGCATCTCGGTATGATACTACGGACTCGAAAGAGCCTCGGTAGCCAAGCGGATCATTGTACACTTCGATAAAGCCATTGATTACATCAATGGCAGAATCAATGTCTTCAACCCACGCGATATTGTAGGCATCGAAATCTTCCAGATCGCCGCTTCTGTAGTATTGGACTAGTAATTCTAATGCTTTTCTTTGCTTTTCGTTCTCGGCAGCGCCAATGGCTCGCTCTAACCAGTAGACAACCTGTTCCAGTGCTTCACCATACATGCCTCCTACTTTCCAAACTCGTTCGACTATTTCTCCATCGATCTTCACAAGCTTTGAATTTAGACCGTGGGAGACAGGCGTTGCGTCATCGAATTCGGACTTTGCCGCATAGAAGTCGACAACTTCCTGCTCCGTGACTCCCTCGTAGAAATTCACGGCTGAAGTAACCACCTTGTCCACGCCGTCGGCCGTGTTTACTTTTTTCCCGTCTACACTGGGGTCGAACAGAATCGGCGTCAATTCAGCTACTAATTGCGCAATGCTTTGACCTTCGCGCAGTGGAAACTCAGACTGAGAGGCGGATGAACTTATCAGTTCGTTGAAATACCGTTCGCTGAATTCAGGTGTGAACTTTATTCCAGAGTAGTGGTGGTGAATGCCATTTGCAAACCAGACCTGCTTCGCATAGGTCTCAAAGTTGGCGAAATCTGTACTCTCTCTGTCGCCGCCGTAGTTCTTCAGAACTTCTTCTATAGTTCGCCGGACCCGGAGATTATGCTTGTAGTTCTGATCATACATAATATCCCGACCAGAGAGGGCCGCCTGATAAAGGTAGTAGAGTAACTCCTTCTGCTGAGCGCTCAAGCTATCGAAGCCTTCAACCTGATAGCGCAACATGCGTATGTCCGCGAAGCGGTCCGCTTCGTAGGCGAACGCATCCTCCACGTCCATGGAGATTCCCTCTAACGATGACTCAGGGTTTGTCGAGGTCTCCATATTCGCGGTCGGTTCAGCCGCCACGGGCATATCGCCACCGTCACCGCAGGCGGTAATGCCAGCCAGGCACACGAAAGCAGCGAGAAGCCGGGTAAAGTGGCGCATATCGAATGAGAGTGTGGAAGTCATGGAATATTCCTTAGGTTCTCAATAATGGGACTGAGTTTGAGGGGGCGCATGGACTAAGTACAGTTAGAGGGAGAATTCTATATCGGATAGGCAGGAAGCGCGACTCTATCGTAGAGAAAAGGGGGTGAGAATTCGGAAGATTGCTGCTGCGCGCCTATCCCTTTGTTGTATCAGATATCTACCCGAGAGCATTACTTCGCGAGGACGTATCGATCCCTGCCTTCGGTCTTGGCGATATACATGCATTTATCGGCCTGTTCAATGAGTTGGTCGAAGGTCAGTAACTCGGAATGCATGGCGATGCCGGCGCTGAATGTGATGTCGGTCTTCTCCTTGATTGCGCCTCGAATACGATCTACGAGGATTCGTGCGTCTTCCAGGTTGGTAGATGGTAGTACCAAGAGGAATTCCTCGCCGCCGTAGCGAATCACCAGATCTTGATCTCGGGAGCACTCTTTCAATATGTCAGACACCTTGATCAACAATTCGTCGCCTGCAGAATGTCCGTGCTTATCGTTGAACTGTTTGAAGTGGTCTATATCGAGAAGCACGATAGTAAAAGGGTCTTTACGACGCAGAGAAGAGGGGAGAAGAGTCTCGATCAGGACATAGAGGCGTCGTCGATTGCCTATCTTCGTTAGTGGATCGGTCAGGGACTGATGCTCGTTCTCGATTCGAAGCGCGATGTTCTCCACCAGCAATCTGTTCTGTCGGGGAATCAATCGAGATAGAAGCAAGTAAGCTATAAATAACATTGCCCCCAGGGCATTGAATAGCGGTTCCTGAATCCAGAAAGTCGTTGCGATCAGTGGCAGCATGCTGGCGTTCAGGAAAAGAAAAATAACCGGCAACGATGTGCTGTAGGAGAGGATGCTTCCCGAAATCAGAGTCATCACGATGACGGCGAAGAATAGTAGCGCATCAAATTCGTTCACCCCAAAGGGTATGAATACCGCACTCGAAAACAATAGAAACGGCGCGATGCTAGCTAAGAAGAAGTAATGCTCCCAGGGTTTGATATTGTCGGAGGTGATCTCTCGCTTTTTCATTCTGCTGGCAAATTGGATCGAGAGAATTACCCTTGGGACGTAAGCTATGCCGACAGCTATGGCCCAGATAGTGGCAGCGTTAATGGTAGAAAGCTGGTCTACGATATAAGCAAAGAAGAGTACGCCGGTTGCGATTCCAAAATAGCCAGCATTGGTGTTCGCATACAGAACGCTGATTCTGGCGAAGTCCAATTCTGGATTTTGTTCTATATTCTTCACAAAGCTACTCTGAAAATTTAACGTGCTGGAAAAAGCCCAATTAATATACTAGATGATATGGCCAACCCATCGGCCCGCCAGCATAACGCCAGACCATAGAAAAAGTGACAGGCTTCCAACTACCTTCAATTGCATAGTCGTGGGAGTGCTGTCATCCCATTGACTGATGTTCTTGTAAACACGGAAGTGAAAGTAGGCCATGTTGACGCCGGCGAGGGTGAGCAAGACCATCTTCCATTGGAAGGCCGGATTAACCACATGGGAAGCTGCGCGGGTAATGAACATGCCGAGACCGGTAACGGTAGCGATCACGAATGCCCCCCAAGTCCAGGGCACCAGTTCCTTTGACAGAGTAGTGATTTTGTACTGCACTGCGGACAAGCCCAGTAGCCTCAGATCGACCATCAGAATTGATCCTACTACGAAGGCCGCTGCAATCACATGAATTGACTCCAGAAATGGGAACCACGAGGTACCACCAATCTCCCAGGAGATTGGCCAGTTTTCTACGTCGATCCATATTGGAGAGTTAAGGAATTCCATGGGACCTACCAGCTAGTTTTAATTCTGTTTATGGGTTTATACATATGCGCCTATTGTCCAATCTCTAGTTGCCGCTCGAGATCCTCAGCGCTGATGTAGGTTTCAAGGCTTGCCAGACCAGCGACAACATTGGGGTCTGAGAACAAATGAGTAGCGGCAATTTGTCCGAGCACGCTGAAACTCGTCTGCAGAGCCAGCTGCCCCTCGTTCTGCAATGCCAGCTGAGTCTCGCTGAAGCAGCGAATACTTAATAACTCCACCAGCAGCTGTGCCATTTCTCGATTCGACTGCTCGCGTGCTGAGATTGATACCTCGGCTATTTCTACCACAGCTGGGTGCAGTGCCATGGCCGTGAACATCCATGTGACGAAGCTGGTCTTGTCCTCTTCGCTTGTAGCCGAGAGCAAACAAGCCGATAAGTTATCACTGAATTCTCCTGAGATTGCCGTCACCGGCAGAGTCAAAAGCGTTAAAAAGCAAGCTATTCGAAATATTCCAGAAAACTTAATGTATCCGTTGTAGGGCATTTCTCTCAGTTCCTAAGCCGGGTAGTAGATGTATTCTGCGTAGGCGATCCAGCGCCCAGCCATTGCCACCATTATCCACAATATCAAAGACATGAGCGCGATAGCTCGTGCGATCCATAAACGTTGTGAGTTTAGTTCCCAGTAGCCTTGCTGGCGGCGATGCATTAGGTGAAAAAACAGTGTCAACAGCACCGCAGGGATTAGGAAGCTGACTTTCCAGCCAAAAATAGGGTTGTTGAAGTACCTGAGGGGTCTGCCAAACACAAAGAAGGCGCCTGAAAGGAGATTGGAGGCCAACGCCCACCACAGCCAGGGCATCAGCCTGTCGGTCATCTCGGATATTCTCTGGCTGGGAACCGCAAGCCCGAGTATGCGCAAATCTATTAATACAACGCTGCCCATCACCACGGCGATGCCAAGAATATGCACGGTCTGAATAATCGGGGGGAACCCCGGAATCGTGCTCAGCGCCCACAGTGCACCAGACTGCAAGAAACTGCCCTCTAGCAGAGCACCGATACTGGTAAAAAAATCCGGCAAGTCTGTTCCTTCACTTCTATGCTTTTGATTAGCTAGCTTATCGGCTAGAGATACTTATCCGTTACTGCGCCTTCAGATGCCGAGGCAACGGAGGCTGCAAATTTCGCGAGCACGCCCCGGGTATAGCGTGGGGCTGGCTTCTGCCACTTAGCGAGCCGACTGGCTATGTCCTCGTCACTAAGCTCAATCTTGACCTCGTTCGTTTCGGCATCGATAGAGATAATGTCACCGGTCTCGACGATCGCGATAGGACCGCCCTCACTGGCCTCTGGGGTCACGTGCCCCACCACGAAACCGTGGCTGCCACCGGAGAATCTGCCATCTGTTATTAGTGCGACATCTTCCCCCAGGCCCTTGCCCATGATTGCCGAGGTGGGGCTAAGCATCTCGCGCATGCCAGGTGCGCCTCGCGGGCCTTCATAGCGAATAACGAGCACGTCGCCTTTGACCACCGTTCCGTCGAGAACGCCGGCAAGGCACTCTTCCTCGGATTCGAATACGCGGGCGCTACCCGTGAAGCTCAGGCCCTCCTTACCGGTGATTTTTGCGACCGCGCCGGTTGGTGCTAAATTTCCTTTTAATACAACAAGATGGCTATCTTTCTTAATGGGATTGTCGAATGGGCGAATAATGTCCTGGCCTGGGGGGTAGGGGGCGACGGAGGCGAGGTTTTCAGCCAGAGTCTTCCCGGTTACCGTCATGCAGCTTCCATCTAACATTCCGGCATCGAGCATGCTCTTCATCAGTGGCTGAATACCACCGATCTTGATGAGCTCGGACATCAGGTATTTTCCACTGGGTTTCAGGTCTGCCAGCATGGGTGTTTGCTTACCGATGCGGGTGAAATCATCCAGTTCCAACTCCACTCCCATGGTGTGTGCCATGGCGAGGAGATGCAGCACGGCGTTCGTCGATCCGCCCAGAGCGATAACGACCTTGATCGCATTTTCGAAGGCTGGCCTCGTCATGATGTCAGAAGGCTTAATATCGTTCTCGATCAGGTGCATGATCGCCTTGCCGGCGCTCCTGCAGTCGTCGATCTTATCCTGCGATATTGCATCCTGAGCAGAGCTATTGGGGAGGCTCATGCCCATAGCCTCTATGGCCGAAGCCATAGTATTAGCCGTATACATACCACCACAGGAACCTGGACCCGGAATGGCGGTCTCTTCGATATTCTTAAGCTCTATATCTGAGACCTTGCCAGCGGCATGCCCGCCTACTGCTTCGAAGACTGAAACCACATTGGTATGATTGGGACCCGGTTGAATGGTGCCACCGTAAATAAAGATGGATGGGCGATTCAGGCGCGACATGCCCATCAACAGCCCGGGCATGTTCTTGTCGCAGCCGCCGATTGTGATGATACCGTCATGGCCCATGCACCCCGAGACGGTTTCTACCGAGTCGGCGATGACTTCTCGTGAAACGAGGGAGTACTTCATGCCCTCCGTGCCCATGGAAATGCCGTCGGAAATGGTTATGCAGTTGTAGATGATGCCCTTGCCGCCAGCGGCATCGGTGCCCACATTGACATCCTCGGCCAGTTTATTGATATGCATATTGCAGGGAGTGACCATGCTCCAGGTCGAGGCGATTCCAATCTGAGGCTTCTTGAAATCTGCATCCTCGAATCCTACTGCGCGCAACATGGCTCGGCTTGCAGCCTGCTCAACTCCATCAACCACTATCTTCGAATACTTCCGTAACTCTTTGTTTTTCATTAATATACCAAATATTTTAAATTGTGCCCCAGGCCAATATTCACCCCGCGACAAGTGCTGCCGTGGCAGGGAGGGTATCCTCGCTCTAGAGCCCGCGAGGCGGCTAATATACACCAGCAGGGGACTCATCGCATTCCCCTTTGCCAGCAGCTGCCCGGAGCGTATTGTGTGCTCGCTCACAGGGGCCAATTCGCGAGGTTTTCAGCCGCTATAGCGCCGATCTCAAAGGAGAAACTTAGGGGTATTCAGTTCAGCCATGGCCTTGTCGAGAGTCAATCCCGAACAGAGCAGCTTGACCGCGGAACCACGCTGGCTTTCGTGGGCGTCGATATGGCTGTTTAATCATGCAATATCTGCTTCCAGCACGGCGCGCAATGAATATTATTCTGGATTAAAATCTTTTATAACAGAAACATAGGGTACATAAGATAGAACAAGCCTTAATAGTGAGATAGCGAGAGATTTTGTAAATGATAGTGTCCGAAAACGGCCAGTATTTGTCTCGGAACGGAGTATGCTAGCTGTCATTGTTTAATTCATACCGCTTCTTCTGTGAACTACGAGCCGATGAGTCATGACAGCCCTAGCTGATAACGACGAATATGAAAATGCGCGCCAGAGTCGAGATCCACGATTCGATGGTCGTTTCTTCGTCGGCGTGTTAACCACCGGCATCTATTGCCGCCCCGTGTGTCCCGTTCGGATCCCGAAGAGAGAGAACGTGCAGCTTTATCGCAGCGCCGCAGGAGCAGCGGAGGCCGGGTTTCGACCCTGCCTGCGCTGTCGACCGGAGTCCTCTCCCGGCACCCCTGCCTGGATTGGAGCTCCATATAAGGTTTCCAAAGCGCTCCATCTGATCGCACGAGGAAACCTCGATGGCAGCTCAGTCGAGCAGTTGGCCGAGCAGTTGTCCATTGGTCCGCGTCAGCTCAGTCGACTATTCCAGCAGCACGTCGGTGCCTCGCCCGTTGCCGTGGCGCAGACCCAGCGTCTGCACTTCGCGAAAAAACTCCTCGATGAAACGAGCCTACCTCTGGCCGAGGTCTGCTTTGCCTCAGGGTTCGGTAGCGTGCGTCGTTTTAACGCCGTGTTTCAATCCACCTACGGACGCTCGCCGAAAGAGCTGCGCAAGGGTGTGCGAGGCGTGAAGCAATCGGCGGGAGAGGGTATTCAGGTTCGACTATGCTATCGCCCCCCCTTGGATTGGAGGGCGATGCTGGCTTATCTCGACTATCGAAAAATACCCGGTGTGGAATACATCGATCTAGAGCACAACGCCTATCACCGGACTATTGCCTTTGATCAGAGTGTCGGCGACATCAGAGTCGAGTTTTCTGAGCTGGATAATATGGCAACGCTCACGATAAATTTTCCAGATACGCGCCATCTGTATCGCATTGTAGAAAAGGTTCGGCTGCTATTCGATCTCAAGGCAGACAGCGTAGAAATAGAGCGTTTTTTTGAGAGCGATGTGCTCCTGAAAAAGATTGTTGAGAGAAACCCGGGCACTCGCGTAACCGGTTGCTGGGACGGCTTGGAGGTAACGGTTAGGGCAATACTGGGGCAGCAGGTTACCGTCAAGGCAGCGACAACACTTGCCGGTAGAGTCGCCGCAAGACACGGCATGGATTACAGCTGCGCATCTGAGCATCTGACGCGCATCTTTCCCAGCGCGCAAACATTGGTAGGGGCCGACCTGGATGGCCTGGGCATTGTGGGTAAACGAATGGATGCCATCAAAGCGGTGGCTGCGAAAATTGGGTCGGGAGAGATTGTCTTTGATGGAGTGTTGGATACCGAGGAATTCGTCCGCCGCCTATGCGAGATAAAAGGGATTGGTGAATGGACTGCCCACTACATAACGCTGCGCGTGCTCAGCGACCCAGATGCATTTCCTCATTCGGATCTAATTTTGCGTCGCGCGGCGGCCAGCTCTGGGGAAACATTGACGCCGAAGGTCCTATTGGAGAGGGGGGAAGTATGGCGGCCATGGCGAGCCTATGCCGTTATTCTTTTATGGAAGCACTACCAACAAACAATGCGAGACAGAAA
>CAXBLN010000129.1:0-10751 GCA_963976555.1 uncultured Gammaproteobacteria bacterium
TCATTTCGGGCACCAGCGTCGCTATTGGAACCCTAAAATGGAGCAATATATCTTTGGCTCCAGAAACAAAATCCACATCATCAACCTCGAGCACACCGTCCCTGCGTTAAACGCCGCATTGGAAGAGGTGTCCTACCTTGCTGAAAAGAAAAGAAAAATTCTTTTTGTCGGCACGAAGCGAGCGGCTGGCAAGATCATCAAGGAAGAAGCAGAACGCGCTGGCATGCCCTATGTGAACCATCGCTGGCTAGGCGGCATGTTGACGAACTACAAGACTATTCGCGGCTCGATCAAGAAGTTAAAGGATCTAGAGCAGCAGGAGACAGACGGCACGTTGAGTCGTCTGACCAAGAAAGAAGCCTTAATGCGTACTCGCGCGAAAGAGAAGCTTGAGCGCAGCATAGGCGGTATCAAGGATATGGGCGGCCTACCGGACGCGCTATTCGTTGTCGACGTCGATCACGAACGCATCGCGGTTACCGAAGCGAATAATCTGAAGATTCCCGTTATCGGTATCGTCGATACCAACAGCAATCCAGACGGCGTAAATACCGTTATTCCAGGTAACGATGACGCGATACGTGCGATTCAGTTATACGTGACTGCTATCGCCGATGCCTGTGTTGAGGGTCGCGAGCGAAACGGTCCTGCGGGCGGCAATAGCGAATTCATCGAGATAGAAGATGATGCGCCGGTTGCGACAGTCGAAGAGGCTCCTGCAGAGGAGGCCCCTGTAGAAGAAGTAGCGGCGAGCGAAGCTGAGAAAGTAGAGCCAGCCGTGGTAGAAGAACCGGCGGCAGCTGCGGAGCCAGAGCAAGCGGAAGTCGAAGAAGCTGAAGCAGCACCAGCGGAAGTCGAAGAAGCTGAAGCGGCACCAGCGCAAGTTGAATCTGCGCCAGCTGAAGAAGAGAAGCCGGCGGCAGCGAAGAAGAAAGCGCCTGCCAAGAAGGCGCCTGCTAAAAAGAAGGCTCCAGCCAAGAAGAAAGCTCCCGCTAAGAAGAAAGCCCCAGCCAAGAAGAAGGCTGCGAAGGACGATTCTTAGCAGACGGCTTTGCTGCTAGCAGAATTCCCTGCATAGCAGTCGTGAAAATAGAGTTGGACTAAGGGGGCGGTTAGCCCCCTTTTTACAGGTGATTTAATTGAAGAGTACGTTCTTCGAAGTGATAAGAAAGAGGCATTAAGAGATGGGAAATATTACAGCGGGCATGGTTAAAGAGCTAAGAGAAAGAACCGGCTTGGGCATGATGGATTGTAAGAAGGCGCTAACCGAAGCCGACGGCGACATGGATAAGGCAATCGAAGACTTGCGAAAGGCGAGTGGTGTAAAGGCGGCCAAAAAGGCAAGCCGAGTTGCCTCCGAAGGCGTCGTACTAACCAAGATTGCAGAGGACGGTAACTATGGCGTTGTCGTCGAGGTAAACTCCGAGACTGATTTCGCAGCAAGAGACGACAACTTCCTCGGTTTCGCGCAGCAGGCATTGGAACTCGCTTATGCGAATAGCGAAGCAGATGTTGCCGGCTTGCTTGATTCTGGCCTGGAGGATGCGCGCTCCGCTTTGGTTCAGAAAATTGGTGAGAACTGCAATCTGCGCCGTGTCGAGCGACTGCAGTTCAGCGGCGACAGTCAGGGAATCGTCGAGAGCTATGTCCACAGCAACAATCGCATTGCTGTTCTAATTTCCATTAGCGGTGGCGATGAGGCGCTAGCCCGCGATGTGGCCATGCATATTGCCGCAGTA
Source organism: uncultured Gammaproteobacteria bacterium (assembly GCA_963976555.1). Classification (GTDB taxonomy): domain Bacteria; phylum Pseudomonadota; class Gammaproteobacteria; order Pseudomonadales; family Pseudohongiellaceae; genus UBA9145. Next base: position 1,740 of record CAXBLN010000129.1, read on the forward strand.
AACCCACTAGTGGTCAAGGCCGAGGACGTGCCTGAGGAAGAAATTGCTAAAGAGACTGAGATATATTCCGCACAGGCACGGGAGAGTGGTAAGCCAGAGGAAATTATCGAGAAAATGATAAGTGGTCGATTGCGAAAATTCGTCGCTGAAGTAAGCTTGCTTGAGCAACCCTTCGTGAAGGATCCAGATGTTACCGTCGGCAAGTTACTCAAAGATGCCAATGCGAGTGTCGTTCAGTTTGTTCGCTTCGAAGTGGGCGAGGGAATCGAAAAAGAAGAAGTAGACTTCGCCGATGAAGTGGCGGCGCAAGTAAAAGGCTCCTAGGAGCGTAATGATTGCTTAGGATAACAGCGAAAAATGCCAAACAAGGAACGCAAGTATAATCGTATTCTATTGAAACTAAGCGGTGAGGCACTCACCGGAGATGGCGATTTTGGCATAGATCCTAAAGTGCTGGATCGCATGGCTGTAGAGATTGGGCAGCTAGTGGGTCTGGGCGTGCAGATCGGATTGGTTATCGGTGGAGGAAATCTGTTCCGTGGCGCTGCGCTGCACGCCGCGGGTATGGAGCGAGTGACGGGCGATCATATGGGCATGTTGGCCACAGTGATGAACGCGCTTGCCATGCGTGATGCTCTGGAGCGGGCCGGTATTGCTACCCGGGTAATGTCCGCAATACCCATGAGCGGTGTGGTAGAGGATTACGATCGGCGTGTGGCGCTTCGGCATCTGCAGTCTGGCGATGTCGTAATTTTTTCTGCCGGAACCGGAAATCCATTCTTCACGACCGATTCTGCAGCCTGTCTGCGGGGTATTGAGATCGACGCCGATCTGATACTGAAGGCCACGAAGGTGGACGGAGTCTACTCGGCAGATCCTGAGTTAGATTCAACTGCCGTGAAGTACGATAGACTAACCTACGACGAGGTTATTGAGAAGAAACTGGGGGTTATGGACTTGACGGCGATCTGTTTAAGCCGCGATCATCATGTGCCTATCAAGGTTTTTAATATGAACACACCCGGTGCATTATTAGACAATGTTATGGGTAAGCCGGATGGAACTCTTATCGAATAATTGCTCAGTAGATTGCGAGCAATAAATTGAGTGTCCCCGGTGACCTAAGCGCAGAGCTAGGAGTTAGACAATGATCGATGAAATTTTAGTCGACGCGGATGAAAGGATGCAGAAAAGCATCGCTTCGCTTGACGAGGCATTTAAAAAAATTCGCACTGGCAGAGCGCATCCAGGTATTTTGGATAGCGTCATGGTTTCTTACTACGGATCCGATACGCCGCTCAATCAGCTCGCCAACGTTACCGTAGAAGAAGGGCGCTCCCTGATTGTTTCTCCCTGGGAGAAACCAATGATAGGCGAGATCGAGAAGGCGATTATGAAGTCCGATCTGGGACTGAATCCTTCTAATAACGGAGACACCATCCGTGTGCCTATGCCAGCGCTAACGGAAGAAACGCGCAAGGAATACACGAAGCAGGCGAAGGCTGAGGCGGAAAATGCCCGAATCGCTATTCGTAACATTCGCAGAGATGCGAACTCTGATTTCAAAGAGCTCGAAAAAGAAAAAGAAATTAGCGAAGACGAACAGCGCAGAGCTGAAGAGACCGTGCAGAAGATTACCGACAAGCACATTGCGACTGTCGATTCCTCTTACCAAACTAAAGAAGCTGACCTGCTATCTTTCTAGAGCTGCGTTGCTTCGGTTTAATAATTCAACGTTGGCTTCAGGTCGTCGGCCGTTTGTGATGTGGTAACTGTGAATGACACCTGACAGTGATACTGAAACACCTCAACATATTGCCATCATCATGGATGGTAATAATCGTTGGGCAAAATCGCGCGGTCTGGCGGCTAAGTCTGGTCATCGGCAGGGTGCCGAAGTGGCGCGTAAGATCGTGGATTCCTGCATCTCCCGGGACATCAAATACCTAACTCTATTTGCCTTCAGCAGTGAAAATTGGCTGCGCCCGCGTCAAGAAGTCCAGGGTCTGATGGCTCTCTTTCTCAGCGTCTTGAGACGTAAAGAAATCAACCAGTTGCACAAGCGAAATGTGCGCCTGCAGTTCATCGGCAATCGCAACAGCTTCTCGCAAAAATTGCAGTCCAATATGCGCGAAGTGGAACAGCTCACTAAGAAAAATACCGGCACTACGGTGATAGTCGCGGCAGACTACGGTGGACGCTGGGATATAGCAAACGCACTAGGCAGTATCGCTCAGAAGATAGCGAGTGGTGAGTTATCGCAAGATGCTATCGATGCCGACGTCGTGCACAAACATACAAGTATCAGTGACTATCCGGACCCCGACCTGTGTATTCGTACTGGCGGTGAGCATCGCATCAGTAATTTCCTGCTCTGGCAGTTTGCCTATACCGAGCTTTACTTCACCGACTGCTATTGGCCGGACTTCGACGATGCGCAGTTTCAGCTGGCCCTGGATGATTTCGCAAAGCGCCAGCGTCGCTACGGCAGTCACGATGAACAGGAACAAACGGGCGAGTAAGGTGCTAAAACAACGAGTCATCACCGCTATAATACTTCTGCTGGCATTCATTGCCGCAACTACACAGCTGCCTTCTTTCTATTTTTCACTTGTTATAGCGATCGTTGTCCTGATTGCCGCATGGGAGTGGGCAGGTCTCATTAGTCACGATGCTGATACGGCCAAGCTGCCTTATCTGGCCAGTATAGCGGCAATGTTGATCGGCAGTTTTTTTCTTCTCGGGGTCTCACCCGGCGCGCAGTTTATCGATGAGTTTAGAGCGAGCATGGTGCTATTGCTTGGTCTACTATTTTGGTTGATTTCGCTATTTTTACTGATGGGATTTCCAGAGAATAAGAGACTGTGGAACGAAGAGTCGAAAATTGCCTTGATGGGCGTGCTGGTATTGGTTCCAACATTCGTAGGCATCGTCTCCCTGAAGTATTTGATGCCCTCGGGTTATCTCGTTTTGGCGCTAGTTATACTCGTTGCGGCCGTTGATGTCGGCGCCTATTTTGTCGGTTCAAACTTCGGTTCGAGAAAGCTAGCCGAAAAGCTCAGTCCGAAGAAGTCCTGGGAAGGCGTATGGGGTGGAATGATCGTATGCATGATAGTCGCGACGGTCTTTATTTGGTGCCTGCACAACTTCCTCTTCGAGCTATCTATGCTGCAGATATTGTCATTGATGCTGTTATCGGTAGGAGTTACATTCTTTAGCGTAGTGGGTGACTTGATCGAGAGCATGTTAAAGCGCAACTGCGGCGTTAAGGATAGCGGGGCAGTTTTGCCCGGTCATGGCGGGGTCCTGGATCGCGTGGATGGTCTTGTCGCGGCAACGCCGGTGTTTGTGCTCGTCATGATGTTGCTACTTGGCAGTGAATCCTGGGTGAACCCTTAACGTGACGCGCAGCACTCATCAGATTAGTATTCTCGGTTCCACCGGTTCGGTCGGCGCAAGCACACTTGCCGTTATCGACGAGAACCCAAACTACAATGTTTTTGCACTAACCGCCTATCAGAATGCGAAACTCCTTTTCGAGCAGTGCCTCAAGTATCGACCAGCGTTTGCCGTACTAAGTGAAGATGCGGCGCCTCAGTTTGAAGTGCTACTTAAAGATAGCGATCTTGAGACAAAGCTGCTGGTTGGCGAACCCGGGTTGATAGAAGTCGCGAGCTGCCCCGATGTGGATATAGTCATGGCGGCTATCGTTGGTGCAGCAGGCCTGGCATCTACCTTGGCCGCCGCGTCGAATGGAAAGAGATTATTGCTGGCTAACAAAGAATCTTTGGTCATGACCGGAGATTTACTAAAACAGGCGGCCGCAGCATCCGGCGCACAAATCTTACCGATCGACAGTGAGCATAATGCTATTTTTCAGTGTTTGCCCATTACAAAGCTCGGGCTGGGTGCGACAGTGCATCAGGGTGTAGATAAAGTTGTGTTAACCGCTTCCGGCGGTCCGTTTCTCACTACGCCGTTAGATCAACTCGCTGGAGTAACACCAGAACAAGCCTGCCTTCATCCTAAATGGTCTATGGGTAGAAAAATTTCCGTCGATTCCGCAACGATGATGAATAAGGGGCTGGAGTTCATAGAGGCTTGTTACCTATTCGATCTACCACCCGCGCAGGTCGATGTTCTGATCCATCCACAAAGTATTGTGCATTCAATGGTGCATTACGCAGACGGGTCGGTTATAGCGCAGATGGCGAATCCAGACATGCGGGTGCCGATAGCCTACGGATTGGCATGGCCTGAACGCATCGCCTCGGGTGCGGCGACGCTGGATCTTACCGCACAGGAGCCGCTGCAATTCGCGGAACCCGACCTCGTAAGATTTCCTTGCCTGCGGCTAGGGATAGAGGCGGCCGAAGAGCGCGGCACGGCGCCAGCGGTCCTTAACGCAGCGAATGAGGTAGCCGTTGCCGCATTTTTGCAGGGAGATATCGCTTTTACCGAAATACCTCTCATTATTGAGGCAGTTAGATCGAAAATACCTTGTGAAGCGGCGCCTAGTCTCGCTATTATTCAAGACCTTGATTCCCAAGCTCGTAAACTATGTAAAGAATTGATATTAAAGGATTTCTGTCGAGGTGCCGGTGTTTAGGACTGGTCGCCGGAACGATGACTCATGATACTTGAATTATTCACTAACGTATTAGCGCTGCTAGTCACTCTTGGCATACTCGTGACTATTCACGAATTCGGTCATTTCTGGGTAGCGAGGCGCTGTGGCGTCAAAGTGCTGAAGTTCTCAATCGGCTTTGGCAAGGCAGTCAAAACCTGGGTGGGAAAGGATGGCTGTGAATACGTGATAGCGCCCATTCCTCTAGGGGGCTACGTGAAGATGCTGGGTCAGGAAGATACGACAGTTTCGGATACTAGCAGTGTCCCGGCGAGTCAGCGTCAATATTCCTTCGCCTGCAAGCCGCTGTGGCAGCGCATGGCGATCGTTGCGGCAGGCCCCATTGCTAATTTCCTGTTAGCGATATTCGTATTCTGGATAATCAACATCACCTACGGAATTTCCGGGGTCGCGCCGGTCATAAACAATGTTATCGAAGACTCGATCGCAGATAGGGCAGGGCTAAGAGCCGGCGATGAGATTCTCGCTGTCGATGGTGAAGAGACCATCATCTGGCAACAGGTAACCCTGCAGATGTTGGCGCGTCTGGGTGAGACAGGAGATATAACACTGACTGTCGACCCTGAGGACTCGAGCGCGAGACGTGATATTCGCCTTCCCATCGATGCCTGGATGGGTGCCGAGACTGCTCCGAACCCGGTTACCGACCTAGGCATCATCCAATTCGAGATACCTGCTGACATAGCAGGCATTGTGCCAGGCGGTGCTGCGGAGGCGGCAGGACTGCAAGCTGGCGATGAAATCATGTCTGTAGATGGCAGGTTGATTAGAGGCTGGACGCATTGGGTAGAGGTTATCCGCGAGAGTCCGGAACTCACGCTGAATGTCGTGGTCAAACGGGGTGGAATCGATACCGATCTGTTGCTCAGGCCAGAACGAGCGACGCTGGACGATGGCACCGAAATAGGCAGCATCGGTGCCTATGTTAAGGAAACTACGTTAGCGGAATTGTTACCGCCGGAGATGCTTCGCCAGGTAGATTATAACGTGTTGACTGCGATACAGCCGGCACTGATGGAAACATGGAACAAATCGCTCTTCGTACTGGATTCAGTAAAGAAGATGGTCATCGGCTTAATCTCGGTGAAGAATATCAATGGGCCGATAACCATTGCCCAGGTTGCTGGGGAAACAGCAACTTACGGCCTTGATGTTTATCTAGGATTCCTGGCTTTATTGAGTATTTCATTGGGAGTACTCAATCTTCTGCCGATACCGGTCCTGGATGGTGGGCATCTATTGTATTACACGATCGAGGCGATCATTAGAAGGCCAGTGCCAGAGAGAATTCAGGCCATGGGATTGCAGCTAGGATTGTTGTTGATTTCGGGGATCATGGTTTTAGCTATCTACAACGATGTGAATCGTTTGTTGTAATTAAGAACATAAAAATACAAGACAAGAAGATAAGTAACTCGCCGCCAAGTAAAAATAATTTGAGAATGCAGAGCAAATGAAAAAACTACTTTTTTGTTTGTTGGTGGCTTTTGGAATTTCAAAGTCCCTCAACGCTCAGGAATTTGTAATAGCCGACATCATCGTCGATGGCTATCAACGTATTTCGCCCGGAATAATCTATAACCTGTTGCCAGTCGGCATAGGTGATGAAGTCACGGCGGGCACTTCTGCCCAGATCATCCGCGAACTCTCCCAGTCGGAATATTTCGATGAGATAGAAGTAGCGCGTGAAGGCAACGTGTTGATCATCACCGTATTGGAGCGACCCTCTGTAGCGGAGATCACTATCGAGGGCAACAGCGTTCTGGAGACAGAGGATATTCTCGAGAATATGGCGACTGCGGAAATCGCTGAGGGGCAGATATTCACGCGGGCGGCGCTCGAAGTTATTCGACAGGGAATTCAGGATGTGTACTCCTCCCGCGGTCGCTATGGAGCGGCGGTGGATATCGAAGTGGAAGAACTGCCGAGAAATCGCGTAGCCATCAAGCTCAACATTAACGAAGGTGAAGAATCGCGCATTCGTCATATCAATATAGTTGGCAACAGCGCGTTCACCGAAGCTGACTTGCTCGCCCTGTTCGAACTCGGCACAAAGCCCTGGTATCTGCTCCTAAGCAGAAGGGATCGTTACTCCAGAGAGCAGTTCTCCGGGGACCTTGAACGACTAGAGTCTTTCTACCTCGACAATGGCTACGTAGAGTTCAATATCGATTCGACGCCCATCTCTATTACGCCTGACCGCAGAGAAGTTTACATAACGATCAATGTTAACGAAGGCGACCTGTTTACTATCAACGAGGTCGATCTTGCCGGCGACCTTGTCGATGCCGAGGCGCTTCTGAGAGCTGCAGTCTTCGTGCGTCCCGGTCAGATATATTCTCAGGGACTGGTCACGGGCACGGAAGAAATCATGGTGCAGTTTCTTGGCAATCTGGGTTATGCCTTTGCCGAGGCCACTGGTGTGCCTGAAGTCAACGAAGACGATCAGACTGTAGACGTCACTTTCTTTATCGAGCCCGGTAATCGCACCTACGTAAATCGAATTAACTTTGCGGGCAATACTTCTACCGCTGACGATGTGCTGCGAAGAGAGTTGCGACAACTCGAAGCGGCTCCGGCCTCCAGTCTGCAAATCGAACAATCGAAGATTCGACTGCAGCGCCTCGGCTATTTCGAAACTGTAGAGGTCGACACGGTCGAGGTGGCAGGAACGGAAGATCAGATCGATGTGAATTACGATGTGTTAGAGCAAAACTTCGGAGCTATTAGTTTTCAGGTTGGCACGGGAGGCGGCGGAAACTTCTTCATTAGTTCAAGCCTGCAGGCACAGAATTTCTTAGGCACCGGTAAGACCATCGGCGTTGGCGTTAACAAGAGTCGCTTTCAGACCGGTCTTAATTTTCAATATCAGGATCCTTATTTCACGCCAGATGGTGTAAGCAGGGGATTCAATCTCTTCGCTCAGAAGATTGAATCGCCATTTAACGTATCCGACTTCAATACGTCATCCTACGGTGGTTCTCTGAGTTTTAGCTATCCACTGAGTGAAATCTCATTACTGGGTTTCGACTTTGGCTTCACACATACAGAATTAAGTGCCGGACTTGGCTCTGTGCAAGAGATTAAATCCAGCCCTACATTCTTCGATGGAGTAGATAAGTTCGTGATCACACCTGCGAACCCGAATGTTTTCGATGGCCCGATCAGCGATGCGGTACTGGGGGATGTTTCGACGTTGAGTCCATTGCAGTTGCAGACGAATATGGATCAGGGCTTCGTAGATAAGTTTGGCGACACCTTCGACAACTTCACGATTACCGGGAACTGGTTCCGCAATACTCTTAATCGTGGTCAGATGGCTACTAGCGGAAAGCTCCACAATGTGGGTCTAGAGATCACGCTACCAGGTAGTGATTTGCAATACGCCAGAATTAATTACAACAACCAGATGTATTGGCCTGTAACTCAAGACCAGCGATGGGTCATCGGTCTGCGTGCGAATCTGGGTTACGGCATAGGATATGGCGACACTGAAGAGATGCCATTCTTTAATAACTACTTCGCGGGCGGCTTGAGTTCAGCTGGTATCGTGCGCGGATTTGAAGAAAATAGCCTCGGCCCCGAGAGCACCCCAGGCGCAAGATACTTGACCGAATCCGGGCTGACCTTACAGCGTGATGAGAACGGTGAAATATTGCGCCGCGTGGACGGGTCTGCTGTTGGATTCAATCGCGATTTCGGCTATCAGACGCAGCCGCTTTTCGATGCGGCAGGCCAGCCATTGCTGGATTCAGAGGGAAATCAGCAGATAGGCCTCGCTGTACAAAATTTCTTCCTGGACGAGGATTTTGACAGTTTTGGTGGTAATATACTCGCCACCGCGACTTTGGAGTTGCTTTTCCCAGTACCATTTATTGATGATTCCAGTCGAGTAAGATCGGCTTTTTTTATTGACGCAGGAAACGTATTTTCGTCTCACTGTACCGAGCGGCAGACACTGCTAAACAATTGCACGGACTTCGATCTGGGTGAGGTTAGATATTCTGCGGGGATTAGCGTTACTTATCTGTCGCCATTTGGACCGCTCACATTCTATGTGGCGAAGCCCTTCGGTAAAGAAGGAGACGACACGAAGTCTTTCGACTTTACGGTAGGAAACGGTTTCTAAGGAGTCGTAATACAACGGGTAATAGTGCTCGAATAACTAGGACATCGAAAACTAAAGATTGATTTAAACTGCGTGTAAGTTACACGCGTGACTTTGTAGTGAATATGAAAATTCTCGCCGAGTGAATTCCTGGCGGAATAAGTAAGAATTGGAGAATTACGTGAAAATATTGAAGAGTCTAATCGTCTGTTTAGGTCTGGTGCTTGTTTCACAGGGCGCCGCCGCACAGGACACG
>CAXBLN010000130.1:0-10746 GCA_963976555.1 uncultured Gammaproteobacteria bacterium
ACTATCTCTTAGCGGAACTATGGAGCGATACCAACTCAGGTCATAACATCGTGAAGACGGTATTCATGGAGTGCCGTGCCTTCTATCGCCGGGAGGGCGCGGAGCATCTAAAATCGGTTGGTGAAACTGAGTTCATCGCCGCTCTCGCCAGTGAAAGCAGAGCCAATACAGAACACTCAGCCTACATCGCCGGCATCGTGTCCCACTGCGACCTCACTCTTGCAGGCACGTCCCCAGAGCTTCTGTTAGAGGCCCTGGATCAACACCGCGCTGCAAGTGACGGACTGCTGCGCGGTATACGCCATTCGGCTGCCAGAGACAAGCGACCTGAGGACTTGTTCATAGTAGGCTCAGCCGGGCCCTACCTGCATGGCCAGGAATCTTTTCGCAGCGGCTTGCGAATCATCGCCGAACAAGGCCTGACCTACGATAGTTGGCACTATCATCATCAGAATCTAGACTTCCTGGATCTGGCTCGAGCAGTGCCGAAGTGCACGATGATACTCGATCATTTCGGCACGCCACTCGGCGTAGGTATCTATAAGAATTGTCGCGATGAAATATTTCAGGAATGGAAACAGGAAATTCGGAAGATTGCACGCTGCCCTAATGTCTATGCAAAACTCGGCGGCCTGGCGATGCCTGACAATGGATTCGGCTGGCACCTAAGAGATACACCACCCACCTCGGATGAATTCATCAAGGCTCAGCAAAAATACTACATGCACGCCATCGAGTGTTTCGGACCCGAGCGCTGCATGTTCGAGAGCAATTTTCCCGTAGATCGACTTTCAATTAACTACCATGTCTTGTTTAATGCCTATAAGAAGATGGTCGCAGACTTTAGTGAAGACGAGAAGCACGCCATGTTCTACGCTACCGCTGAGAAGGTATACAGCCTGCAGGATTAACAATGACCTACCATTCCTTGATTTTCGATCTCGACGGAACACTGACCGACCCTTTGACCGGCATTCTGCGTTGCATGAACTATGCACTCAGCAGCCACAGCCATCAGGTCATTTCTGAGACCGCCTTAAAGCCCTTCATCGGCCCACCACTCGAGATTGGATTGAGTGAGCTATCCGGCAGTAATGACGAGGCCCACATCAAGGAACTCGTCGCAACTTATAGAGAACGTTATGGCGAAATAGGCTACACCGAAAACGTCGTCTATGACGGCATCAGTCAGATGCTGAACTCTCTGCAGTCCGAAGGTTTTCGGATGGGTGTCTGCACCTCGAAGTTCGAGAAGTATGCCATCAAGGTGTTGGAGAATTTTGAACTCGATCAGTACTTCGAGTTTGTTAGCGGCAGCGGAGAACCCGGACTGACCAAGGCCGATCAACTGCAAAGCTTACTCGATAGCGGAATCGTGGAACAGAATTCATTGATGATTGGTGATCGTGACATCGATCTGATCTCGGCCCATAAGACTGGTCTGGGCTGCGCAGCCGTCCTATGGGGTTACGGCAGCTTGAAAGAACTGACCTCAGAGCACCCCGATTTTCTTGCCGAGACGCCTGCACAACTAGCTCAATCGATTATCGAGAAAAAGTAACAGATCTATTTCTTGCGAATAAGTTTTATCACTGCACTGCTAGTCAAGACTACTTTCTCAGCAACATAGAGCGTGCTTCTTGAGAATACGATGGAACCGCCGCGCCTGATAAGCTCACCCCGGCCTTCGACCAGATCACCAAGGAAGGCGGGGGCTACGAATTCGTTACTGCAGCTGACCGTGGCTACACTCTCACTTTCGCCGCCATTCGCACAGAGGCAGAGCGTGTAATCGGCCAGTGCCATCAGCACGCCACCATGCAGGGAATCATGTGCATTGCAGTGATGCTCCGCTACACGAAAAGCCGTTCGAGTATCACTACCCTCCATCATGAAGAAGAATGGACCGATATAGTCTTCGGCCTTGTCGCCTTCCCAATGGCGATAGTTAGCATCTATTCCATAGTCTTCGGGCTTAAAACTCATGCAGGGTTCCCCAGCAGCAGGCTGCTACTCATTCTCATCATCGGGCAGGGCGAGATCCACGGCAGCTCCCACTACTTTAAACGGCACTTTCGCCACTTCAATCGTGGTGTCCACCGCCGCGCCGACTACCGCTGCGACACAGGAAGACAATGCCAGAAACAGGACTGCCATTAGAATTACCCTGGTTCTTTTCATTTGCGTAGTAATTCGATTCATAGGAGCAACTGCCAATAGCCCACGTCTACGTATTCACCAAATTTGTGTCCAACCTCGGATAACTGACCAACCTTCACGAAGCCCAGACTCTCATGTAATGCGATGCTGCCAGCATTCGGCAGAGCGATACTCGCAATTAGACTATGTATCGGCTTCTTCTGTATTTCATCAATAAGATGTCGATACAGACGTTTTCCGTGGCCCTTGCCCGTGGCGTCTCTGTGCAGATAGACGGTTACCTCACGAGAGCGCCCGTAGGCGGCTCGGGCCTTCCAGACCGACGCATAGGCATAGCCGAGCACCATGCCGTCTTGCTCCAGCACCAGCCAGGGCTTACCCGCGCTGGCGCCTGCGATCCTTTCCCGCATCTGCGCCGGCGCCAGCGGCTGCTCCTCAAACGTGCAGATACTGTGCTCTATATACCAGTTGTAGATTGCCGCAATCGCGCTCGCATCGGCAGGGCTCGCCAATCGGGTCAGTAGTCGCTTATCGCTTGTTGTCATAGCGCCCTAGACCCCCGTCTGCCGGTGAAGGGCTGCACAGCATCGATCCCCGCGCCACTCTCTACCAGTGCCGCGAAGTCGCACGCCAACTCCTTGCCAGATTCGAGAACGCTAGCCCAGTAGGACAGCCTCTGCTCATAGCCTAGTTTTTCGAAGTCAGTTCTGTCGGGAATCTTGCCATAGGGCAGCCTGGCAACGAATTCTACCGAAGGCGTCACTAGCACCACATTCTCGAAGTTCTTGATATTAACCCCACGCCAGGGTACTCGCTTGTCAAACCAGCCTGGAATAACTGTCGATGAAAAATGCGGATAGAGGACTAGCTCGTCGCCTGCATGAAACGGTAGATCGAAATGGTAGTCGGTTATACCACCATCCCAATACAGACCACGTTTAGCATGGGCGATATCGCGCACCCCATTCAATACAAACGGGATGGAGCCTGTCGCCATCAAGGCATCCATAACATTTTCCTCGTTCAAGCCAACGTGGCTGGTCCTGAGATCGTCGATATTTATAAAGGGTGACATCTGCCCCATGTTGGAGAATATATTGCGCTCGAAGAATAGGGAAAGCGTCTTCCTGCTCGCCGTGTTCATCACGGCACTAGCCAATAGCGGTAATAGCCTAAGGCTTTTAATAGTCGAAGACCCCATACCGCGCGCACGATCGGCGATGATGTGAGTCCTGAATATCTCGTTGTTCACTATCTGCTGCGCGCCATCTGGACCTAGCGTATGGGAGAGCATCTGCCGCGCTTTTTCGGTAATCTCATCAGTGGTCGGCTTGGCGGAATACTGCTGCTGGCTATAGCTCTTTGCGAGCCGCTCGATAGCCGCCACCGGGTCTGCGGTAGCCAGACAGCACATGCGCCAGGCACCCGCAGAGGAGCCCAGGGTTATTAGCTCCTGCTGCCTATGCGCGAAGAAATCACCGAATAGATAGCGATCGAGGCCGTACAGCACAAACCACTTCGGGCCTCCCGAGGCGCCCAACATGACCCTAAACTGATCGGCATTGATCCCCTCGCTGCGAAGGCGTTGCAACGCGTGAGGGCCGGCGAAAATAGAGAGAGATGACATTAGAAGCTAATGATATAATCGCCAGCGCTCACACGCTATAGCCATCATCCTCGACGCCGACTCAGAACGGCTTACTCTAATCACACAAGCCCGAAGTCTAATCCATGCCAAGCAAGCTACTTCAAGATCGAAAGACGCTGCTCTATTTGCTCGCTATCGGCAACACGATCGCATTCGCTACCTGGCAGGTGATGCTGAATAATTTTGCCATCGAACAGGCTGCCTTCACCGGGGAGGAGATTGGCATACTGCAGAGCCTGCGAGAAGTGCCCGGGTTCCTGGCCTTCACCGCCATCTTGGTCATGATCTTCATCAGGCAGCAGACCTTCGCCATTCTTGCCCTGCTAACTCTCGGCATAGGCACCGCCATTACCGCCTTCTATCCCACGGCGCTGTGGCTGTATTTCAGCACGGTCATCATGTCTATCGGCTTTCACTACCTCGAAACCCTGCACAACTCCCTCAGCCTGCAGTGGCTGAGCAGGGAGGAAGCGCCAGGGGTGCTCGGCAAAATCCTCAGCGTCCGCGCGCTCTGCAATTTCGCTATACTCGGCACGCTGTATATCTATCTGATGTTCTTCGCCGCCAACTACAATTTAATCTACCTGCTTGCCGGTTCCACGGCTGTCGCCATAGGCCTATTCTGCTGGATAGCGATACCGCATTTCGAAGATGGCGTAGTACAAAAGAAGTCGCTGTTTCTGCGCAAGAAATATTGGCTGTATTACCTGCTGACGTTCTTTGCGGGGGCGCGGCGGCAGATCTTCGTCGTGTTCGCCGGCTTCTTACTCGTAGAGAAGTTCAATTTTCCGATCGAGGACGTGGTGATGCTAACGCTGGTCAACGCTGCGCTGACATACTATCTGGCACCAAAAATCGGTCGCCTGATTAGCTTCATCGGGGAGCGGCGCGCGCTGACTCTGGAATATATTGGGCTAATCGTCATCTTCGTGAGCTACGCCTTCGTAGATACGATCGAATTTGCAATCGCACTGTACCTACTCGACCATATGTTCTTCGCCATGGCGATCGCCATCAAGACCTATTTCCAGAAGATCGCTGACCCGGCTGACATAGCTGCTACATCCAGCATTAGCTTTACTATCAACCACATAGCTGCAGTTGTCCTGCCTGCGCTACTAGGCCTGCTATGGGTTGTTGACCACAGCGCCGTATTCCTCGTCGGCGCCGGCATAGCCTGCGCATCGCTTGTACTTTCGCAGCTTATTCCTGATCACCCGCGCCCCACTGCGGAGACGCGCCTGATCAGTCAGAATCCTGCCTAGCTTCCTTGTTCGAACACTACCGTAAAGCTCACAGGTACCGCGCGACTGATGCTGGGTAGGCCAGCGACTTCGCGTAGTTTCTCTACGCCAGCGGTCAGTGAAAATGCATCCGATTGCACAACGATGGGCTTTAGCGTCGACACAACGACGCCTTCACCTGTTCTCGTAATCTGTACATTCGCAGCCAGCGCTACTGTCTGACCATGCAGGGCCAATTCGAAATCGATCTGTCGGGCGATCGAGGCACCGGCCGCCATATCGGTTAGTGCATCGAGGTTGATCATGCCGCTAATAGTGGCCTGAGGAAACATATTCGTCTCGAACAACATCTCCTGCATGCGCTCATTTCGAATAGGGATCATGGTATTCACACTTGCCAGTTCGATAGTGATTTCCACATCTCCACTGTCGTCAATCGTGCCCGTGAGTCTATCGAAAGTGTGCACCTCGGCGATGTGCTCAGCTTTGACTGTTACGAAGCTAAGACTCGACGCCTCGTTGTCCAAGGACCAATGAGCCTGTGCTGCACCCGCGAATGAGATTGCGACGAACAAAGTCAGGAATCTAGCCTGTAGAGATTTCGAGATCATACTTATACTCCTATTAGGTCCGACCCAAATTAGGATTGGGCAGGCCATGTTTTAAATTCTTTGGAAGACCAACTGGCAGGTCGATCTTCATGAGGGGCTCTAGCTTACTGCAAAATACGGACTTTAGAGAAGAATTTTCCAAATTCTCGGTCATACTGAGCTCAATTGCGCTTTGAGCGTCGCTCTCTAGCAGTTAGAATCGCTCTGGACACCGCTATTCCAACCAATTCATATCAGCCGCACCGGATTTATCATTCAATTTACTCGATATAAGCAAGCATGAAATCGAACACTAACAGCCCAACTGTAAAACATTTGGTTCTGCTCGGTGGTGGTCACAGTCATCTGGCTGTCCTCAAACAGTTTGGTATGAGCCCAGTACCAGGGCTTAGCGTGACCCTGATAAGCAAAGACATAGAAACACCCTACTCGGGCTCGCTGCCCGGTTACATAAGCGGCAGCTATACTCGCGACGAGATGCACATCGACCTCAGACCTCTGGCTCAATTTGCCGGGGCTCGGATAATCCACAGCGAAGTGAGTCGGATCGATTTCCAGGAGAAGATCGTCTATGTAGAGGGCCGGCCGAATATCGAGTTCGACCTCATCTCGCTGAATATAGGGTCAAAGCCGAACGCAGTAAAAATTCCTGGAGCCGCCGATTACGCAATCGGAATTAAACCCATAGATCGATTCTTAGTGGAGTGGGAAAAACTACACTCAGACATACTGGCCCGCGTCGACACTGAGAAGAAGCCCTATCGACTACTCATCGTGGGCGGAGGCCCGGCCAGTGTTGAATTGGCCTTCGCCGTGCAGCAACGAATCCATAGCGAACTCGAGATAAAGAAATACGAAGACTCTCTGCTGGAAATTGGCATCGTCACCGCAGATGATGAGTTACTGACTTCTCACAACAGCAAGGTTCGTCAATTCGTTAAAAACGAGCTAGCGAAGCGTAACGTTCAGGTTTTTCTTGGACATGAGGTTATGCAATTTGGCGAGGGGTCGATCCACTGCATCGATGATCGTGTGTTGCATGCCGACTCTATGGTCTATGCGACTGGAGCGAGTGTCGAACGCTGGCCTGAAGAATGTGGTCTCGCGATCGGCGAGGATGGCTTCATCGAGGTAAACGATTTTCTGCAATCGACTAGCCATCCATTCGTATTCGCCGCCGGCGATGCAGCTACCATCAAGGGCGAACCCCGTCCCAAGTCCGGCGTCTACGCGGTAAGACAGGGCAAACCTCTCGCTGACAACCTAGTTCGATTTGCCACGGGCAGGAGCCTGAAACCCCATAGTCCGCAGAAACATGCTCTGGCGTTGATAAATCTTGCTAACAAGCGAGCCATCGCCTCACGCAATAATCTTTTTTTCCAGGGACGCAGCGTGTGGTCGCTCAAGCACTCGATCGATTCGTCGTTCATCAAAAAGTACAGTCAGTTTCCCGAGATGCCAGACAACCTGGATATCGCCAGAGGTCTGGTGAGCGAGGAAACAGAGAAGCAACTGCGCCAGCACGCGATGCGATGCACCGGCTGTGGCGCCAAGATTCCCGGAGATACTCTGCGGGAAGTCCTGCGAGAGCTGCCCGGCCAGCAGAACGAGGACATCCTCTCTGTGGGCTCTGCGCCGGAAGATGCAGCGGTCATACAACTAGAGAACGGCCGTGTACTTTTGCAGAGTGTCGATCAGCTTAGTGCCTTCATAAACGACCCCTGGCTCTTCGCGAAGATTGCCAGCAATCACTGTCTGAGCGACATCTATGCGATGGGCTGCATGCCCCACTCTGCCCTCGCCGTCGTCGGTATACCGGCGGCCGCCAAGAATATCAGCAAGAATCAGTTACGTGAACTGATGCTGGGCTGTAGCGAGGCGCTTGTCGAGAATGACTGCAGCCTCGTAGGCGGACACTCCGCCGAATCGAAAGATCTTCAGTTTGGTCTGTGTGTAAATGGATTCGCACAGCGGAACGCGCTGCTGAGCAAGGATGGAATGCAGACGGGAGACATAGTTATCCTCTGCAAACCTTTGGGTACGGGCACTCTTCTGGCGGCCGACATGCGATTCAAGGCCAGGCATCGCTGGATAGAGGGAGCGCTGACCCAGATGCTGATATCCAACAAGAATGCCGCGCTCTGTTTTGTCCAGCACAAAGCAACGGCCTGCACCGACATCACCGGCTTCGGCCTCGCCGGACACCTGTTCGAGATGCTCACGCCCAACAACGTGGAACTGGAACTTAGCCTGGGCGATCTGCCTGCCCTGGATGGGGCGCTGCAAACCCTCAAGCAAGGAATAGTTAGCTCACTGCACACAGACAACGCATTAGTAAGTAGCGACATATTTAACAGCGAGGCGTTCCGCGACGACCCGCGCTACGACCTATTGTTCGATCCGCAGACCGCAGGAGGCTTGTTAGCCAGTGTGCCGGATAGTGAAGCCCAGGCATGTATCGAACAGCTTCGCGAGATGGGTTACCCTCATGCGAAGGCAATCGGCAGGGTCGGCAAGACGAGCGCCGAACATCCCGCACTGATTCTAAAATAGGCGGTCCAGCCCCCCAAGCACATTAGCCAAGGTCATACTTCTTGGTCATGTCCACTACTGAACGTTTGACTATTTTCCGCAGTACGTTTTCATTAACATCGGCCAGCTTGTTAATAGTGAGACAGCACTTCGTCGCCTTGTGCTTACCGAGTTTTTCCAATTCTTTCTGATAGTTCGCAAAGCCAGGCATGATATAGATCGAGATGTAGCTTTTGCGCACAGAAAAGCCTGTAACGATGGCGTCGCCCTCACGACCGCTTGCATACTTGTAATGATAGCTACCGAAGCCTACGATCTTGCCGTGAAGTTTCGCCTCATAGCCGGACTCTTCTTCCATCAAACTAACGAGCGTTACTGCATCGTCGCGCCTATTTTCCTTCTCGATGGCTAGCAAATATTTTTTCAACTCTCTGTTCATTCGAAATGCACTCGTCAGGATTGAACATTGCGCAGCTCGACTGTATTTCCCGCAATATCTTTCAGATAAATCGAACGCCCCATTCCCTGCGCACCATACCTGTCTTCAAAATCTTCGACGACCACGCCGCGGGCTTGCAGGTAATCTTTAAGTGCTTCCTCTTCTACCGGTTCGATCTGCAGGCAGAAATGATCGACGTTATTGCCCGTAGCGGTAGGGACTGCGCCTCCCGCCCGACCTAACTCACCCGCCACGTCGACGATGTCGATCAGCGAGTTCCCAGCTCTTAGCTGAGTAAGACCCAGCTCTGCAGATGTCTCGCGCTCCACAACACAACCTATTACATTACAGTAGAAATCGATTAGCTCTCGATATCGATCTGTCCGCAAAACTATGTGATCTATCAACTTCGGCTTGATCATAATGATTGAATAGCACTCCTGATTTGCAAGCTGTGGTCGCTCATTCTAAAGCATTGAATCGAGACAAATCTACGCCAGACGCTTCTGTGTAGGCTGGAAGATGCATTCACGCTGGGTTATAGTCCCCTGCTACATTGATGCCGCCCTACAGGACCCTGAAATGAAGGCTTTCCATGCTGCTTGTCGCATTAGCACCGCGCTATTCTTCCTGGGCTTTAGCAGCTTCAGCGCCGCGCAGGGTGACGGCGCTGCCTCGGTATTGCAGCGCTACGGCAACCTCGATGTGGAGCGCACGGGTCCGACTATCGATGCCGAACTGGCACAGAAATACATGCGCCGCGGCAACACCTATAGCAATCTGGAGCGCTTCGAAGAGGCTATCGACGAATACAGGAAGGCGATCAGTGCCGATCCAAATCTCGCAGATGCGATTCGCAATCTTGCCAATACCTATTACTTTCTTGAACGCTACGATGAAGCGAAACCTTTGCTTGCACGCTTCATACGACTGCAGTCGTCAACGACGGCTTCGTTAATCGCAGCCGTAACGACTCTCGGCCAGTTGGAACGCCAGGATGGCAACTACGAGACTGCTATCGACTACGATCTGCGTGCCATTGAGCTCGACGCCAACAACGACTCCCAGGTGCACATCATGGCCAACACTTATAACAATGCGGGAGAGGCGGAGAAGGCTATTGCAGTCTATCGAAAGGCCGCCGAAGTCATGCCGGACAACGCCTTCTTCGATCGCAGCCTGGGGAGAATTCTGGAGCAGGAAGATCGAATCGAGGAGGCACTGCAGGCCTATGAATCTGCTAGCGCAAAGGATCCCGAATCGGTTTTCTATTCGGATCTCGTCGAGTCCCTGCGCAGCCGTCTACAGCGCTAAGTCGCACTGTCGTTCTCTGTCGGGCAGTCGCTCGACTATTCGATTATCGAAATCAGCTCGTCTCTTTCACTCTGCGATAGTTCAGCAATACGCTTCACTTCATCGTAAAACGTCGGAAAGTCCTGATTCGCTTGGTGCAATAGTGCCATGAAGAATGGCAGCAGGTCGTTGTAGGAGGCCACCGTCAAAAGCTGTGCATTGTTCAACGAACGCGCAAACCAACTATCGTAGCCTGCATAGCCCTGCCATTGAAGCTTCAAGTTTTCGTAATCATCGCGCAGCGCCTGCTGTAGCTCCGACTTCTGAATACGCATCGACTCCGGCGAAAAGTCTTGTTGATAGAGCGCATCGAACCGATCCCGATAGCGCGAGACTAACTCTACGAATTGCTGCTGACGCGCATACTCCAACAAGCCATCATCGATACTCGCCCCTTCTCCGCGCTGTAGTAACCAACGCCGGACGCCCTCACGTTCTACGGCCGTGGCGAAACTCTCGTTAAACGTTGTATCCCCTGGTATATAGACCAGCTGATGCGCCAACTCGTGGAATATTAGCCCTGCCAACTGATGGTCGGCGCGACCCAGAACCGTGCTGAGCAGTGAATCTTCAAACCAGCCGAGAGTGGAATAAGCATCCACACCTGGGGTGTATACATCGTATCCCTGCTCCTGCAGTTTGGAAGCATAGTTCAGAGCCATACGCTCAGAGAAGTAACCACGATAGGCGACGCAGCCAGCTATGGGATAACACCAATTCACAGCATCAATAGAAAACTCGGGAGCGGCGAACACATTC
>CAXBLN010000131.1:0-10688 GCA_963976555.1 uncultured Gammaproteobacteria bacterium
GGGACAAAGGGAGGGCCCGCATTGAACCCGATCAGGCATCGCTCCGAGAGTCCGCGATCCTCCGGCCCATCTGTGCCAATCCCACCGGCTGAAATTCTTACAGGACGCGACTCCCCTGTAGTATCGCCGCCGTAGACACCTTGATTTGCTATCGCACCCTCTACGAGTTCGGGCATCTGACCATCGACTGGATAGACTATGTGCGAGGTGCGCACATCGCCGCCAATACCAGCATTCTCAACCCAGAAATCGTTGTAGGAGCCATCGACACCTTCGACAGCAATGGCCCCGTCATTCGAGGCGTCTCTTGCGGCCCGCTGCTCGGCGACGACTCTCACCTCCTCCGGAGTTAGGAACTGCCTGTTGCCGTATCGTGATGGCCGTTGCATAGGAGTATTCGACGAGAAGTTCCAAACTCCCTGCAGGTCAGGCTGGCCCCACTCTGTGCGTGGAACCACATAGTCATCTGCCGCAATGACCGAGGCAGAAATCGCGCAGCCTACCGCTACTGCTGTCAGGCTTTGGATAGCTTTTCTTGTTAGTTTCATGAGGAACTCCGTGTTGGCGTGATCCCGAGGACTTGATCAACGGTACTAAAAGGTAGCCTATTCCCCTATCCAGCACAATTTATAAGCGACGAGTTGTTCTTAAAAATCAATGATTCAGGGTATTGGCGTGTCTGAAACCAGTCGAAACCCGATGTGCGGGTCCTGATATGACGGCGGGTCTTCGAAGTGATGATAGGCGCTGCGAGCGACGGCGCTATTGCTGCCCCACCAGCCTCCTTTTTCGATCTTTATCTGCCCAGCCGCTGGACCTTGCGGATCGACAGACTCTCGCAGCGAATAATAGTCCAAGTCCAACCAGTCCTGCACCCACTCCATAGCATTGCCGGACATATTATGGGCACCAACCCAGCTCTGTCCCGCAGGGTAGGAGTCGATCCTCTCCAGACCGGTGCTATCGATGAGGTTTGCATTCTCAGGCTTGAAATCGTTCCCCCAGGGGTAGATGAGCGAGTCCGGCCCTCGGGCTGCAAACTCCCATTCTGCCTCCGTGGGCAATCGCGCACCCCGCCAGTTCCCATAGGCCTCGGCCTCAAACCAGGTGACGCAGACCCGAGGATTATCAGGCACCGGATCAACACAATCTGCTGGCAGATCTTTCTCCTTTCGTGTCGCCTGCAACCACTGCCATCCGGCGGCTGACCAGTATGCCGGGTCGTCGTAGCCCGCAGCCTCGACGAAGCGCGCGAAAGCTGCGTTGCTCAGCTCGTATTTGTCTATCCAGAACCCGCGACTAAGAGTCACGCGGTGTTGCGGCTGTTCCGACGACATGATTCGCATCACCCAGTCGGGCGCATCGATCGATTCGATGTTGGCTGTTCCTCGCAGGTAGCTGCCCGCTGGCACCCAGACCTGCTCGATACCATGGGGATCGAGTCTGCTGACTATATTGTGGATAGAAGTTTGCGCGCACCCGGCAACGAGCGACGCGAGAAGCACAGCAAGAAATATTCTATTGCCCATTAGCGAATACAGCAGAGCACGGGGCTACGAACTAGTTGCAACCTAGGTCGCGCAGAAGTTTAGGCGATGTCACCGGGTCGCTCTTTGGAAATAGATTCAGCGAACTCATCAACTCAATCTGTCGAAGATCCGCCTGATAGTCACAGAATCGATCTGTCTGCGTTAAATCTTCCGGGAATACAAACGAGGCTATGCCACCTTCAGCTATCACAACCTTGAAGTATGCGGCAGGGTTCAGACTAGCGGCATCCACGGAGATGCTCAAGGGTTCGTTGATCAGATACAGCGGTCCGCTTATCACGCCTAGCTTGCGCTCGGCCGTTACTATCCGATTCAGTGTCTGTTCGAGTTGCAGCCACGCGCCCCGCCGCAGAGGTGTAGGCATTGGCACCATGTTACTGAGATTGTTCAACTCGGCCCAATAGGGTGGCTCATTGAATCCGCCATAGGGGTTATCACCACTACTAATCTCCGCGAGTGAGAAGCCCAGGGCCTCCGCCTCGGCCAGTTCTTCGATACCAGATAGACGCACCAGTTCGTCGGGCTGCCAGAAGCGGGGCAGCAATGACGCGACGCCAATGGCGTCCTTCGTAAGCTGGTAGGCAACCCAGTCTGCTTTGCCAGTATCGCCATTGAGCCCGGCGGCATATAGGTTATGGACAACCATATTCGATCTATTCGCCGCCAAGGACGATGAATAACCGGGACAGCTCCCCTGGCAGTGGCCGATAGCGACATTTTGTGCCTGCAAGGCCGACGAAAGGACTATGACGAGCCCAGTCAGGAAAAGCGTCTGGAATATTTTCACGGGGGCAGTTGATTTCATTTTGCGCCTGCTACTTCGGGTCTGGTTGTACTCAATATGCGAAGAATAACACCACATCAGCATTAGCCCAAAACCCTTGTTTTCCCGTACCTCAATGATCTAAGCTGGCAAGTCCATCGGGGGCACAGGATAAACTAGCCTCACGAGTGCGATCTACTAATTACAAATAGCGCAGATGCTAAAAAGGAGCGATCGATGTACACCACCGAAGATTCGAGAACGAAGGAGAACTGGTTACGACTCGGCCTCGCCGGGCTCTGTTTATCAATCATCGCGGCTTGCAGCCCCGCAGCAGATACCGCCTCTGTAGCCACTCCATCTGCGGCACCGATGGCGCCTGAAGCAGCTTTACAGATGGCGGCTCCAGAGTCCGTAGGAATGGATTCGGCCCGTCTCGATAGAATCACCCAGGCCATGCAGGGCTATGTAGACGAAGGTCTTCTCGCGGGAGTGGTGACCATGGCCGCACGCGATAATAAAGTCGTTCATTTCGAATCGGTAGGCTTTCGCGATCTGGAAGCGCAGGCGCCTATGAGCAACGATGCGCTGTTCCGCATCTACTCCATGAGCAAGCCCATCACGGGTGTGGCACTGATGATACTTTACGAGGAAGGGAAATTCCGACTCGCCGACCCGGTCGAGAAATTCCTGCCAGAGCTTAAAGACCTGCAGGTCTATGCTGGCATGGATGAAGACGGCAATATGATTACGGAGCCACAGAACCACAAGATGACCATTCGCGAACTGATGAGCCATACAGGCGGACTCTCTTACGGCATATTCGCGCAATCTGGAGTGGACACGAAATACGTCGAGGCGGACCTCCTGAACACTAACAACACGCTGCAAGAATTTACCAGCAAACTTGGTCAGATCCCACTGAAGCACCAGCCCGGTACCACTTGGGAATACAGCGTGTCGGTAGACGTGCAGGGATACTTGGTTGAGAAGCTTTCTGGCCAGTCCTTCGGGGAGTTTCTTGAAGAGCGAATCTTCGATCCACTTAACATGACCGATACAGATTTCCATGTGCCCCAGGAGAAGGTTTCACGCTTCGCACAGGTTTATGGCTATGACGATGAAGGCAAGTTAGAAGCAGGCGAAGGCTTTCCCGACGCGAACTTCTTAGTAGATCCCGTATTCGAATCGGGGGGCGGCGGATTGGTTTCTACAGCCATGGACTATATGCGTTTCAGTCAAATGGTTTTAAACGGCGGAGAGCTCGACGGTGTCCGCATACTGGCACCTCTTACCGTAGACCTGATGCATCGCGATCAGACACCAAAGACCATGGCCGGCAGCGTGCTTGGGGCACAGGGCACGTCCTTCGGCCTGGACTTCGCCGTGATTGAAGATCCCGTCGAGGCCGAGTCCTATTCTACCGGAGAGTTTTACTGGGGCGGCGCCGCCGGCACCTGGTTCTGGATCGATCCTGTTGAGAACCTCGTTTTTGTAGGCATGATTCAGCAGTTCGGCAATAAACTACCAAACGTGCGTGCAACCTCCAAGCGCCTCCTGTATCAGTCGATACTTGAGCCATACGGCATCTAAGTCTCCAGGGATTAGCCGTGCTGATTCACTTTTAGAGCTGCTCATGGGACTCCGTGAGCAGCTCGGTTGTTTTGCTAAATTTGGATGTGCGAAGCACGATGAGAACAACCCAAAGACTGATCCGCCAATCTGCGTCGACAGCACTCGGGGAATCAACGCCCGTGATGCCGCATGGCTGACCCAGCCAACATCAAACCCATTAGTTGTTGATCTATTCCAGCGACTTGACGTAGTTTATCCCTCCTGACGTTTCGTCAATGCCCCAACTCCGCGAAGGATTTTTTCAATGTGCCGAATTAAGATGCTACTCATACTCCCATTCCTGCTAGTTCTTGTGGGATGCGATGAACAGGTCACGACTACATCGACTTCGACAGAAAGTGAAAACCGCGCAGCGCGCCCCGAACTCGACCAACTTAGCCAAACCGAGGCGATCGCTCGTAAGGCACGTGTCTCTAACATCTCCTATGTAATGAACATCGATCTGGTTAGTCTGCCCAACTCCTATCAAGGTAGCGTTACCTCGCTCTTCGATCTAAGCGATAACGATAGCCCGCTGCAGATCGACTTCACCGGTGGCAGCGTGGACTCAGTCGTGGTGAACGGCAACACTGAGGAGCCCAGCTATAACGGCTTCTTCGTCACTCTGCCACAATCTGCATTAGCCGCAGGCCGCAATGAAGTGACAATCGAATACTCCCATCCTTACGATCAAGATGGCACGGGCCTGCATCGATTCGTAGACCCGGAAGACGATCGAACTTACCTCTACACTTATCTATGGCCCTATTACTCCAATCGCCTGTTTCCTAACTTCGACCAACCTAACCTGAAGGCAAGCTATGAACTGACAGTGCGTGCAGCACAGGACTGGCAGGTTGTTTCAGCTACCACCGAAGACTCGGTCGTCGATGATGGCGATACGAGGATCTGGCACTTTCCTCAATCGGAAAAGTTTTCCAGCTATATATTTTCCTTGCACGCGGGGCCCTATCGAATCTGGGAAGACATGGCGGGAGAAGTACCGATCAGATTAATGGCGCGCCAATCTCTCGCCGAGCATGTCGCAGTCGAGGAATGGATGGAATATACCAAGTCGGGTCTAGCCCACTACCGCAACTATTTCGATATCCCCTACCCCTTCGAGAAGTACGACCAGGTAATCGTACCGGACTTTCTGATAGGCGCCATGGAGAATGTAGCCGCAGTTACCTTTTCCGAAAGCTATGTCGATCGCGGGGCGTCCAATCGATTTAACAGCCAGCGACGTGCCGGCACAATTCTGCATGAGATGGCTCATATGTGGTTCGGTGATCTGGTAACTATGAACTGGTGGAATGGCCTGTGGTTAAACGAAAGCTTCGCGACGCTGATGTCTTCGATCGCCGTGTCGGAGGCTACCGAGTTTGATGATCTCTGGCATGACTTCTATCTCTCCGAAAATCTAACTGCGATCTCGGCAGACAATGCCGTATCTACTCACCCTATCGAAGTGCCTGTGGTGAGCACGAATGACTTCTTCAATGTGTTCGATGCGATCACCTATGACAAAGGGGCCTCTGTTCTGAACCAATTGTCCCATTATATTGGACGCGAAAACTTTCGTTTGGGCGTGTCGAATTATCTGAAAGAACATTCCTGGGAGAATACTGAACTCGACGACTTCATGAACTCCCTTTCTCAGCAATCGGGAATTGACCTGGGACCCTGGGCGCAGGACTGGATGTATCAAGCCGGGGTTAACACCATCGAGGCCCGTTTCAGTTGCGACAACAACGGTATTAGCAGCTTCGCCATCCTGCAGACGGTGCCGCCAGACCTACCTACTCTTCGGGATCAGCGCGTGCAACTCGGTCTGTTTAACACATCGAGCAATGGCGCCATCGAACTGAGTGCCGCCATCCCTGTAGAGATCCGTAGTGCAGAGACACAGGTGCCGGATGTCATAGGCCGCGCCTGTCCCGATCTTGCGCTGCCAAACTACGAAGGCTGGGGCTACACTCAGGTAAGCCTGGACGAAATCAGCGTGGGTACCGTCCTTGCAGACGGGGCTATCGAGAGAATCGACGACCCCCTCATGCGCTCAATGGTATGGACCGCGCTATTCGATGCACCGGGTAACGGACAGATGGATAACGCCACCCTACTGACAACTCTGATCAATTCTCTTCCTCTCGAAGACAACGATAGAATCATTCGTCAGGTGTTGGGAGAACTGGTGAGCAATTTGAATCTGCTAGAGCGACTTGGTGGAGAATTTGTAACTGAGCTCGACGAATACGGGCCGATGGCCGAACGCCAACTCTGGCAGTTAATACGTACTGGAGTAGAGGCAGCGGAAGGTGGTCAATCTCTGAGCACGCTAAACCTGCGACTGTCCCGCTACATCGATCTTGCCCGCAGCGATGAGGCGCTGGCAAACCTGTCTCGCCTGCTCGACGGCAGCCTCGAGATTGAAGGACTCGAGCTAGGTCAGAATCAGCGCTGGAGCATCGTTCAACGCTTTACGGCAAGAAACTATGCGAATGCCTCCTCGTTATTGGCAGCCGAACGACTGCGCGATCCTTCGGACGCAGGCAGAAGGTCTGCCATCGCAGCAGAGGCGGGACTAGCTGACATTGAAATCAAACAACAGTGGGTAGAACGAATTCTCGATACAGACAATCCGCTTCCGCTTTCAAATCTGCGCGCTGCCATCGGCTCTATATTTCCCACAGGACAAGAAGAACTGCAGCTCAATCTACTGCCGCAACTCTCAGCAAACTTAAGCGAGCTGGCAGCGACTCGCGACAACTATTTTCAACAGAGCTATGGCCGTGATTTATTTGAAGGCGTGTGCAGCGAGCGAGGAGTTCAAATTCTCTCAGACGCGATCGAAGATCCAGAAGCAATTGGTGCCACGCTCTATCGCTTCATAAGCGAGAATGCACAGAGCGCGTCTCAATGCATAGAAATGAGAAACTAAAGCAAGACATAGACGACTACGAACAGATCGTGACAGAATCGTTTTCACAGAAACCTAGTGCATTCAAAATAGAGGGTGACATCATGCCTACATCACTAACTAGAAGCCTCATCGCGCTCGGCTTTTTACTAAGCTGCCTATCGATCAATTTTTCAATTGCAGCAGATATCCCGACCGGCAAGGCAGAGGACGTCGGCATGTCTTCCGAGCGCCTGCTTCGTATCAACACGGCTATGCAGCGACATATCGATGCAGGTGATATTCAGGGCGCCGTTACTATGGTGGCCAGACGCGGCAAGCTTGTGCATTTTGAGACTCACGGGCTTATGGATGTGGATACCGGTCGTCCCATGCAGAAAGATTCATTGTTTATTATGATGAGTTCTACCAAGCCTCTGCTAGGGGTGGCTGCAATGATGATGATCGAAGAAGGCTTATTCCGACCCGAAGACCCTGTCTCCAAATACATCCCCGAATTTGCCGACATGCAAGTCGCGGTTCTCAAGGATTCTATCGATGAGAATATAAGTCCATATTCTGTCGACCCAGAAAATACCCCTGCACACCGACTGGTACCGGCAGGGAGAGACATTACCATTCATGACCTGCTCACTCACACTTCCGGCCTGGCCAGCGGCGGACTTGGCACAGCTGTGTCTAAACGCCCGCAGCGTGATAGAGACTCAACACTGGCGAGCATAATCCCCCAGTACGGCTCCTACGCCTTAGATTTCCAACCTGGCGCACGTTGGACCTATAGCCCCGGCGTAGGCCTGGACGTGGTTTCCCATATCATTGAAATCGTCTCTGGCAAGCCCTTCGATGAATTTATCGACGAGAGAATCCTTCAGCCCCTGGGCATGAACAACACCTATTTCAATGTTCCCGCAGAATATAAAAGCCGGCGCGTGAATATAGTAGACCGCGATATGTCTCCGTTCTTCGACCGACCGCCGACAAAATATTTCTCCGCTTCAGGCGGCCTCACCAGTAGCGCCGAGGATTATCTGCGCTTCGAGCAGATGCTGCTTAACGGTGGCGAATTATTCGGCAATCGATTGTTAAGCCCGCGCTCGGTACGAATGATGTCCAGCAATCAGATCGGCGACTTGTATAAAAGTTTTTCGCGTCAGCAAGAGGGCGTTGGTTTTGGATATACGGTATCGGTAACTCTGGACCCGATTACCTCGAACGCCCGTCGCAGTGCGGGTGCCTTCGGCTGGGGCGGCGCCTTTGGCACCAGGTCCTGGACCGACCCGGAAGAAGAATTGACTGCGGTCATTATGTTGCAGCAGCCCTTCGGGCCGGCACAATATGATTTTGAGAACGCCGTGCAGCAAGCAATCATTGAGTAGGTGTTCGATCTACCGTTGTGGCTGATGAATAAATTCCAATCGGTTGCCGCTGGGCTCGCGAATCATCATATGCTTCGCGGGCCCGCTCCCCAGCAGCTCTGGCGCAAACTCGACAACTACGCCCTTCGTTTCCAGCAAGGTCTCATATAATGCATCAAGCGCTTCGAAACTGCTTATGTTGAAAGCCACGTGATGTAATCCAACATTGTTTTTTCTGTCGAAGGTTACGGCGTTAGCCGGGTCCGAGACACGCCAGAGCGTAACCATAATTTCGTCGTTAGCAACAAACACAGAAGGATAGTCAGGATCACCTCCGAGTACTTCGAAACCAAGCTCCTGAACAAAGAAGTCCCGGGAGGCTTGCAGGTCAGTTACTGCTAATCCAAAATGATTAATCCCGCCTACGCTCCATTCTTCGGCAGTAAAGCTATACCACGAGAACAGAAGAGTCACGATGATAAAAAGTTGTTTCATGGAGATTGCTCCCTTTCTATAGGCTGTTGGATTTAAGTCGGAGCTGAGCGTCGCTAAAGTAGAAGAGTGTCTGAACAGATAATTTAGTGCAATCTCGTACAAATATATCTGATCTATTGCGTACTTTAGACAGCAGCATATACGACTAATTGGACTTACAGTCTATTAGCTTTTATTCTGCCTCCATAGAATTTTCTCGAACGAGGCCATCATGATAAGAACTCATCTACTGAAATACGATCGCGATGGCTTTGAGGATATCGTTTCTGTTCATGAGTCCGATTCCGAATACGACTCCGCAAGCTATTCCCCGGGCTTTGTGCCACCGCCGGAGGGTACTGTGCGAGTCGCATTCGGCGCGGCCGACCCGATGCGTTGGTTCAATATCACGATCGCCGAAGGCAGGGATGCGCCTGCACCGGAAGATGCCGTGTTGGTAGATCTGAATGGCGATGGCTACCTCGATGTAGTTGTAGCGGCGGAGCAGTCTCATCTGATCTATCTGCAGAACCCTGGCGCTGCCGCGCGAACTGCCATCTGGCCGCGGCTCATTCTGCCGATGACACAGGGGCGCGGCTCCTATATTCGAGTGTTCGCTGCCGATTTCGATGGCGACGGTGTGCCTGAGCTCACTGCCCCGAACAAGGGCGCCCAGTCTCCAGGTCCTGAGGACTATGCCCGATCGACTCCGGTAGAGCTCTATCAGTTGACCGGCGATCCCCTGATAGGTGAAAGCTGGCAGCGCAGCGTCCTCGGGAATTACAGTATTCCGCAGAATGCAGAACCGGTCGATCTAAATGGCGACGGACATATGGACATCATCGTCGGCGCGAGGGGAGATGCCCGTCTCGTCTTCTTTGAGAATCTCGGTGCAGGCTCTCTGGATTTCGAGGAGCATGCGATCGGAATCTACGGAGGAAATTTGGCAGGCTTCAATCTCGAATACGCAGACCTAAGCGGTGACGGGCGGCTCGACATCATAGGGCTGAGTACCAACGGCCAGTTCATGTGGATAGAACAGCCCCAGACCATCGATGACACGTGGAATGCACACAGGATTGGCAGCATCTTGCCCGATGGACTTGTTGGAATGGAGATCGCGGACATCGATGGCGATGGCGACACGGATGTCATGGTAGGAAGCTACAGCCGCGGCCCGCGAACCGGTGATGGTGATGTCGACAGCCGCGATGCGCTCGGCAGACTCGCCTGGTTCGAGAACCCGGGAGAGGCCAGATTAGAATGGCGTCTTCACGATATATCGAGACGCAAGCGTGGCATGTTCGATAAATTTATTGCACGGGATATCGACGGCGATGGCGACATGGATTTTTTTGGTACCCGTGGCAATAGTGCACCGTTTGACGGTGTATTTTGGTTGGAGCAGATTCGGAGCACCGAGCCGCGTCAAAACTTCCAGCCGGCTCGATCACAAGAAAGTGATGAAATAGCTCTTCCGTAAAAGCACTTTTTGATAGCAATAAATCAGCCATAAAAAAAGCCGCCTGTCCTGAAACAAGCGGCTTAAAAATCCCATTCTCTTGAATGGAGAGAGTTTAGCTTTACTACCTAAATTACCACAATTACCTAAGTCCCCGCGGGGGCCAGTCTTTCCGTCGGGGGCTTGCCTTCTTCAGCCGCCGTAGATTCAATAAACTCAACAGCCGCTCTTATCGCATCGACTCGGGTTGCGAATTTATCTCCGTGAGATAGGCAATATTCATTGTTCAGCCCCTTGAGCATGGTACGAACCTCATCGTTCATGCTCGATACAAACACCTCTTTGTTGGCTGAATGAGCATCACTGCCTATGGTTTCCATCGCCCTCGCGGCGGAGACATCAACATGGGTTACTCGACTAAAGTCCAGAATCATGGCCGTCTTGCCTTTCGACTTTTCCCGTACCTGATGACCCACGTCCGCCGCGGCGCCGAAACTTAATGGACCACAAAGTCGAATAGAGTGATGTTTTTACCTGCTTTGGCTAG
>CAXBLN010000132.1:0-10673 GCA_963976555.1 uncultured Gammaproteobacteria bacterium
GAAACTGGGAGGCCGGTTTTCGGCCGGGTGAACGAGTACGTCTGCGACTCATCAACGGCACTGGCAATACTTACTACGACGTACGCATTCCAGGCTTAAAACTTCAGGTAGTTCAAACCGACGGAATAAATATTCATCCGGTAACGGTAGATGAATTTCGCTTCGGACCCGGTGAGACTTATGACGTTATCGTAGAACCCACCGATGATGCCCACACCATATTCGCACAATCCATGGAGCGCACCGGCTTCGCCAGAGGCACCTTGAGTTCCAGGCCTGGGCTTACCGCAGCGGTGCCGGAGATGGATGCTCCCCAGTGGCTCAGCATGATGGACATGATGGGTGACATGGGTAGCATGAGCGCCGCAGGACATGCCATGGCCATGCCCATGGATCACAGCCAGCATGGAGGTTCGATGGCGGTCAATCCTCCAGTTGTCAGCCATGCAAGCACGGAGTTTGGTGCGAGCACAGACATGCGCGTGGACACACCACGCACAAATCTAGACGATCCGGGCATTGGTCTGCGAAACAACGGGCGCAAAGTGCTAACGCTTGCCGATATCCATGGGCTAGACGAATTCACGGATCGGCGTGAACCCGCACGCGACGTAGAATTGCACCTGACCGGTAATATGGAGCGATATGTCTGGTCTTTCGACGGGCTGGAGTTCGGTAGGTCCACTCCCATTCACTTTGATCATAACGAACGTGTGCGGATAATCATGCACAACGACACCATGATGACGCACCCGATGCACTTGCATGGGGTGTGGAGTGAAATCGAGGATTCAGCAGGAGAGTTGCAGACAAGGAAGCACACTATATCCGTGCAGCCAGCACAGCGTATTAATTTTCAGATTACCGCGGACGCCTTGGGCCGCTGGGCTTGGCACTGTCATCTACTCTTTCATATGGACGCCGGCATGTTTCGCGAAGTGGTGGTGACATAGTGCTCATGTCAGCAGTCATTTTCCAACGCAGAGAATCAACTTACTGGCGCATCGCCTCAGGTCCGAATTTTCTAATAACGCTGATTGTCCTATCAGGGTCGATCTTCTTCGCGTCATTCAGCCTTGGGCAATCTCACGATCACAGTGCCACGTCAACTGGAGATGCGACAGAACCACAGGTAGAGCATGCTGCGGCCGGGGAAAATGAGCATGCACAACATGCCAATGTTGCCGACCCACATGCCGGTCATGCAATGGATACCAACGCCCACGAAGACGCGGCGAATTCCCACGCGCAGCACGGTGAGGCGACTAGTCACGATGATCATTCACAGCATACTCCAGCTCCTGATCCACATGCCGGTCATGTAATGGAAACTATCGATCTTGCAGAGCCAGCTGATCATAACCATGATGACATGGCGATTAGTATGGACATGGGCAACGGTAGAATGACTGAGCCCAAGCTAAGAGATCCACACGCTTACTCGAATGGACTAAAGGTCGGCGAGGGACCCTACGCCCTCGAAAACGATCGTCTGTATCTCATGGATGGCTTACGCTTCGGCGGGTTAAGAATGAATCGAATGGAACAGTTATTCATCGATGGAAGCGACGCATTCGAATACGACTCACAGGCTTGGTATGGAACGAGCTACGATCGCCTAGTGCTTAAAGCGGAGGGAGAGCTTCGGGACGGATCCCTAGAGGAAAGTAATACCGAATTACTCTGGACTCATGCGGTGCGAAGCTTCTGGAACACGCAGATCGGCGTGTTGCATCGGACTGGCGACGGGCCCAGCAGGAATTGGCTGGCGCTTGGGCTACAGGGCATCGCACCCTATTGGTTCGAGATCGATGCGACTCTCTATCTAGGCCAGAGCGGTCGCACGGCATTCAATCTGGAAGCTGAGTACGACCTGTGGCTGACCCAGCACCTGATTCTGCAACCGCGGATGGAAATGAATTTCCACGGTAAGAACGACCAGGCAACGGCCACCGGCAGCGGCCTCTCAGATCTTTCTACTGGGATACGATTCCAGTACCAGATCAACCGCCAGCTCATTCCCTATGTAGGAGTGGAGCAGTTTCGGCAATACGGTCAGACGGCCAGGTACTCGGGAGTATCAAGCGGCGATTCCGAAACCCGCTGGCTTGCGGGCCTGCGCTTCTGGTTCTGAACAAGATTCGATCAGTAATTGACAGTGGCGGCCTCGCTGAGGATTTACTGGCACGATCGATCAAGATTTCAATGGATTCGCAGGCTTCATCCTCGCAACAACATCAGACCTAACGATTCCAGTCGCGATGAAGTGCTTATAAGTATTGACCTTAGAGCCGGTCACAGGAGTATGCTGTATCGAGAAAGAGGATTCTGCGGCCAACACTCGCGGTCAAGCGACCCGCAATCTTTATTACTATTCGTTCACCGATTCCGAGTGCCAAAAATGAATACTGAAAGCTCTAAATCACAAGACAATGAAGTAAGTGACAATTCACCAGCCAGTCAATCCTTAGACCCAGTCTGTGGCATGACAGTTGCCAATGATTCGAAGCATCGGCATCAGTATGAAGGGCAGGAGTACCTGTTCTGTTGCGCTGGCTGTCGAACGAAATTTGCGTCGACACCGACTAAGTACTTGAAAGTAGGTGACGACGCGTCTGCCAAACTCATCGACCCGGTATGTGGCATGACAGTATCCGAGGATTCGGAGCATCGTCACCAACATGAACGGCAGGAGTATCTGTTCTGCAGCGCTGGATGTCAGAAAAAATTTGCGGCATCGGCTACTGAATATTTAGCGAAAGGCGCGGGCGCGCCAGCAGCGGAGGCAGACCCAGATGCCTGGTATATCTGTCCTATGGACCCTGAAATTCGACAGATCGGCCCTGGGGTCTGTCCAATCTGTGGCATGGCACTCGAGGCCGAGGCGCCGAGTCTTGACGAGCAAGACAACCCCGAGTTGATCGATTTTCAGCGTCGATTCTGGTGGACACTACCGCTAACAGCATGCGTGTTTGTGTTGGCCATGTTTGGCCATGGCCGCGAGTGGGTGCCGCTGGAGTGGCAGAATATCATTGAGCTAATTCTCGCTTCGCCCGTCGTGCTTTGGGCTGGCTTGCCATTCTTCTCTCGTGGCATTCAGTCGGTTCTTAATCGAAACCCGAACATGTGGACACTGATCGGCCTGGGCACCTCTCTCGCCTATATCTATAGCGTAGTAGCAACACTCGCGCCGCAGGTATTTCCCGCGTCATTCGTCATGGATGGTCGTGTGAGTGTCTACTACGAGGCGGCGGCCGTTATCATCTCGCTGACCCTGCTTGGGCAGATAATGGAGCTTAGGGCCCGCGCCCACACCTCTGCGGCGATCAAGGCGCTGTTAGGCCTTGCACCGAAAACTGCGCGCCGAATTTCTGCCGATGGTTCCGAAGAGGAAGTTGAGATCGATGCCATCGCGGTGGGCGACCGGCTTCGAGTTACCCCCGGAGAAAAAATTCCCGTAGACGGCATCGTGGATGAGGGAAAGAGTTCCGTCGATGAATCCATGCTGACCGGAGAGCCACTGCCTGTGTCCAAGATTGCAGGAGACCAGGTCATCGGCGCCACGCTCAACACCAGCGGTAGCCTAATCATTCGCTCACAGAAGGTAGGCGGGGACACAACGCTGTCGCAGATAGTGAACCTGGTAGCGCAGGCACAGCGCTCAAAAGCGCCTATGCAGAGACTGGCCGACACGGTCGCCGGATACTTCGTTGCCGTGGTCGTCAGCATAGCAATTCTAACATTCTTTGTATGGGGAATGGTCGGCCCAGAGCCAGCTTGGGTATACGGCCTGATCAATGCGGTTGCGGTTCTCATTATTGCCTGTCCCTGTGCACTAGGTCTGGCGACGCCTATGTCGGTGATGGTTGCCTCAGGCAAGGGAGCCAGTCAGGGTGTTCTGTTTCACGACGCGAGTGCCATCGAGGCATTCATGCAGATAGACACGCTGGTAGTAGACAAGACCGGCACGCTTACCGAAGGCAAACCAAGTTTTAAAGAGGTGAAAGCCTTCGATGACTTTACTGAGTCCGATGTATTAGCGACCGCGGCGAGCCTGGATCAGGGAAGTGAACATCCACTTGCCAAGGCTATAGTAGCCGCCGCAAAGGAACAGGGCCTAACGCTGCAGAAGGTAGATGATTTCGATTCCGAGAGCGGCATTGGCGTTTCCGGCTCACTGGACGGCAAGCCATTAGCACTTGGTAATACCAAATTCATGCAGCAGCAGGATATCGACGTCGATGAAACGTTGTCGGTTGCGAATGAGATGCGCAAAGGTGGAGCCAGCGTTATCTATCTGGCTATTGACGGCCGTATTGCCGGCCTACTTTCGGTCGCCGACCCGATCAAGAAGAGCACCCCTGCCGCGATTACGGAGTTGCATCGGCGCGGCATTAAGATCGTCATGGCGACAGGAGATGGCGAGGTGACTGCCCAGGCGGTCGCCGAGGAACTCGGTATCGATGAGGTGCATAGTGAGGTTACACCGAAGGACAAACTCGAGTTAATCGAGAGATTGCAGTCGGAGAACCGGAAGGTAGCCATGGCCGGCGACGGCATTAACGATGCGCCCGCGTTAGCGAAGGCAGATGTCGGCATAGCGATGGGCACAGGCACAGATGTTGCGATGAGCAGCGCTCAGGTCACGCTGGTAAAGGGAGACCTGCGAGGCATCAACGAGGCGCGAAGGATATCGGAGCTAACCGTAGCGAATATGCGCCAGAATCTTACCTTTGCACTGCTCTACAATAGCGTCGGAGTACCCATTGCGGCTGGCGTGCTATTCCCGATCTTTGGCATATTGTTGTCACCGATGATTGCTGCATTGGCGATGAGCCTGAGCTCTGTATCGGTAGTCGGCAACGCACTCCGTCTGCGCGGGCAATAGTAGTTGACCTGCGTCAGTCGAATCCGAGCAGAATGATTCTATTTCACAAGTATGTCCCGCAGAAATTCTCGGATCGCCTCTGGAATTCCTGGCTCGTTCAGAAGCGGGGCATGGCCACGATCCTGCACTTCCAATGAACTCATCTGTGGGTGATAGGCTGCCATTCTGGAAACCACCGCGGCGCTGAGAATATCCGATTGGGCTCCACGGATAACCAGCATGGGAATCTCCTTTAGCGACTCAAACAAGGGCCAGAGGTCTGCCGGGGGAGCATCCGTGTCCGCCGCTTCGAACAGGACCGAGATATCTTTGTCATAGTTCAGAATCGGCTTACCTTGTTCGTCTGGCCGAAATAGTCTGCGAGTAAAGGCCTGCCATTCGACATCGCTGAGTCCGGGCAGGGCCTGACCTTGAGTTTCCCTTGTCCTTTGCACAGCCTCCTCCCAGTTCGTAACATCGGCGCTTTTACTCACATAGTTGCGAATGCGAGTGATGCCAGACGGATTCAACTCCGGCCCAACATCATTCAGCACGAGCCCCTGCACAAGGGCTGGATTCATGGCAGCCAGTGTCATGCCAACCAGCCCTCCCAGTGAGGTCCCGATGAATATCGCGCTAGCAATTTCTACGTCTTGCATTAGCTTTACGATGTCTTGCGCGTAGGTGGCAGGATTGTAGTTAAGGGGGTTAGGGTCCGCATCGGAGCGACCGCGACCACGCAGGTCTACCGCGAGGAATCGATACTCGCCAGCCAAGCCTGAGCAGAGCTCGTCGAAATCAGCGGAATTGCGAGTCAGACCGGGTAGGCAGATGACTGTCGCAGCATTAGCTGGCGCCGGGTAATCGCGGGCGTAGAGGTTTAGGCCATCGTGACTCTTAAACAACAGATCCCTGTATTGTGACATCACATCTTCCTACTCAATCCCGCGCGGGAATCACAATCGCTGAAGCAAAATCCCACGCCGGATCGATCACCCAATTTCTAAAATTCAGCCGACACGCTGAATGACCAGGTACGCGGCGCACCATAGAAACCGAGTATTGCGTCTTCAAGGGCAGTAGAGGGGAAGTTGTAGCCGCCTGTACGGTAAGTCTCGTCGTTGATGTTCTTCAGGTGCAGTGCCGCAGTCCAGCGTCCACTTGGTGCGTACCAGATGGCGCCCGCATCCCACAATGTGTAAGAACCCTGATCGAGTATCGTAGGCAGGGCATCAAACATTCGAGTTTCATCTCGATAGGAAACTGCCGTGTTTAGCATTACGCTACCGTACTCGCCGAGGTCGGCATTGTAGGTCAAGCCAATCTGACCATTCAGATCCGGCGAATTCTGCATCTCCCATGGAGCTGTAGGCGTGCCGTTGCTGTCGAAATAGGGTTTGGCGACATTTCCGAAACGCGCATCCTGTACGTTAATAAATTCCGCGTTAAGATAACCCAGTACGAACTGTGCGGAGAGTCCCTCAGTCACCTGAGCAATCGCCTCTACCTCGAAACCATCTATCTCCGCTTCTCCCGCATTGATAACTACAGATGAGAAGATTGCCGGTGGCGGTGCAGGAGCCTGTACAGTCACCTGCATGTCTTCAAAGTTTGACTGAAACGCGGTGACGTTAAGGCGCAGGCGATCATCCAGCAGTTGTGATTTGATACCAATCTCGTAGGTGTCTACAGTCTCGGGATCGTAGCCCTCCCGTGCGATAGGATTCACCGCATCGTCGGCGCGCATATCGAAGCCACCAGACTTGAAGCCATTGGACCAGCCGCCATAGAGCATAATGTTGTCTGTCAGGTCATAGGATAGCTTCAGAGAAGGGCTCGCCTCCCTCCACTCGTCATTGGTGAGATCCTTGGTATAGGCTGTGCGCACGGCGAGCACGGTGTCGTCCGCAGGATTGCCGAATGTGATTCCCGACCCCTGTACCGTACTGCCAACTGGCGAGTTACCAGTAATTATGAGCTGACGATTCACGGAAGCAGCCTTCTCGTCTTTAGTGTAGCGAATACCGGCGCTCAGTGTCGTGCGCTCGTTGAGATCGAAATCGCCATTGAAGTAGAAGGAGGTACTCTCCGTATCCACATCGCCGAATACGCCATTGTTAAACTGGGAGTTTGTCAGCACACCCGTGCTGAACTGTCCAAACAGGGCATCGAATCCCCCTGCCGCATTTCCTTCGTAGTAAAAGATGCCGCCTACCAGGTTATAGCTGTCTGCGTTGTAGTTGACCTGCAGTTCGTGTGAATCCTGCTCGTCTCTATAGATCGCTGGCACCTCGAAGGTATCCAGCGGCGTACCATCGAAATCGATTCGCGTGTCGGTAGCGCCCTCACGGCTGGCGAAGATGTACTTAAGCGCCGTGCGCTCATTCACTTCATAGTTTGCGGTAAAGGAATAACCTTCGGTTTCCACACTGCTGCGCTCGGACATGCCACATTCAGAATCGAACACGTTCGGTAGGGCCTCGAAGAACTCACCGTTGGGAGCCGCAACTGTATTGGTGCCGAAACGGGACCCACATCGATTATTGGAATCGTCTTCCGTGCGATCTGCCGCCAGCGTAAAGGACAGGGCGTCCGTGGCGAGATAGCGCATGGATATTCTGCCACTCATGACATCCTTGTTGTAATTCTCTTCCGTACGACCGAATGCGCCAGTGGTCGAGTTGTAGTCTTTGAACTGGGAGCCATAGCCATCGCGTTGTAGGCTGGCGATTGCACCACTTATGAACAGGCGATCCTCAATGAGTGGCACCTGGCCACTGGCGGTAATATCCCGCTGACCATATTCTCCAGCCGTTACTTTGACTTTGCCTCTCGTCTCACCGTCCAGTTGGCGCGTCACATATCTCACAGCGCCACCGATGGTGTTCTTTCCGTATAGCGTACCCTGCGGTCCACGCAATACTTCGATGCGCTCGACGTCGTATACGTCCAGCACAGCGGCCTGAGGCCGTGCAATATACACATCATCAATATAGATGCCGATGCCAGGCTCGAAGCCCCACAACGGGTCCTGTTGACCGATGCCGCGGACGAAGGCGGTAAGGGTTGAGTTCGTTCCTCGGCTTTCACGCATCTGCGTGTTCGGCGAGCTCTTCTCGATGTCCACCAAGGTGAAGATGCCCTTCTCCTCGAGTTCGAGTGCACTGAAGGCTGTCACTGCAATCGGCACGTTCTGCAGATTCTGCTCACGGCGCTGAGCCGTGACCACGATTTCTTCCAAGGCGATTTCGTTAGACTGCGCGATAAGCGATGGACTTGTGACAACCGTTCCCGCGCCAGCGAGTACGGCATAGATCATTGTGGAGAGTTTCGACTTGCGGAATTTTAGTTGGTTCATGATGCACCCTGATGCGAGCGAGAATTTTTAGCGGGGTCTTAGCAGGTTGCCCCGCGACTGACTCCTCCCCTGACTGGCTATCGGCAACGCGTCTGACAGGCAGATCGACCGGATAAGCGTATTCAACAACTGTTGAATCTAGTGCGAACATTATTCAACACTTGTTGAAATGTCAACCTGCTATCGTGGATTTTTTGGCACTGACCCATTGAATCGCAGCCAGCGGAGTCCGCAGAGGGCGTAGGCCAGAGAGATCAGAATTGCATAACTTGCTGATACGGCGGGGTTTTCGATGCCTAGAGCCAGATGTAGCAGAAAATGACCGAACAGCCCGATGAGAGAGGCGCCGAATACTAGCCACAACGGTAGAGCGCCTCGAAGCAGCACTCCGAACAACATTGGCACCAGCGATGCCGCCGCCAGGCCATATACGCCCTTTTGTGCGAACAGGCCAATCAGAGGCGGTGAGTTCCAAGCGAGAGAGATGCCAATGACACCCACACCCACCAGGACCCAACGAGACCATAGCAGGCCATTGCGCGGATTCTTGCTAAGCGGTGCGACAATGTCGTTCACTACCATGGCGGACAGGGCGACAAGTATGCCATCCAAAGTACTCATCCCTGCGGCCAGCAAGGTCAGCATCACGAAGCTAAGGAACAGATCGCCAAACACCGTTCCCGCCAACTCATGGTTGAGGTATTCCACCACCACTGCATCCTGAGCGCTGACCTCGAGACCTGACAGGCGTGCGAAGAAGCCAATGAAGAGCACCAGCGTGAACAGGAAGCCAACTACTACCGTGGTAGCGATGAATTTACCAAGGTCTGCTTCGCTGCGCAGATAAAGCACCTTGGTGAGGATATGCGGCTGCAACATTAGCGCGAAGGTGATGATGAAGCCGCTGGCGAAGACCGAGAAGAATCCATAGTAGAGTTCACTGTCAGGATTGTATGCCGCGGCATAGTTGTCGTTAACGCCAGACAGCGCTGACAGAAATCCGCCATCGAAATACTTTAAACCCAGCACAAACAACGTGAGCGCCACCGCTAACATGAGGAAGCCCTGCAAGGTGTTGGTGTAGGCGTGAGCGTAGGTGCCTCCCATCAGCACATAGGAGAATACGAACAGCAGGATTAGAACCAACGCAGTTTTCTGCTCTACGGCAAAGAGATTGGTGACTATCAGGCTGCAGCCGACGAGGATGAGAACGACGAAGGCGATGGACAGTAAATTGATGAAGGCAAAATACTGACTGAAGCCGCGATGCTGATAGCGGTGATAGATCCAGTCCGGCAATGTAAGAGCCTGGAATGATTCCCCTACTCGCAGGAATCCGCGCGACAGGAGCAGAAACGCAGTGATAGTCCCTGCCGAGCCGGCCAGTCCATAGTGAAGATAGGCTGACAGGCCATGGACGTAAACAAACCCGGGGTTGATCACAAAGGTCGCCGTCGATGCTATCGAGGCCGCCAGAGTAATTCCGATCAAGTAAGGACTCATGTCCTTGTTGCCGATTGAGAATCCTGAGATGTCTCGCGTCCTGCGCATACCAATCCACGACAGGATGTACACCAGCACTACATAGCCACCGGTCACCAAGTATTTAAAGAATTCTCCCGACATGGGCTAGTATGCACCTTGCGCATCAATTATTTGATGGCACAATATATTCAACAAGCGTTGAATATACAAACTTAATTCACGGCAAGTCCAGTTTGCCTAAGAATGGATCAGTCAGTTCATGAGCAAGAAAGTAAAGAGTGAGAAGAGCGAACGCATCCTGGACGTCGCCGAGGAATTGTTCGCCCGTCACGGCTACGATGGCGTAACCATGCGCCAGATAGCCACCAAGGCGGAGGTGGATGTTGCATTGGCGAGCTATCATTTCGGCAAGAAGGAAGACCTGTTCCACGCTGTGTTTCACCGTCGTGCAGAAATACTCAGTGTTTCCCGCCGCGAAGTGCTCATGGCTAGCCAGCAACAAACCGACGGCGGCAAGCAGACTCTGGAGCAGATCATTGAAGCATTCTTGCTGCCGTTGAAACTGGCTCAGGAAAGCCATGACCCTGGATGGCGCAACTATATGGCCTTGTTGGCCTACATCATGACCTCACCGGTATGGAACGAAGTGTTGATGCCCGATGTATTTGACAAGCGCGTGAATGAATTCATCGACGCACTCAAGGAAGCGCTCCCGAATGCCAAAATCGAGGACATACACTGGTGCTACCACTATGTATCCGGCGCACTCGCCCTCACTCTGGCCCAAACTGGCCGCATCGATCGCCTCTCTGCTGGGAAGTGTCTTTCGTCCGACTTCGATGCCGCCTACAATCGCATGATTCCCTTCGTTGCTGCCGGTTTTCGTGAAGTCTGCAAAGCTCAATCCTAAGATTCCACGAGACAGGACCGAAGGAAATGCGGTAGATCCGGCACGCTATTTGG
>CAXBLN010000133.1:0-10660 GCA_963976555.1 uncultured Gammaproteobacteria bacterium
CGCCTCGCGGCACATTTATACCCCAGGGGCGATCGATGTTTTCGGCATAACCCCAGTCGTCAGGAGTCGTGGCCTTCTGCCACATGAAGCGCATCCAACCCTTCGTGCGTTCGTTGTGTTTGGGATAGAAGCTGGGAGAGTGCTTATGGGCTGCGTAAGAACCGGAGTCGGAACCGACACAGCCCGCGAGTGGGGAGGCAGCGCCAACAACTGCAGCGCCCTTGAGGAAATCGCGCCTCGACTTCGTGGAATGCTGCGACATTCTGTACCCCCTAAAAAGAATAAGCTGAAGCTCTATTCAATATTGTTCTTGGGATCAACCTGTCTCAGTGTAGGGAAGTCATTGCATGATATCCATACATACATACGCATCGCTAATTTTCGACATTGCGACCGAATAGCAGCTCGCGAACGCTATCGGACATGAGCGCACGAAGCAGCCTCGAATGTTACCGCCGGTACATCGCACGCGCGCTCACGCGCGTTATTACTAGCGTCGGTTGAGCGAGAAGAGCACGTGCGAACTGCCGCTCTCGCTCCCGAGATGCTGTTTATTCTCCTTACTTACTCGGTGTGTAGCTGTGTTTCTCGCTACTATGTGGGATCGTAGGCTTTCAATTCTCTTCCCAAGGAGTCCCAATATTTCTCGACCTCCTGCTTGATACTGTCCCAAGAGTCATCACTCGCTTCCCGCAGCTCATTCAACCTCGTCTCGGCCTTTGCTTCCATCTCGTTGAGTTCTACGAGCTTTCTCTCGATGGTAGCGCGGGCCTCGTCGCTGGCCTCAGTGCCTTTCTCGCGCAGCCTCGCTATGGCTAGCCTGTAATTGATAAGTCGCATCTCGATCTCTTTCTCAACATTCTTTCTTGAACTCATATCATTGCTCCCTGTATGGAAAAGTGAAGAGTGGCAAGTCCTGTTGCTTGCATGCAGCTGAGGCTGTGTGCCTCAACGAAAACATGACGAACAACATCACTCGCTACCGGAGCCAGTTCTGTCGCCCCTATTCTTTATTAGTTTCCTTACTAGTTTCCTTATCTAGATTATATTCAAGAACCGTGCCACGGAAATTTGACCCTGAGAATGCGGCCTACGCGTCGACCGTATCAGGACTCGGGAACTTACCCGGTAAGAATTTCAATCGAGATTGCAATTCCTATAGATTTGACGGCAACTCTCTGACGTTTAGTCCCTGCGGCTCGACCGCAGCCCCCAGTAGCCGTCGCTTTCGACATGGCATGATTGCTGCAATAGTAGTTGGTAAGAGTTAGTGGGTAAGCGAAAGAACCAATCAGAATTCACGGGAGGCATATGATGCAACAAGGTTGGATCGAGAAAGATAAGCGACAGTTTAGACACATCCTGAAAAATTCACTGCAGGAAGGAAAGAACGAGGACGCAGCTAAGGAACTGGCCGCGAGAACCGTCAACAAACAGAGGCGGCTCGAGGGACGAACGCCTAATGGCACATCGTCGGGCACGGGTAATCCCCATAAGCCGCTGCAAGATAGGACTTACCGAGAACTCTATAATCGTGCGCGGCAACTGGATATACACGGCAGAAGCAAACTGAAGAAGAGCGAACTCGTCGCGGAGATTCGAGCGAGTAGCTGATGCGCCACAGAAAAAACCGATCATTACGTTTCATAGCCTAGAGGAGGAGTACATATGAAATACGAAAGAATTGTTGTTGCAATCGACCTGAGCTCAGAGTCGACGAAGATACTAGACGTTGCTGCATCTATCGCTGGGAAAAACCTAAGCGCCGTGCATGCGATTCATGTGGTCGAACCCATGGCCATCTATCCCTATGAAGCCTATATCCCCGATATGCAAAAAGTAAAGGATGAGATCGGTGCCGAGTCGAAGAAGCAGCTGCGCGAGCATGCCGACCGAATCAATATTCCAGCATCGAACCAACAGTTGCTGATGGGTCCACCAGCGAGTGACATCTGCCGCTACGCTGCAGAATGCGATGCCCAACTCATCGTTCTTGGCAGCCACGGCGTATCAGGCTGGAGAGTTCTTCTTGGGTCGACCGCGAATAGCGTCATCCAGGAAGCCAAATGCGACGTATTAACAGTCCGTGTTGGATTAGACACGAAGGAATAGATACCTATGACACCAAACCCAATGCTAGTCCTATCGATGATAGGTATGCCTAGCAAATTCTTCGAAGAACCGAGTCAAGTTGCGAGCTATCCTGGCCTGCGCCGTTCGGATCGAATTGATATACTGCGCTCTTGGAGGCACGATGTAATTCTACAGATGAAGGCAAGCGATGAGAATATGACTGGCGATAGCAACTATACCCTCGAACATTTGAACAGAGCACTTAGCAACGAGGCTCCCAACGAAAATTAGCTCTCCCGTTAGCGTCTGACCTGCCGCGGCGAATGTGCCGAGTAGAGTCAGTCCCTGAAGAGGGGCACAATTCTGCACGCGAATATCCGGAGAAGACCATGGACTATAAGAACGGTTCGTCTAGAGAAGAAAGCGATAGCATGGGAACCGTAAAGGTTCCGGTCGATGCCTTGTGGGGAGCGCAGTCCCAGAGGTCTCTACAACACTTTCCGATCGGCAATGAGACTTTCCCCATGTCCTTCATCCACGCCCTCTGCCTCGTGAAGAAGGCGGCCGCCATCGTCAATCAACGCCTGACGCTATTGGATGGCACTAGGGCCAAACTCATTCAGGAGGCCTGCGACGAGGTTCTGGCAGGAAAACACGACGAGCAATTCCCTCTCAGCATCTGGCAAACAGGAAGCGGCACGCAGACCAACATGAATGTGAACGAGGTTGTCGCGAATATTGGAAACCTCAAGTCTGGCAGCAGCCTTGGTAGCAAGTCTCCTCTTCATCCCAACGATCACATCAATCTCTCGCAATCTTCCAATGATGTCTTTCCTACAGCTATGCATCTCGCGGCTCGGAGCTCAATTACCGAGACATTATTGCCTGTACTGAAAGAACTTCACGGTGAGTTTGCCAGAAAGGCCGAAGAATTTGAGAAAATCATCAAAGTCGGCCGTACTCATATGATGGATGCCACTCCTATTAGCCTCGGCCAAGAATTCGGCGGATTCGCCGCGCAGATACAATTCGCAATCGATCAGATTTCGCATAGCCTGGTGGGCCTGCAGTATCTAGCCATAGGCGGAACCGCCGTGGGCACTGGATTTGGCAGTCATCCACTCTGGTCACAGTCTATGTCGGAGGAGTTGAGTAATCTGACTGGGCAGGACTATTATTCAGCGAAGAACAAATTCAGCCAGATGGCGTCCCACGATGCACTGCTCAACACCCATGCTCAGCTTACGGG
The DNA here is from genome assembly GCA_963976555.1 of uncultured Gammaproteobacteria bacterium. Lineage (GTDB taxonomy): Bacteria > Pseudomonadota > Gammaproteobacteria > Pseudomonadales > Pseudohongiellaceae > UBA9145. The sequence continues at coordinate 3,323 of CAXBLN010000133.1, forward strand.
CTTGGCGACGGCGCAATTCAAGATCTGTAATGACCTGCGCCTAATGAGTTCCGGCCCTCGTTGCGGTCTTGGCGAGATAAGCATCCCCTCTAACGAGCCAGGAAGTTCGATGATGCCGGGGAAAGTAAATCCCACACAGATCGAGGCGCTAACCATGGTATGCCTCAGAGTAATCGGCAATAATACTGCTGTAACGGTGGCGAACTCCCAGGGCCAGTTCCAATTGAATACTTACAAACCTCTAATAATTCATTCTCTACTCGAATCGATAACACTACTGTCGGACTCCTGCGCTGCATTCACTCGATACTGTGTCTCAGGCATCGAGGCAAATACAGAACAGCTACAGCAGAACAGTAGTCGCTCACTGATGTTTGCCACCGCACTAGCTCCCATAATCGGCTACGATAAAGCGGCAGAGCTTGTGCATTTCGCACATGCAAATAATCTGAGCCTGAGAGATGCCGTGCTTGAGCTAGAACTAATGACCGGCAATGAATTCGATTGCCAAGTAGATCTGAGTAAGATGGTGGGTCCGAGTAATTCGGATACTCGGTAGTCTGAGTATCATTGCCATCGAAAATTCTGATACGTACGCGGTGATGTTAATTCCAATAATTCATAGGCCTTACCATGTCTGAAAAAGCGAGCAGTCTACTTAAAAAAATAAAGAGCCTTGAAACCGAACTTGAGTCTGAACTAGAAGAACAGGCAACGAAATTCAAATACAAGCTGGAAGGTAGTACAGTTCGCTTCGATGAGGCTGTGGAGGCAGCCCATCGCAAACTGCGTGTCAGCATTCCGCGCTGGCTAGTATCCTCCCTGCTACGAAATGTCGTATCGGCACCCTTCATCTACTCCATGGTAGTGCCAATAGCCTTCATGGATCTGACAGTAACTCTGTATCAGCACGTCTGCTTTAGGCTTTACGGCATTGCTAGAGTGAAACGTTCAAAGTACGTCGTGATGGACAGGCATCAGCTCTCCTATCTCAACGGAATAGAGAAGCTAAATTGCCTCTATTGCGGTTATGGGAATGGCGTAATGGGCTATGCGCGAGAGATCATCGCCAGGACCGAGCAGTACTGGTGCCCCATAAAACACGCGCGTAAGGTGATTGGTTCACACAAACGCTACAATAAATTCGTCGACTTCGGCGATGCCGAAGGCTACGAGACCAAGGTTCTTAAGTTTAGAGACGCCATGAGCGATGGAGACTGAATTAGCTATTCCAGCCTTACTCCTCGGTGTATCGCACTTCAAGTTTTCTCAGTATCAAGACGGAGACCGCTACCGTAATCGCGCTCAGCCCAAACATTCCAACGATCGATACCCACAGAGGAGGTGGAGCAACGATTACGGCGAGGGGGCCCTCGTCTAGGGGAATGGGTAGGAGACCCTTGATGTAGTAGAGAATGCTAAACACCTTCAACGCCGGCGGTAGAATAAAGTGCAGCATCTCCCAGCCCGCTACGACTACGATTGGTATCAGTGGGTTTTTAAAAAGCAATCCCGTAGCCATGAAGACAGATCCGTAGCCCATGGATCCGAGAAAGACTATTCCCAGATACAGACCCATTTGCTCAAGCACAATTCCATTGCTCAGGTCAGTTATGAATTCCTCCAAGCCGAATGGCACATAAAGCAGGGAGAAACAGATTAACGTGCACGAACCGAACATCACAAAGCAGGCCCCTAGACCCGCCAAGTATTTTCCGAGCACCAATATTTCCCTGCGCACGGGAGTAAGTAGGTAATAATGGATGCTTCTATCCAGCATCTCTGAACGGAACAACGACGTGAATATCGTCGCATTACCAAGAAACAACACTCCTCCGATGAATAAGGCAGAGAACATATAACCAAATTCTCGACGCGCGTTCTCTATCGTCTCGAATACAGGAGAACCGTCCAGATTCTCGTCGAAGGCGACAACTGCCAATACAGCTATGGGCACGAAGATCAGCGCATAGCAACTGAAGGCCCTCCTCGAGAGCAATGCCTTGCCGAATTCGATGCGCAAGATGGCTAGTAATTGGCGGCGCCATACCGGTAGCCTTGGCATCGTGCTCGGTGTGTTCAGCTTCTCAACAGGTAGATCGATCGCGCTCATGTTGTCACCTGTGTTTCAACAATTAGGTGTTGATAGACAGCTTCGACAGTTTCATCGGCTGGGCCCATTGACTCAATCGCCCAGCCCTTCGCAACAACGTGCTGATTAAAATCAAGGAAGAATGCATCGGCATCGATAGAACGAATGAACAGACCCTCGCCGTCATAGTGCATCTGCACCTCCACCACATGCGCGAGCTCAAAAACCTGTGAGGCGATGGCATTAGCCTGAGCGCTGCGAATGAAAATCTTCATCGGCTCACCGGTCTCGCTCTGAATATTGCCAAGGTCGCCTTCCGCTACGAGATATCCACTGTTCAGCAGCACTACCCGATCTGAGATGAGATCCACCTCATGCAGAATCTGACTGGAGATCAATACGATCTTTCCGGCATTCGCGAATTCCCGAAACAGCTCGATTACCTGGGCTCGTGCCATTGGGTCGAGTCCGTTCAGGGGCTCATCGAGTATTAAAACACTGGGTTGGTGGCAGACAGCTTGCGCCAGTTTTATGCGTTGACGCATGCCTTTGCTGTAGGCATCTACGGGCCGCTTCGCCGCTTCCGTCAGATTCACCTGCTCCAAGGTTTGCCAGGTCAATTTCTCTGCTGTCGATCTGTCGTATCCATGTATCAGCAGAGTATTGCGAATAAAGTCATAGCCATTGATCCCTACTGGGAACGAATCATACTGGGTGCAATAGCCAATCTGCTGAAAAAATTTCTCGGTCTGTAGCGGACTTATACCTAACACTTCTAATTTGCCGCGAGTGGGCTGAATCAATCCGGCGATGACGTTCATCAGCGTAGATTTTCCCGCTCCATTCGGGCCTACCAAGCCCGTAATACCCGGCTCGATCTCGAGTGTAATGCGGTTCACTCCCAGGATATCGCCATAGAACTTCGATAGCTCATGCAACTCGATGCAGCGGCTCATAATTGGATCATCTATCGCCTGCGCCTTATTCATGTGACAACCTGGAATGCGCGTATGCGTCGTGTAAGTACGACTAGACTAATAGTTGAGAGCAGAAAGAACTGCAGAAGTACGTATTCGATTCGCATGTCAGCCATCCAATCCAGAAGATTGCTATCCGCTTTATAGAGTTCGCGCATAATGACCTCTATACCCGCATAGACATTGACCATGTACCCACCCCAGCCCCCGAATATCTCTGTTATCACGCCCCCCAGGACTGATCCGAAAAACAGAATGCCAAAGAAGGCTATTCTGCCTACAGCCTTCCACTTCACGTAGGAGGAGACGGCGAATGCCAACAGGGAAAGGCTGAGTATCCACACTAGTGACGTCAAGATAGATGCCGGAATGAGATAGAGGTTGTCACCCAACCACCCTCCTCCCTCCAGATAGGCCTGCAAGGCGAACAGAGGCAGAGCCGGCACCCAACTGATCAGCGATCCTAGAAACAGGAGTACCATAAGCTTGCCGACTATATAGCTCGCCTTGTTGATAGGTCTGGAGAGATAGAGCGGCATCGCATTGTTACGTATATCGGGTGAGATCATAGTGGGGCCAATTACCATGACCATTACGAACAGCAAGAAATTCTGCGGATACTGCATAGTCAGCAGAAAATAATTGCCATCGATGTCTGTCAGCTCATCCAGGTTCACCTCCATCTGTACAAGCAGATCTATATTGTGGAACAAATAGATCCCACACATATTGAGCACGGGCAATAGGAAACAGAGCGCGAAGAACGCCGAGAACAGCCTGGACTGAAACACATCGGCTAAGGCGTAGCGAAAGATTACCAGTGTACGGTCCAACGGTTTCGTTAGCGGGCCGCTATAACCTCGATAGGCTTTTTGAAAGATTGCCATCTAGTCTTGTTCCATTGCGCGCAGAAAGATGTCTTCCAGCGAATCTCGCTTGTAGTCAAGATTGCGTATCTGCACCGACAGGCTCTCAGCCAGCGCATAGAGATGTTGAACTTCCACACCTGGGGGAATAATCGCCTTGATGCGGCGCTTGTTTGGCAGTGCCACCTCGCAGCCCATATTCCGCAGACCTTCGACGAATCCCTCCTCGTCGCCGCGAATCTGGATAAGCAGAAACTGCTTATTGCTGCGCCGCTCCTCCTCCAGATTGCAGTACTTAGCGATTTTGCCATCCTTCAGCACCAACACTTCATCACAGCAAGATTCAATATCCTGTAATAAGTGTGAGGCGATAACTATCTGAGTATCTCCGGAATCTCGAATCTCGCGAATCAGTTGCAACATGCGAGCGCGTGCAGGCGGGTCGAGTCCGTTAGTGGGCTCATCGAGGAAGAGTATTCTAGGGCCGTGAACTATAGCTTGAGCCAATTTGACTAGCTGTTTCATGCCCAGAGAGAAGGATTCGACCTTGCGATATCTGGCCTCGCCCAGACCGACATAGAAAAACACCTCGTGCGCCCGCTCCAGCGCCACCTTCGAATCCAGCCCCGAGAGCTCCGCCATCAAGCGCACGAAGCGCACAGCCGTCATGCCGGCGATAAAGGAATCGCGCTCTGGCATATAGCCAACCATGCCTCTAACTATCTGATTCTCAGTACTCAGATCATAGCCGAGTATAGACGCCCTGCCGGAGGTCTGCCTATTGAAGCCGAGCAGTGTATTGAGGAGAGTTGTCTTGCCGGCCCCATTCGGCCCCAGCAGGCCTATACAATTGCCGCGCATCTGCGCAGTAAGATTATCCAGAATGGGTCTATCGAAACTAACGGTGAGCTGATCGAGTTCAATTACTGCCGCTCGTTCACTCAGTGGTGTAGCGAGCGATTCTCTCTTGAGTCCTTCAACGAGAGTCTTGGAGCTATCTCTCGACGAAGGATGAGCCGGCTCCACATCGGATGAAGCCTCTATCGACACGTCGTCCTCACTGTTTGGATCTCTTGTCAAAAATTACCCTTCCGACTCTGAATGCACATCCTCACGATTCATCTCGCCTTCTCTACTGCGTGTCGACTTGCTCTGCCATCGATTCAAGAAGAGGCTGCAGCGCCACCAACTGCGACATGATCTGAAGTGGCATCTGCGTGCTACCACTATAAGCGAAATGTATCTTATCTGGCAGTGCGAGAATGCTGGCCATGGATGGACCGGCTCCTGCATCCATCGCCGCGACTGCCGATTGCTGCTCTGCCGTTAGATTCGATGGCAGGTTCTGTGTGATATCGCCTACCAGCTCCCCCAGTCTGCTAAAGTAGACGGCGGAGAAATCGAGATAGCCATCACGTGCCAGGAGCTCGCGAAACTCACTATCTGCCTGTAGGTTCGAACCAGACTCATAGAAATCGATCGCCCTGCCAATCAAGGCGGAATCCGCCGTTGCAACGAGATATCCGTCGACGTAGGCATAGTTGAAAGAGGCACTGTCCCAATCACCCATGGCGATAGAGTCGTCCACGGTAAGACTTACTTCATAGCCGCTATAGCCAGCGACATCGGCAGCCGAGAGAGCGATAGATGCGCCTACGCCATTCTCTAGCGAGTACTGGTTGAATAGCGCAATCGACTGTTCGATGCTAGCTTGTAGCGGCGATACATCGTAGGCCTCTATTACAACCTTCCATGCAGGCGTAGGCAGCAGCGGGCCATCGAGACCAATTGCCATCTCGCCACCGAATACCGAGACTACACTGTAGAAAAGCTCAAATTCAGCAGTCACATCCACGTCATTCGGCATCTCAAGCTCGTTCAACTGCTCCATGATCGAGATTGGCTCTGCCAACAACATCGCCGCAACCAGGGTCGCGTCACCGGAGAAAAATTCTAGTGAACCCATAGGTGCCGGTGTCGCTAACCAGGCCATCGCTCCCTCAGTTTGACCTGCAAAATAGAGATCCGCTGTAATACTGGTCTCGCTATCTTCCTGTTGGTGCTGCGCGATCAGATACTGCGCATTGGACATACCAGTATGTTCCAGTGTTTGATCGTCTTGATCGATGGGAGTGATTAATTGCTGGATGTTCACAGCGCCCAATATCTGTGTACCTTGCTCATAGGAGGACTGCAGCAATCCGTAAAGATCCGAATCCATGAAGTCGCTTCCCCCATTCTCGACCACAGTCTGCATGTCCAGCATGGTGCCCGCATCGACGGTAGCGATCAGAATATCTTCATACAGCCAGATCGATAATTGTCCATCCAGCGCCTCGCCAGGATCATTGATCAATGCGATCTCCAGCTCTTGGTCATGACCCTCTGCAGCCAATACGTCACGCAATTGCTGCAACTGTTGGTCGAAGCTCGCGGCGAATGCACCGGCATCGACCTCCGACAACACGACAGGAACAGAGAGAGGCTCTCCGCCGACTGACTTCATGGTGATGGCAAAGACCGTCTCTTCGCCAAGCGTATAACCGATCTCGCGCAACCAGGACATCATCTCATCGAGATGCTGACCCTGCGTTGCGGACTCAAACTCTGCCCATGCTTCGGCCAAATAATCGCTACTCTGCGCTCGCGCACGAACGACATCATAGACTTCGGCGACCTTCTCGGGTGCATTCGGCACTGCTATATATACAGCGGTGTCGGCTGGCGCGAGACTCAATAGACGCGTCGAGTAACGAGGCTGTGTCGCCATTATCGCTTCCAGGTCTTGTTGCAGCGCTGCAACCTCCTGCAACATCGCGATGTATTGATCCGCATCGCGGCTCCAGGCTATCTCGTCCTCGACATTGAGGGTCAGGAAATCCATGCGGGAGGCCATGGCTTCGCCAGGCGTTAAGCTGGTGGTATTACCTTGCAGCAACACATTCACCTCACCCTCTACAACCGCCACGCGCGAACCCTTCGCACCATGAGCGACCTCGAATATGGTGCCGGTTACAGAAACCATGAACTCGTTAGTAAATACATCCAGTGTTCCCGAACCCTGCGGTGAGGCAGCAACCAGTATGCGACCCCGTGATACATCGATGCGATTGCCCGACCCTCGGCGCGTCATGCTGAGTTCCGAACGTTCATCTACTTCGATCTGAGAGCCATCGTCGAGCGTTATTATCGCGGAGCTACCGCTGCCGGAACGCAGTCTTTCCCGCCCATCCACCCATGCACCGGCAGAAAGGGATTCCAGTTGCCCATCAATAATCTGAAAGAGCTGTCCATCGATCTCATCGATCTGCGCCACGCGCGACTGGTCCAGTGAAGGAAGGTCGGGCACCGCGATGATCATAGAAACTGCGATCGCTGCCACGGCTGCCGCCGCTGCCACCCA
>CAXBLN010000134.1:0-10550 GCA_963976555.1 uncultured Gammaproteobacteria bacterium
ATGGTAGCTATGGGTGGACTTGAACCACCGACCCCAGCATTATGAATGCTGTGCTCTAACCAGCTGAGCTACATAGCCAAAATTTTTACTGCGGCCTCCGATAGCACGTCATCTGCGAATTTTATTTCCCATTTCATGCTCGATGTATTCCTATACACCTGCGCGTGAAATGGGAAAGAAAATCCCCACCTAACGCACTCTCGAAAACCTCGCTACGAAATTTTGATACATCCAATTTCGTACGTGTATTCTGTACCGATTCCCCGAAAGGCCGCGAATTTTCGGCATTTCGGGGGAATTTGTCAAGCTAGACGTTAAATCGGAAGTGGATGACATCGCCATCCGCTACGATGTATTCCTTGCCTTCCAGGCGCCATTTGCCGGCGTCTTTGGCGCCGTTCTCGCCGTTATTGCCCACGAAATCCTGATAGCCGACTACTTCGGCTCGGATGAAGCCCTTCTCGAAGTCGGTGTGGATGACTGCGGCGGCCTGTGGGGCGGTTGCGCCTACCTTGACCGTCCATGCTCTGACTTCCTTTACACCTGCGGTGAAGTAGGTCTGCAGGCCGAGTAGGGTGTAGCCGGCGCGGATGACGCGGTCGAGGCCGGGCTCTTCCATACCCAGGTCTTGCAGGAATTCCAGCTTCTCGTCGTCTTCCAGTTCGGCGATCTCCGCCTCTAACTTGTTGCAGATGGCGACGACCTGGGCGCCTTCTTCTGCCGCGATGGCGGTTACGGTGTCCAGATAGGGATTGTTCTCGAAGCCCTCTTCGTCCACGTTGGCGATATACATGACCGGCTTTACGGTTAATAGATGCAGGCTGTACAGGTCGGCGAGCTCTTCCTTGGTCAGGTTGAGCGAGCGCACGGGCTTGGCTTCATCTAAGTGCGCCTTTGCCTTTTCCAGTACGATTACCTGCCGCTGAGCGTCTTTGTCGCCACTCTTGGCGACGCGTGAGGTCTTGTCCAGGAACTTTTCGACACTCTCCAAATCAGACAGTGCCAGTTCGGTGTTGATGGTTTCGATATCCGATGCCGGGTCGATCTTGTCGGACACGTGGGTCACGTTGCTGTCTTCGAAGCAGCGTACTACGTGGGATATGGCATCGCACTCGCGGATGTTTGCGAGGAACTGATTGCCGAGACCCTCGCCCTTGGACGCGCCCGCAACGAGGCCGGCGATGTCGGTAAATTCCATGGTCGTGGGGATGATCTTCTGCGGGACTACTATTGCTGCCAGTTTATCCAGGCGCGCGTCGGGGATGGAGACGATGCCGGAGTTGGGCTCGATGGTGCAGAACGGAAAGTTCTCCGCCGCGATGCCGGCCTTGGTTAGCGCATTAAACAGAGTGGACTTGCCCACGTTAGGTAGTCCGACGATTCCACATTTAACTGCCATTGCTGATTCTCTACTGCTCGTTAATTAGGTTTTGGTTCTTGCTGCTAAAATTTACGTATGCAAAAGAAGCATGGCTTCTTCCCATTCGCCCTTTACCGCCTTCGGGGTTACCCGAATCGCGTCTTCTATATTCGACATGATGACGTCGGCCTCCGATCGCGAAGGGTCGCCTAACACGTAGTTCGCCACCATGGACTTGTGTCCGGGATGGCCGACTCCGATTCTTAGTCGGTAGAAATCCTTGTTCCCACCCAGGGCGTTAATGATGTCGCGGATGCCATTATGGCCACCGTGACCGCCGCCGTGTTTGAACCGTGTGACGCCGACCTCGAAGTCGATCTCGTCGTAGGCCACCAGCATATTCTCAGGCTCGATCTTGAAGAATTTGCATACGGCCGCGACGGATTTTCCACTGTGGTTCATGAAAGTAGTCGGGAATAGGAGCTTGATGTCGGCCCCGTCGATATTGATAGTGCCGAATTCGCCGAAAAACTTACTCTCTCCACGCAGGCTGCCCGAGTAACTCTTGGCCAGATGGTGAAGAAAGATGACGCCGGCATTATGCCGGTTGGAATCATATTGTGGGCCTGGATTTCCCAGACCCACAATAAGCTTTACGGTATTGCCTGGCATAAGATTTACCTTGCTAGGCTAGAGTCGAGACTAGTCTTCCTTCTCATCGGAATCATCGCCGCCAGAATCAGACTCAGGTGCTGCAGGTGCCTCTGGAGCTGCGTCATCTTCTTCGACTTCGGCCCTAGGTGCTTGTACTGTTGCAACACTTAGATCGCTGTCTTCGTCTGCGTGTGAAAGAGCAACGCTGGTTACGCCTTCAGGCAGCTTGATGTCTGAGAGGTGAACCGCATCGCCGAGATCCAATTCGAGCATGTCGACTTCGATATACTCTGGCAGGTCTTTCGGAAAACAGATGACTTCGATCTCGTTCAGTGTCTTGAGTATGCTACCGCCACCGAGTTTAACGCCTTTACACTTATCCTCGTTGAGGAAGTGAAGCGGAACGTTAACGGTGATCTCTTCGTTATCACTCACGCGCTGGAAGTCAGCGTGCATGAGGAATGGCTTGGCAGGGTGACGCTGTAGCGCCTTGATAACAGCCTTCTGCTTTTTCTTCTCTATATTCAGCGTAATAATATGTGAAAAGAATGCCTCGTTTAGCGTAGCCTTCTGAATGTCCTTGTGGGCAATCGTTAAGGAAACGGGGTCTTCGCCGCCACCGTAAAGTACGGCAGGTATAGCGTCGTTCAAACGGCGTAGGCGGCGGCTCGCACCTTTCCCTAGATCCGTTCGAACTGTGCAGTTCAATTCAAATTCTTTAGTAGACATAAGTCTCTCCTAAGAAGCACTGTAACCAACTTGCGACCGGCTAATTACAGAATTAAAAAATGGACAGGCAATACCTAATGCATCGCTGCCCAATAGTGTATCCGCTCGAGATCGAACACTCGGACTAAAGTCTAAGTGTTGTCGAACATCGCGCTTATGGATTCTTCGTTGCTCACACGACGAATCGACTCGGCTAATAGCTTCGCCATCGAAAGTTGTCGTATGCGCTTACAATTTTTTGCAGCGTCGCTCAGTGGGATCGTATCGGTGACTACCAGTGAGTCGAGGCTTGAATTCTCAATGTTCTCAATTGCCGGGCCGGATAATACCGGATGCGTACAATAGGCGATTACTTTCGATGCGCCGTGTTCTTTAAGTGCGTCTGCCGCTTTGCAAAGTGTGCCAGCCGTGTCGACCATGTCGTCCACAATCAGGCAGCAGCGACCTTCCACATCGCCAATGATGTGCATGACCTGGGCTACATTCGCCGCCGGTCGTCTCTTATCGATGATGGCGAGATCTACGTTCAATTGCTTTGCTACTGCTCGCGCTCTTACCACGCCGCCGATGTCTGGCGAGACTACTAAGAGGTTCTCATAATTCTGACGCTCGATGTCGTCGGTCAGAACCGGCGAACCATAAACGTTGTCCACCGGGATATTGAAAAATCCCTGAATCTGTTCCGCGTGCAGATCGACGGTGAGTACGCGATTGACGCCCACGGTGCCTATCATATCGGCTGCGACTTTTGAGCTGATGGCTACGCGGGCAGATCGCACGCGGCGATCCTGTCTTGCGTAACCGAAATAGGGAATCACTGCGGTGATTCTGTTTGCCGATGCACGATGCAATGCGTCAGCCATCAACAGCAATTCCATGATGCTGTCGTTCGTTGGTGCGCAGGTAGGCTGGATGATGAAGACGTCCTTGCCACGAACATTCTCATTCAACTCAACCGAGATCTCGCCATCGCTGAATTTGCTTATGCTCGCATAACCCAGGGGGATACCGATGTGCTTGGCAATATGGCACGGTGCTTTCCTATGAGTGTTGGGTCAAGCAGTTCGGTATGGAGCGTTCTTTGCAGTTCTTTGCAGAATGGCGACGCTGTGTTTTCGTGATCTACTGGCTTAGCAACTACCTTCTAAAGCACTCTTTAAAAATGGCTGGGGTGGCTGGATTCGAACCAACGCATGCAAGGATCAAAACCTTGTGCCTTACCACTTGGCGACACCCCAATAATTCCTCTTTCTTTTATGGTGATCTTTCGGCCGTGTTCCGATGCATGATCTGCGCTAGAACTGTTGCAGTGAATCGATGCCCCTGGCAACGAAACCTGGCAGACTCTCCGGCAATTTATCGAGCACTACCTTCGCGGCAGCCTCGTTGTCGAATCGGGCGAACAGGCTAGAGCCGGTTCCGGTCATTCTGAAATCGGCGAATTGCGCCAATATTTCGAAGGCCTGATCTACCTCTGGGTGCAGTTCTCGAGTGACTGATTCGCAGTCATTTCGGGCGCTGCCTGCCAGAAAGTCGGCCATTTTGATGGCTTGGGAGTTCCGTGTCAAATGTTCATGACAAAAAACCGCTGCAGTAGCCACAGAACACTTCGGGGATACAACCAGATACCAGCTATCGCCCAATTCTACAGGGCTGAGCCGCTCCCCGATTCCCTCTGCCCAGGCCGATTTTCCGCGTAGGAATACGGGTACATCGGCGCCTAAGCTGATGCCGATCTTGCACAGCTGCTCCATGCCCAGATTCAGCTCCCAGAGGCGATTAAGAGCGAGTAAGCAGGTCGCGGCGTTGGAGCTGCCTCCGCCGAGACCCGCTCCGCTGGGTAGTCGCTTCTTAAGAGAGATACTCGCCCCCAGTTGCGGCTTGTTTGCGGCGATCCGCAGCTGCTCGGCGGCACGGGTCACGAGGTTGTTGTCCAGGGGGACATCCTGTGCCAGGCCGCCAGCGTAGCTCAGGTGCAGGCTGAGGATACCGTCACTACTCACCGCGAACGTCATGTCGTCGCCGAAGTCCAATAGTTGGAACAGGGTCTGCAGCTCGTGATAGCCGTCGTCGCGACGGCCGGTGATATGCAGGAACAGGTTTAGCTTGGCCGGTGCCAGATAGTGCGTGCGGTGCTCTGTCATTGATTGGCAGCTTCGTCAGTGGTCCAGCTGAGTCCGAAGAAGGTCAGCTGTATGTCGTTGCGTGGGCGCGTTAACTCAACGCGGCGCGGCAGGTTGAGCTGCCCATACTGGCGCATGTCGATCAGGCTGACGGTCCAGTCCTCCTGACGAATGGTGGTGAGCTGATTGAGTTCGTTGAAAACCAGCTGCGGCTGCGAGTCGGGGGCGGGTAAGCCTTTGATCCAATAGCTCAGCTGCGAGACCGGCAGTTCGTAGCCGAGCTGCTGCAGAATCAATTCTTCCGGACTGCTCGCGGTCAGGGTCTCGCCACCGCTCTGTAGTGTGACAAAGCCAGGTCGGCCGACGACGGTGGTGTGACCCGCGTTGAAGGTGCCCCACAAGGTGATATGGTATTCGCTGCCTTGTTGCAGCCAATTGATGCGGGGCGTGTCGGATTCATTATCGTAGCGCACGTTGACACGACCGCGTAGCTCCCAGGAATCCATGTCCTGTAGCTGCTCCCGCTGGCGGGTCCAGTCGCTGTTCTCTTCCGCCGGTGGAGCACTGCTGACACAGGCTGACAGGAATGCCGCCGCGAGCAATAGGCTCGCGACTGCTCGAGCTCTGGCTCTAAGTGAAGTTTCCTGCCTGGATATGATCTTCATTCCGCGACTTGCAGTCTTTCCATAGCCTCAATGATTAACTGGCTGTCCGGTTCTGCGGCCAGGGCATCCTGCCAGACGCGCATGGCTTCATCGAAGCGTTCGAGAGCCCAGAGAACCTCGCCGAGGTGGGAAGCGACTTCGTCATCTGGGAACGCGGCGAACGCGCGGCGCATCTGTACCAGAGCTTCCTCATAGCGACCGACTTTATAGAGGGCCCAGCCTAAGCTGTCGATGATCGCCGGGTCATCGGGAGATACAGCTATGGCGCGCTCGATCAACTCCAGGGCCTCCTCATGACGGGTGGTCTGATCTGCCAGCATATAGCCGAGGTGATTCAGTGCGCGGGCATCTTCGGGCAGCATACTTATGATCTGGCGCAGATCGCGTTCTGAGCCTTCGCGGTCACCTTGAGAGTCGAAGTAGAGGACGCGGGCGAACAGCAAGTCGGTCTCGTTAGGAAATTTATTCAGGGCGGTGTTTAGTAGTCTTTCCGCCTCAGCAGGATGACCCTCCTGAATCAGCAGCGAAGACTCGATGCTGGTGAACAATACCTCGAGTCGCGGTTGCCCACGGGAGAGTTGGCTTAGCCAGGCGTGAGCATCATCGAGGCGTCCCTGCTGAATTGAGAGCCGCGTCGCCTGTTGCTGCGCCACCAGAAAGTTGTTGGTGCCGATGCTTACCTGACGTAAGTGTTCTATCGCCTTGTCGACATCGCCTCGTTCCTGATAGATGAGCCCGAGATTATACTGACTCTCATCTGCACGCTGATTCACGCCGATTAGTTTGGTATAGGAGGCGATGGCTCTATCGAAATTTTCTAGCTGCGTATCGATTAGCGCTATCGAATAGAGAGTTTCCCAATCCTGAGGATCCTGCTCCATAATCGTCTCAAACTGCGCCTGTGCCAAGTCGTATTCTTCGTTCTGGATGAGCATGCGCGCATAGCCAAGGCGTAGGTCTTTGTTGGTATTAAATCTTTCTGCGCCGCGGCGCATGACTCTAAGCGCACGATCCGCTTGTTCCATATTCTGCAATATTTGCGCTTCCAGCATCACCATGTTCGCCGTAAGTGCAGTCTTGCCTTTCAGGGTGTCGAGTTCGCTCAGGGCTTCGGCGAAACTGGCGTTCTGCGCCAGCAATTGCACGAGTGTGAGATGAATCGTACTCCTATCGCTGAATTCGACGCTGAGGCGGCGCAGGGCCTCGATCAGAACCGTTCTGTCTTGCGTATTGAGTCGACCGGTGCGTGAAGATAGAGCGGCAAAATCTATGTTGCCGCCCAGCTCCAGCACTCTCACCATATGGGACAGCGCCTGTTCGAAGGCACCACTGTCGAGAAACTGAATGCTAAGTAGCAACTCCGGCTGGGGATTCTGTGGCTGCAGCTCGGCCCAAACCAGTCCCAGTTGCAGGAGCGCATTGGTGTCACCATTGACGGAGGCGAACTGGATAGCCCGCTGGATCACGGTAATGTCGCGCGTGGACATAGCTAGCTCGAAGTAGCTATTTCCGGCATCCATGACCTGACCCCGCTGAGCACTCAGCTCGCTGACAATGGCTTGATAGAGCTGATCCTCGGTAAAGCTACCGTATTCGACCACAGGTTCCGGTACTGGCTGCTCGGCTGCTGAACGGGGCGCCTCGGCAATATCGGCGCTGTCGGCAGGAGGCACGGAGGTGGTGCAGGCGTTGAGGCTGAAAAGGGTCAGCGCAAAAGCGAAGCTATTGATTTGTTTCATATTTTTCAGTCTGTGCCCGCAGCAGGGCTAGCCAATTTACCAAGCTTCGCATTGTAGCAGCTACTTAGGCCCGCTTCAGTAGGCTGCTTCTGAATAATCTCTAGTTTTTATCCAGATTAGCCGCACAGTCTCTAATGGGAACTGGAGTGGATATTTAGTAACATAGCGACCCCTTTAAATCGGCCCGCGACAATCTGGCTAATGAAGATTCGCGGTTTCATCAAGATTCGCTCTTACGGTTAATCCATGGCATTGGTACTGGTAGGTATAAACCACAATACGGCGAATATCGAGCTGCGCGAGAAGGTGGCTTTCCCTCCGGAGATCGTAGAGTCAGCCCTCGCCGATATTCGAGCGCTACCAGCGATAGAGGAGGTGGTGATCGTCTCCACTTGCAATCGCACAGAAATCTACCTGGATTTCACAGAGGATGGGGAAGAAGGCAGGGCAGTCGATGAGCTCTCTGCCAATAGAGAGTTAGTGGACAGGCAAGCACAGGTGGTTGCCTGGCTCTCCAAGTTTCACGCCTTGGAGGTCGACGCCCTGGAACAATGCAGCTATTGTTTTGCCGGTGAAGATGTAGTTAGACACCTTATGAAGGTCTCCTGTGGATTGGATTCCATGGTATTGGGCGAGCCGCAGATACTCGGTCAGATAAAATCGGCTTACGCCGTGTCCAAGGATCAGGACGTCGTGGGACAGTCTCTCGGCCGTGCGTTCGAGGAGGCTTTCTCGATAGCGAAGCAGGTGCGGACCGATACAGCCATCGGCGAGAATCCGGTTTCGGTCGCCTATGCAGCGGTGACTCTTGCAGAGCGGATTTTCTCGGACCTGCCGAGTCTGGGTGTGTTGTTAATCGGTGCCGGTCGTACTATTGAATTGGTAGTGAAGCACCTCGTCGACAAAGGCGTAAGCAAGATCGTCGTGGCGAATAGAACGCTGGACAACGCACTGGAGATTGCGAATCGCTTCGATGCGCACGGCGTCTTACTTTCCGAGATACCAGAGCAACTTGTCCACGCTGATATCGTCGTGTCATCGACCAACAGCCAATTACCCTTGTTAGGTAAGGGGGCGGTGGAGCGCGCACTTAAACAGCGTAAGCACAAACCGATGCTCTTGGTAGATCTGGCAGTGCCGCGGGATATAGAGGCGGAGGTGGCTGAGATTGCCGATGCCTATCTGTACAGCATCGACGATATTAGCGAAGTCATAGAAGACAGCGTGAAGAGTCGGGCCGAGGCAGCAGCTCAGGCCGAATCGATTATCGAGCGCGGCGTAGAAGACTATCTTAAGGCGCTTCGCTCTCTGAATGCCGTAAGCACGCTGCGAGCATTTCGACAGAAGGCAGACGCGATTCGCAAAGTCGAGCTAGAGCGTGCTTTGAAGTCGCTGGACAAAGGAGAGCCTGCAGATGTCGTACTCAATAACCTGGCGCGATCGCTAACGCAGAAACTCGTGCATTCCCCGAGCGTGCAGATGAAGAAGGCCAGCGCGGAAGGCCGTGATGAGCTGTTAACCCTTACCGCCGAACTCTACGAATTAAACTCTGAGCCGAAAACCGGTAAAGAGCCGGACTCGAACTAAGCAATGGATATGAATAAGTAGCGCATGAAAGACTCTATACGAAACAAGCTAGACAACCTAAAGGATCGCTTCGATGAACTCGAGGCGCTGCTCAGCGATGCGGAGATAATTTCCGATCAAAATAAGTTTCGTGACCTGTCCAAGGAGTATTCCGATATCGAGGATGTGGTAAAGGGCTATGACCGTTTTACTCAGGTCGCTGAGGAACTGGAGCAGGCCAAGGAGATGCAGAAGGATGCTGACCCAGACATTCGGGAGATGGCCGACGAAGAATTCAATAGCAGCACAGAGCAGCTGGAAAAATTAGAGCTAAGCTTACAGACCTTACTGTTGCCCAAAGACAGCAAGGACAGACTCAACGTCTTTGTTGAGATTCGCGCCGGTACCGGCGGCGATGAGGCGGCTATCTTCTCCGGAGACCTGCTGCGGATGTATTCTCGCTACGCTGAGCTGCAGGGTTGGAAGCTGGAAACCATCACCGAGCGACAGGGCGAACACGGCGGTTACAAGGAAGTCGTGCTGCGTATCGAAGGTAAGAATGTTTTCGAGAAACTGAAGTTCGAGTCCGGAGCACATCGCGTGCAGCGCGTGCCGGAGACAGAGACCCAGGGTCGTATCCATACATCTGCCTGCACCGTGGCTATTATGCCGGAGATGGATGAGTTAGATGATATCGAGATCAACAAGGCCGACCTCAGGGTAGACACATTCCGCGCCAGTGGTGCCGGTGGGCAGCACGTGAACAAGACCGACTCGGCGATTCGATTGACCCATCTTCCTTCGGGCATAGTCGTCGAGTGTCAGGACGAACGCTCGCAGCACAAGAACAAGGCGCGAGCCATGTCGCTCCTGCAGGCCAAATTGATGGACGAGGCGCAGCAGGCACAGCAGCAGGAAGAGTCCGACAATCGCCGCAAGTTGGTAGGCAGCGGCGACCGTTCCGAAAAGATTCGAACCTACAACTATCCGCAGGGTCGCGTCACCGACCACCGCATCAAGTTAACTCTCTATAACCTGGCCGAGATTATGAACGGCGATCTCGCTGCCGTTATTCAGCCGCTGATCAACGAATACCAGGCAGACTTGCTTGCGGGCCTGTCCGAAGACGACTAATCGAGCCTCGATAATGGCTACAATCAAGCAAGCACTCGCGAAGGCCGGCTCACTAAAAACCGTTGCTGACAGCTGGCGGCTCGACGCGGAACTTCTCCTGGCCTGCGCTATTGGCAAGCCCAGAGAATACCTCTTTACCTGGCCCGACAAAGAATTGACTGAGTTCGAGTTGAAGGAATTTACAGCCTACTGCGACAGGCGTGCCAGCGGCGAGCCGGTCGCTTACATTCTTGGCAAGCAGGCTTTCTGGGATTTCGAATTGCTGGTAAACCCTTCGGTTCTCATCCCGCGGCCCGAGACCGAGTTGCTGGTCGAGTCTGCGATAGAGCTACTCGAGCTGAGGCATTGTGCAGGCGCTAACGTCCTCGATCTTGGAACCGGCAGTGGTGCGATAGCCCTGGCGCTGGCCGGGCACAACAAGCACTGGCACCTCACCGCAGTCGACAATAGCGCATCGGCCCTTGCGGTGGCGCGTGAGAATGCCCAGCTGCTCTCTATTAAGAATATTGAGTTTAGAAACACATCGTGGTGTGATGGCTTGCAGGCGGAAGGTTTTGATCTGGTTACGGCTAATCCGCCC
>CAXBLN010000135.1:0-10542 GCA_963976555.1 uncultured Gammaproteobacteria bacterium
CGTCGGTGAACAACACCGCTATCGACTACTCAAAGCTTGTCCAGACGGTGCGCGGCGCCGGCTATCGCTTCTCTGTCCGTCAGGCCTAGTTAGTGCCCACTATCATCGAATAAGCCTATTCTTTGGGAATACTCTATTTTCTAGTGTGAGACCAGGGAATCCCTCGCCCGCTTATGATTCTTGAAATCTGTCTGACAGCGCGACTCGCCTGTTGGGCCTCTTGCAGGTCTCCTGGATCGCATTGATACAATGCCTCGTTGCTACAGGCATTCAGACTGAGCCTCGCTGCCGAAGCTATACCTATTAATAGGGATCAGCTAACGCGATTTTGGACTGTGTCAAAAGCGGGCCACCGGGCAAAGTCGAAACTGTGTCACACGCCCCCTTTTCGAGGCTGAGCCCGAAGATCTAAAGCGAAAGACTCTCTTCTCGGCCTCCCATTATCCCGTCAAATCAACTCTGAATAGGTAAGAAATTCCTACAAACCACTACATATAGACAAAAAATAGTAATCGAAAACTAAAACGTCAAAAAAAGGGCAGAAAACGGCCTAGATTTATCAATTTGTTACAGAAGCGACTGTTTGTTTCTTTATAACACGTGTAGAATCCGCGCCAAGTAATTCAGTAAGACATGGATTGCATAAATCAAATAAGAGATCTGGGCAGGAAACCTAGCGGTTTTGGTCTGGATTTTCACTTATCTAAGGGGGAACATTTAAATGTTCAAAGTAAACCAAAAGGCATCTGCCTGGAGCATGGCGTTCGCCGCTATTGCAACAGCAGCGTCTATCGGCACGGCTCCCACTGTGTATGGCCAAGAGCAGGTATTGGAAGAAGTAATCGTGACGGGTTCACGCATACGTCGTCCAGGACTTAACTCTTCAAGCCCTATCACTTCAATCGGGCTGGAAGAAATAGAGTTTCAACAAGAAGTTGAAGTTGAGCAAATCCTTCGTGATCTGCCTTCTACTATCCCGGGTGATGGACAAAACGTTAACAACGGTACCGACGGTATCTCAACTGTTAACCTGCGCGCCTTAGGACCAGAGCGTAACTTGGTTCTTCTTAATGGTCGTCGTATGACTCCAGCTAACTACAACGGACGTGTGGATCTCTCCACTATCCCAACTGCATTGATCGAGCGAATCGACGTTGTTACCGGTGGCGCTTCGGCGGTATACGGTTCCGACGCTATCGCCGGTGCGGTTAACGTTGTACTTAAGCAAGATTTTGAAGGTTTCGACCTCCAGATCAACAACACAACTTCAGGCGAGAACGACGCCGACACCGATAATATCTCACTAACTCTGGGTTCAGCACTGGAAGGTGGCCGTGGCCACGTTGCATTGAATCTGAGCTATGCCAATCGTGAGGCTGTTCTCCTTGGTGCTCGAGAGCTGGGTCAGATCGGTATCGAAACTGGTTCCGGCGCTGGACTTGCAGAATTTAATGCGGGTCAAGGTCCACAGCCTGCTCCACAAAACTGTCAGGGCCCGGGTGCTGTTGCTACCGGTGGTTCTACTACTTCCATGCCAACTCGTGCGAACATCGCCGGAGCTGGTAACGTAGGTCAGTTCCAGGAAGACCGCACACTATTTACTGGTGATGCAGGTACTGGTCTTGGTCCTCGTGGCGGTTGTTCAGTATTTAACTTCAACCCGTTTAACTTCTATCAAACACCTAATGAGCGTTACAACGCGTTCTTCACAGGTAATTTTGAGTTCAATGAGAACCTGGAAGTTTACTCAACGGTTTCTTACAGCAACATTACTGTAGACGCGCAAGTAGCCCCTTCCGGTACTTTCGGCGCGCAGTTTAATGTGCCTGTGGCGAACCCTTTCATCGGTGATCAGGCACGAAGCGAAATTCTTTCATTCGCTAACGCCTCAGCAACTGCTGGCCTCATCTCTCCGGGTGGATTAAATTCCAACTGGAATGACGTGAATGGCAACGGCATTGTTGATAATCCTGACTACCTGAAGATGCAGCTTCGTCGCCGTACTCTTGAGCTTGGTCCTCGTTCTGAGAAATACGATACTGAATACTTCACTTTCCTAGCCGGCGCACGTGGCCAGTTACTAGGCGATTGGAACTACGACGTATCTTACCAATATGGCGAGTCCAACCGAACGACTGTTCGTGACGGTTACACAAACTTGACGAATATCCAGAATGCACTAGACAGCGTCGATGGCGTAACTTGTGCGAATGGCGATTCATCCTGTGTGCCTATCGATCTATTCGGTGGCTTCGGCACGATTACTGGTGCTATGGCTGGCTACGCTCGCGCGATCGCCTTCCAACAGCAGAAATATGACCAATCAATCGGCCAGATCGTTATAGACGGTCCTGTTGATTTCATCCAGGTTCCTTCAGCTTCAACTCCTATGGCGTTGAGCCTTGGTTTTGAGACTCGTGATGAATTCGGTTCACTTAACCCTGATGAATGTCTGAAGCTTGCTCCAGCATCCTGTCAAGGTGGTGCCGGCGGTAACCTCCTGCCAATCGCTGGTGGCTTCCGTGTTGACGAATTCTTCGTAGAGGGTTTCCTGCCATTGGTTGACGGTATGGACTTCGTCGAGTCATTGAACCTCGAGTTCGGTTACCGCGATTCCGACTACAACACTGTTGGTAACGTAGACACTTGGAAGGTTGGTTTGAACTGGACTGTTAACGACCAACTCTTGTTCCGTGTAATGGAACAGGAAGCGACTCGTGCGCCTAATATCGCTGAGTTGTTCTCGCCAATCACTACTGCACTGCGTAACGCGACTCAGGACCCATGTTCCGTAGCTAACGCAGGTAACATCGATGCCAGACTCCAAGGTCTTTGTGAGTCTACTGGTATGTTGCCAGCACAGGTTGGTGTACTTCAGGACATCGTTTCTGGTCAGGTTAATACTCTTGAGGGTAGCAGCCTAACTAACGCTCCTGCGGCAGAAACTGCAGAAACTTTCACTGTAGGCTTCGTCTGGACTCCAGAGCTTCCTATCTTTGAAAACGTAATGCTTTCTGTTGACTACTATGACATTGACATCACTGACGTAATCGGTGAGTTCTCTGCTCAAGAAGTTCTGGACCAGTGTTATGTTCTAGGTAATGCAGCATCATGTGCGAACGTTGTACGTGTTGATGGCGACCTTACAACTCCAGCTTCTGGTATCCGTCGTCTGACTACTAACCTGGACTACGAGAAGTCCTCTGGTTACGAAATCGGCTTTAACTTCGGTTACGACCTTGGTTCATTCGGCGACCTTTCTTTCTCAGGAAACATCAACAAGTATTCTGAGCAAGAGAGCCAGAGCTCTTCAACTAGCCCTGTAATCGATTGTTCCGGCTTCTTCGGTACAAGCTGTGACCCTGTTTCCGACATGCGTTGGACTCAGCGAACTTCTTGGAACTGGAATGACCTGACTGCTTCACTACAATGGCGTCACATTGGCGGCGTTGATATTGAGCGTCCAGAAGCTGCAGACTTTCGCAGCCTTCCGCAACATCGATGACTACGACTACCTTGATGCATACGTAAGCTACAACCTTTGGGATGAGCGTGTACGCATAAGTGTTGGTATCGACAACATCACTGATGAAGATCCACCTGTATTAGGCAACGAAGCAGGCGATACTTCATCTAACTCTGGTAATACTTTCCCAAGTAACTATGATACTTTGGGTCGTATGTACACTTTCGGTGCTCGCTTGAGCTTCTAATTCCGAAAAGAGTTATGTAGGGAAAAAAGGCGAACTTCGGTTCGCCTTTTTTTATGATTTGATTTTGTTAAGAAGGATAAATTCTGGGGACGAAGTCGATCTATCAGTAGGGCATTCGATTGATTCCGCTCCCCTTAACTTCGCGTATCTTAAGACATCCCCAGCAATACACGAGCCTCGGTCGCCGAAATCACTTCACGTTGGAATTGCGAGGCGCCATCCGCAACGTAGCGAACACTCGCGGCATTGTCGATAGCCATACTTCCGTCTGCCGCTAGCAGATTATTCTCAAACCCCACGCGGCAGTGACCGCCAAGGCGCGCCGCCTCAAACATGCAATTCCCCTCGCTGGCGCCGAATGCGCAGAGAGCCCAGTGCGGCAATTCGGGAAGGTGTTCAACCAGGGGAGGTATCTCGTCCGGTTTCGATTGCTGGTTCACATTGTATCGACCCAACACTAGCAATACGGACAAGTTCTCATCCGGCACGATACCTCGTGCTATGAGGTCGCTGAAATGAACGATGTCATTCTTGTCGTAGAGAATGTACTGCGGTGCAATGCGCTCCCGCCGCAGGAAGGCGAAAAATTTGGCAGGGACTCTCTCATCGCAGCCATCAGGGCTGATCTCGCGAATAGCGATTGATACAGCCTCTGGGCGCAGCTCATCGACAGCTTGGATTTGTTGCTCTCGTGTGTAGATGCCTACCGCCTCGGTTGTAATCTGAATGATCAGATCGTCACCGACTTCCTGACGAATCGCCGCGATGGCCTCCCGATAGCGATCTGCATCGAGGCTGTGTCCGTGAAGGTCGTCGCGAACATGTAGATGTAGCATGCAGGCGCCAGCCTCCCAGCAGGCTGCTGCCGTGTGGGCCAGTTCCTTCGGCGTAATCGGTAGGCTAGGGTGGTCACGCTGGGTCTTGCGCGCGCCGTTGGGTGCCACCGCTATCATCAGCGGCTTATTCTCTAACAATATCTCAATCCTCTAAAGCTGTATTAGTCTGGCATATTCTCAGAGGGCGGTAACTACTACAAGGCTGATAACTATCGTATGCTAGGGTCATCGACAAAAAATTCGTCTACATCCGGTCTAATAGATTTAACGCGCTATTCGCGCCTCAGTCGACATAAGGAGAGTTAATGAATATCAACCGGTTCTTTCCCAATCTAGTTCCCCTGTTGCTGCTCTGTGCATCGACCTATCTGGCCGCGGCTGAAGAGCAGGCTTGGGAGCTGCGGCGCGACAGAGAGGGGATACAAGTGTCCACACGGCCAGTAGTTGGATCTCCCTACGATGCCGTGCGCACCACAACTCGTATGGAAGATGTCCGGCTCTCTGCGCTCGTGGCGCTCATCGAGGATCCTATGGCTTGCGCAGACTGGGCAGATCGTTGTGCCGAGGCCTATCTGTTCGAACGCATCAGCGATACGGAGTCGCTGGTCTATACCCACAACGACATGCCCTTCCCCGTTAAGGATCGCGATGTGCTCGCGAATGTGAAATGGTCTCAGGATGCAGACACGTTTTCGGTTCGGATGAACAGCATGGCCACAGTAGGTAAGATGGATGAGGTGAAGGGTCGATTGCGCCTGACCCAGGCCGTCGCAAGTTGGAGCTTCGTTCCGCAGGCGGATGGCTCCGTGATGGTCAGTAACGAGGCCCATATCAACCCGGGCTCGGCGCTCCCCGGTTGGATAACAAATATATTGCTAGTTGATGCGCCATTCGAGACCATGAAATCTTTCGTGAACGAGGTGCGTAAACCGAAGTACGCACAGGCGCAGCTCAGTTTCATTAAAGAGCCGACGCCGTAACTGGCCAAAGAGTTGAGCCTAATAGAGGAGCTAGAGTGTGCCCCACGACCACGACCACGACCATACCGAGCCGCCTTCCGACCTTGAGTTGCGAGTGAAGGCTCTGGAGAGCCTGCTGGTAGAGAAGGGCTTGGTAAACCCCGATACGCTCAATACCATAATCGACACCTATGAGCACAAGGTAGGCCCTCGTAACGGTGCCCATGTGGTCGCGAAGGCTTGGACCGACCCGGATTTTAAAAAGAAGCTGATGGAGGATGCGACAGAGGCCGTTGCTGGCCTGGGATACTGTGGGCGCCAGGGCGAACACCTGCAGGTCGTGGAGAATACCGCAGACACACACAATCTCGTCGTATGCACTCTCTGTTCCTGCTACCCATGGACAGTGTTAGGACTGCCTCCGGCCTGGTACAAGTCGGCACCGTATCGCTCCCGTGCGGTAAGCGATCCCAGAACTGTATTGAAGGAATTCGGTACTGAGTTAGCCGCACAATCGAAAATTCGTGTCTGGGATTCCACGTCGGAGATACGCTATTTGGTTCTACCACAGCGTCCGCAAGGCACTGAAGGCTGGGCTGAAGAAGAACTGCAGAAACTCGTAAGCCGTAACTCCATGATAGGAGTAGAACTGGCACGTTCGCCCGAGCAATCAGATGAGGTTGAGAAGTGAAGGGCGGGCACGATCTGGGAGGGCAGGAGGATATGGGCCCTATTAACCCCGAGCCCGAAGCGCAGGAGCCGGTATTCCACGCGGATTGGGAGCGACGGGTGTTTGCTCTGACCTTGGCCACCGGTATGTTGGGCAAGTGGAACATCGATGAGTCACGCCATGCGAGGGAGCGCCAAGATCCGCTCACTTATGTGCAGAATAGCTATTACGAGAACTGGCTGGAAGGCTTGCAGAAGCTGTTAGTTGAGAAGGGGCTTATAGACGCACAGGAGCTACAAGAGTTGGCACGAGCCGTAGATTTCGAGGCGGACGACTCCCTGTCTGTGCCGAGTCCGGAGATCGCCAAGAAGATTCTTTATTCCGGTGCCAGCAGCGTCATGTCAGCGCAGCGTGAACCGCTCTTTCGAATTGGGGACAGAGTGTTTGTTAGGAAGTCCGAGGTGGTAGGGCATACCAGAGCCCCGAGATATGCACAGGGTGTCAGCGGAGTGGTCGCTGCACTGCGCGGCTGCCATAGCTTTCCGGATAGCAACGCCGCAGGCTATCCTGAGGGCAAGCACCTCTACACCGTTTCATTTCAAGCGCAGGATCTCTGGGGTGCTGAATCCACTAACTCGGAGGTTCTCATCGACCTCTGGGAGCCTTATTTAGATGTGAGCGTGAGCTAATGCAGAACCTTCCCCATCAACCTCATGACGAACAGGGTCCAGTTTTTAAGGAGCCTTGGGAGGCGCAGGCCTTCGCTATCGTGATTGCGCTTCATGAGCAGGGTCAATTCACCTGGTCGGAGTGGGCGACCGCTCTCAGTAAGCAGATTTCCAAAGCGCAGGCAGCCGGCGATCCCGACCTGGGCGATAGTTATTATCAGCATTGGCTTTCGGCGCTCGAATCTTTGTCACAGGAGAAGCGACTCTCCAGTGCTGACGAAATGCATGAGCGAAAGATGCAGTGGCGCTCGGCCTATCTCAACACGGAGCATGGCAAACCGATTGAACTCGCTGCCGGTGATTCCTCATGAATGTGGGTGCTACAATGCGCGCTCCCTCGATCATATTACCGAGCTCGTAATGGCTTTATTCCAGTCCCTGAAGAAGTTATTCCAATCCCCATCAAGTGCCGACGGTGATGTCGACCTTGAGACGGCAGGCAAGCACTGGGGAGAAAGAGCTCGTCAACAAACAGAACTTAACAAGCCGAATTCCTGGGCTGAATGCCCCGTAGTGAATCAGGAATACATCTGCCCCCTCATCTCTGGCGAAGCGAATGTCGGCTGGCTGGAGTATGTGGCGCGTAAGTATTATCCCAGCCCAGTACGGTCTGCCCTGAGCCTCGGCTGCGGCGGTGGTGGCCTGGAGCGCCACGGCCTGCAGCTTCGTATAGCAGAGCGCTTCGATGCCTTTGATGTCTCTGAGGGCGCGATTCAATTGTGCAGGGAGGAGGCTCGAAAAAGTGGCCAGCTAGAGTCGATCAACTACGCGGTGGCCAACCTCAACAAGCTGGAGTTTGAGGCGGAGACCTTTGATGCGGCCTTCGCCTCTCAGTCCGTACACCATATCGAAAACCTGGAACACTATATGGAACAGGTGAAGCGCAGTTTGAAACCAGGGAGTTATTTCATCATTAATGAATTTGTCGGTCCGAATCAGTTTCAATGGACCGATGTGCAGCTTGAACACTGTCAGCGCCTGCTAGATGGAATTCCAGAATCCTTTCGACAAACAATTCGCGAGCCGGGAATGAAAAATACGGTCGAGCGGCCCACAATTGATTTCATGAATGGATACGACCCGACTGAGGCAATTCGCTCATCCGACATTATTGCTGAGCTCGAAAATCAATTCGAGATTGTTGAACGCAGAGATTTTGGCGGTACGCTTCTCCATCTTGTGTTGGATAACATCGCTGGTAACTTATCCGATACGGAAGAAGGGAAAACCATGCTGCGCGAGCTTTTCGCCGAGGAGCAGCGTCTCCTTTCCAGCGGTGAAATCAGTAGTGACTTCACGCTACTGGTCGCGCAGAAAGTCTAAGCTTGCCGGGCAAGAATTACTCATGACAAAGTTTCAGAAAATCAGGGAGCGCGCCGAACATCGCAAGGGCGGTACATCAGAATTAAAGAAGCTGCTGCCGAAGGTGGCGAGCCGGAAACAATTGCTGGCGCTCGGCGATGATCGCTACCTCGCCATGATGACGAAGTGCATCAATCAGGCTGGCTTCAGTTGGAAGGTTATCGAGAACAAGTGGCCTGAGTTCGAGGAGGCGTTCTTTGGCTTCGATCCGCACAAGCTTGGACTGCTCTCGGCGGAGCAGTGGGAGGCCTACGCCAGCGACCGGCGCGTCGTGCGCAACTGGCAAAAGATTAAGGCTCTGCAGGAGAACGTGTTCTTCGTACAGGAGGAGGCTCGATTGAGCGGCAGCTTCGGCAAGTTTATTGCCGACTGGCCTGCCTCCGACCAAGTCGGCCTAATGGTCTATCTGAAGAAGCACGGCTCACGTCTGGGTGGGCAGAGCGCGTTGTGGTTTCTGCGTCGCGCCGGCAAGGATGGCTTCATCCTGTCGAGAGACGTCGTAGTTGCGCTACGTGGCAGCGGCCTGGAAATTGCGGAACAGCCGACTAGCCAACGTGACTTGAAGAAGGTGCAGGAGCAATTCAATGCCTGGCACGAGGAAACCGGTCTGCCGTACACCCATCTGAGTCGCATCGCCGCATGCTCAGTGGGTGAGAATTACATTCAACACGCCTAGCTAGTGGCTGCCTCAACTTCCTTAGTTACGATCTTGGGTTCGTTTTCAAGTGTGAGATGTACTGGGCAGCGATTGGCGATCTCGATAAGACGCTTTCGCTGCTCGTCAGTCAGATCGCCTTTGAGCGTGATGTTTCTCTCGATGACATCGACGAACTTCTTTTCACTATCGCAGTCCTCGCAGTCTTCGCCGTGACTGCGTTGATGGCTTAACTCGACTTCTATATCTTCCAATGCAAGTTTCTTGCGATTCGCGTACATGCGCAGTGTCATCGAGGTGCAGGCACCGAGGCTAGCCAACAGGTGCTCGTAAGGGTCGGGTCCCAGATCGTGACCGCCCATTGCCACCGGTTCGTCGGCGATCCAGTTATGCTTGTCTGATTGCACGTCGCGGGCGAATTGCTTGTTACGCTCATCTACGCGCACATGGCCCTCCGTCGGGGCTGACTCATTCGCCGTTGTCGCGTTAGCCTGCCCCAGGAAACGGTTCCCCCAAGCTCCCAAGCCGGGTAACAGGTGTTCGAACGGGTTCGGCCCTTGTTCTTGACTGGCCGGCGCTCCTTCGGCCGGGACACGTTGCTCCGTCTGCCCAGCGCGAGCGAACTCTGTGTTGAGCACATCCACCCGGATAGGGCTCTTGCCGAGCTTCGACTCGCTAATCTTCTCCACTTCGGCCTGTGGGAGGAAGCGGCTTGCCCAGGCGCTGATGCAGGCTGCCACGTATTCGGCATCCTCTGGGCGTGTCAATAGATGGTCGGCCTTGTCCAGACTAATGAAACTCTTCGGGTGCAGCGCCTCCATGTAGATCTTCTCGGCTTCGGCGATGTTCACCATCTCATCGATGGGGGAATGCATTATCAAGAGTGCGCGTCGCAGTTTGCCGATATGTTGGTTGTCTTGGCTGCGTATGTCATCGACGAACTGCTTCTTGATATTGAATTTGCGCCCTGCGAGATCTACCTCAGCCTCGCCCTCGGATGAGATCTTCGAAAGACTAGACCCCAGCTGCCTACTGACATGCTCCGCATTGAAGGGCGCGCCGATCGTGACGACAGCTGTTACTTCCTCTATCTGCGCGGCAGCCTTTAATACCGCCGCTCCGCCCAAACTATGGCCAATTAGCAGCTGCGGTGCGCGGTACTCGCTGCGAAGAAAATCTGCCGCGGCAACGAGATCTTCGACATTGGATGAGAAATTGGTGTTAGAAAAATCGCCATCGCTGTTGCCGAGACCGGTGAAATCGAATCGCATTACCCCATAGCCTAAGCTCACCAGTGCGCGCGAGATTCGCGATGCAGCGGCAATATCTTTGCTACAGGTGAAACAGTGAGCGAAGAGTGCGTAGGCGCGAACTGGGCCAGAATCAGACGATTCCAAGAGTCCCGCCAGCCTGATTCCATCGCTTTCGAATTCTACTTTACTGCGTTTAACGGCCATGGAGAGGCTCCCCTGTTTTGAGCATACTAATGAATAAACGTTAACACTTTTCTAGCGATTGAACGTAACTGGGCCTTGGAATAAATAGACCCGATTCGATGAAATTTCGTTCAGCTCGGACAGCGCGGCAGGCTTGGGAGAGACGTTTTATCCACTGACAGC
>CAXBLN010000136.1:0-10431 GCA_963976555.1 uncultured Gammaproteobacteria bacterium
TTTGAGCGAGATGGGTGCAGGCATTAAACTGCCGCGCTACAATCATCTCCTAAGTAACCACCACCGCCACAATAGACAGCATCCTGAACCTGAATCCGTATTCCATCTGGATCTGAGAAATAGACCTCTGGAGTACCGCCTTCCACGCCGCCACGGTTCGGCATACGCATGCTAATCCAATGCACGAGCGGCGGCGTATTCGACGCATCTTCTCTGGCAGTAAATCCATAGTCTTCGAGCTTCGCGATAATACCATCCACTTCGAAATCTTCTATGCTAAGGCAGACATGGTCCACCCTGGCCGGCTGAGTGGGTGCACCCTGCTGATCTCCGCCAACATACATAAGAAACTGTATGCCATCGCTGACTCCGATTATCGGCGAGCTTGGGCCTTGATAGGCTTGAAAACCAAGCCCGAATATTCGTGTATAAAATTCATTCGCGCGAGAATTATTAGCGAGGAAGTTAGTAAAGTGGCTCAGATCGATAGATCGAAAGAGTCCCTGTGTAGGCGCCTCACTCACGCTCTCACAAACAGTGCCGTAGTCGCCCGCACCACCGCAATGATCCATGCCGTTCAACTGGTAAATGAGGCCCTCTACATCGGCGAAGAACAGCTCCTTCGTACCGGCAGTCGACCCTCCCTCCTGTCGTCCTCGGGTCGTTGTCCAAGATTGCATCGCAACATCGAGGGAGGCTTGATTCGGGCCTGGCTGTGCACGTCGAGAAATACCGAACGCGTCTAGCTGATTACGCACGGACTCCAAATCGAAATCTTCTACTCCTAGCCCTATGTGACTGAAGCCCGGCTGCTGTCCTGCCTGCAGGGGTGAAAGCGAGAAGAACCTGGGCCCATCTCCGATACGCAGACAGACTGTGTCGCCCTGCCGAGACTGTATGGCCGCGCCAAAGATATCCTGATAGAACTGAACTGAACGCTCCACGTCGGACACGCGCATCCCATAGCTATGCAATTTACGCACGGCGATAGGAGTCCTGGCTTGGGCAAAAAGAACCGGGCTGATGCTAAGTGCTGGAATTGCTTTAAGGAGGGTACGTCGGCTTAGGGTCGCCGCGCTGGTATTCTTATTCGATTTCATCGTCATAGCCACTGTCCTTTCACCGTCGACTCGTCGCAACATCATAGCTAGTGACCACCTCTAGCGTCTACCTCGCGGGTCTAATTAAATCGATTCCACAACACCGCCATCGGTCTGCCACTGTTCCATACCACCCTTCAGGTGCGCGATATTCTCCGCACCCATCGCCTGTAGAGACTGGGCCGCAAGTGCCGAGCGCCAGCCCTTATTGCAATAGAGAATGATATCCTCAGCCGCGTCGAACTCGCTGCGGTAGTAAGGGCTTTCAGGATCGATCCAAAACTCCAACATGCCGCGGGGTATGTGCAGGGAACCAGGAATCTTGCCCTCTCGCTTAAGCTCGCGCACATCCCTAAGATCAATCAGCAGCAGCGTCTCATCCAAATTAAGCAATCTGGATTTAAGCGCAGCAGAATCGATCGCCTTCACTTGCCGCTCTGCCTCTTCCACCAATTGTTTGTAGCCCTTACTTATTTTCATGTTTCAGATTCCTTAGAATTGTATTCTCTGTGCCCTAATCATTTGCGCGGCGCTTTCTGACACTGGATGCGCCAAAATGGAAATACCACGGAGCCATCCTCACTAACCCACTCTCCTGTCCAATCGAAACCCCGATCGCTAACGTTGAAGAATGTCAGTGTGGAAAATCCGTCGAAATTTGTGCCCGGCGCCTTCTGCGCTTGCCTCAATACGATATTGCTACCCTCTAGCTTACCTCTCCACGCGCCCGAGCTGTAAGCCGGCGCGGAGAAGAAGGTCACCACCCACTCTTTAGCCGCCGCATCATAGATACGTATATTGCCGTTGGTTGTTGCACCTGATTTGCCCGAATCTCGAATAGCGAATCCGTTCATATAATAATACGCATCCCATGAGCGGACCCCATCAATCCACTCGCCTGTCCCATTGTCTATCCTTTGTTCCACACAGTCGTTCTCGCCGACCATGAAATCGAATTGCGCTAACTCGGGTGGTGCCTGGGGATTAGGCCGGCCAAAGGGATGGCGAGCGCTAGGCTCATATAGCAAGGCAGCTGGCCTGGGCTCACTCAACTGACACGCAGTTAACAGAAGCGATATCATCAATAGAATAGAAGCTCGCACAGCTCACCCCGCCTGAATCCAAAATTTATTGTTTGTTGCCCGCATCTACTATTATTAGGTATAAAGCTACTAAATTTGATAGTAAACAGTGAAGAGTGCGAACTGCGCCGGGTGAGACTGCTATGAATGAAAGAGACTTCCAACTCATAATGCGTGCCAAGCGCCAGATTCATCGTGAAGCAGCGCTGCGATCCTTCCTTATATTTGGGCTGCTGTTTTCGGCAGCCTTACGCTTCTTGGGCGTAGAACTCCCCTTCCTCTACCTGATGTTATTCGTCAGCCTTTTCATATCTCTTATTTTCAGCTCCGATCTGATAGCCAATTTCGGCCTGGTTTCCAAAGACGACCTAATCAAGGTCATTGAGAAACACATACATAATGATCCGGAAATGCTGACTCGCTATGCCAATACTATTAGCAGAATTTAAGGCCCAATGCAGCAACGGGATACCGCGCGATAGCTAAGAGCTCGGCAATGAGCCCACAAACTTTCTCGCAGACAAGCCTGCAGTCATTAAAATAGCGGCTAACACAAATAGAAGCAGCTGACTAAAACCAAACATGCCGCCAGCTGGCAGGGCCAAGGTGAGGCCGGACAGGCCAATCAGAATTCGCACGCCCATGCCAATGCCCCCTACTCCAAGATGCCCGATACCAATCAGATAGCCCTGCAGTGCAGCCGAGACTAGCGCGACGCCCACTAGCGCCGTGGAAACAGCCTGTAGATTTTCCCAGAGACCGCCCTGTAGCAGAAGCGCAGGGTTAAACACGAAGAAGAAAGGTACGAAATAGATGATCGCGCCGAGGCGCATCGCCGCCAAACCGGCTCGCATGGGCGACACATTTGCCACCGAGGCAGCAGCGAATGAAGCCAGGGCGCCTGGAGGCGTAATAAAGCTAAGCATGCCCCAATACATGACGAACATGTGACTAGCCAGCGGATTCAGCCCTGAGTTTGTCAGTGCAGGTACCAGCACGATCGCAAGAAAGATATAGGCAGCGGTTACGGTCATGCCGATGCCCAAAATAAAACTCGTCAGCGCGCCCATCAGCAGGAGGATTAGCGTGTTCTCTCCGGCGAGATACACGAGATCATTCGCGATGGTTCCGGCGATACCGGTAACCGCCAGGCCACCGATAATGAGGCCGATCGCTGCGAGAATTCCCGCGAGTTCAGCGAGCAATTTGCCCATTGTCGCCACCAACTGCATAAACCTGTCGACCGAGAGTCGATGCTTTGTGAACTGATTGATAAGCAACAGCAGCGCCGTCGCGTAAAAAGGTGCAACCGCCTCCCGCTGCAGAAAGACCAGCATCCAGATCAGTGCAGCAAACACGGCCAGAAAATACCAACCATCTTTGAAGACCTGTCCGAGCTTCGGTAGCTCCTCGCGAGGCAGCCCAGCCAGGTTTTCTCGTGCCGCATAGGCATCGATCTGCATGAATAGGCCGAAAAAATACAAAACCGAGGGCACGATAGCGGCGATGGCTACTGTCACATAGCTAATATTCAGAAAGCTCGCCATAACGAAGGCCGTAGCGCCCATGATCGGTGGCATGAACACGCCCCCGGTAGAGGCGCAGGCTTCGACCCCTGCAGCATACTCCTTGGAAAAGCCGACGCGGCGCATGGCCGGTATGGATAGCGGGCCAGTCGTGAGCACATTGCTTATTGGTCCACCACTCATGGAGCCCATTAAACCACTAGAGAAGATAGACACTTTCGCCGGGCCACCGCGTTTATGACCCAACAGAGCGAACGCGAGGTTAATAAAGAAGGGACCTCCACCTGTGTATTGCAGAGAGATGCCGAATACTAAAAAGCCGAATACCAGTTGTGCAAAAACCTGCATCGGAATCCCAAAGAGACTTTCTTCTCCCAACACATGAAATATGGCGGCGTCCTGCACGGGGATGCTAAGCGCGGCAATCACATTCGGCAGAGAGTCTGCAAAAGTTGGGTAAAAAGAGAAGACTACAACAATGAAAAAGACCGGCCAGCCACCTGCGCGGCGCCCTGCCTCCAAAACAATAGCCCAGGTGATCATCGCAAGCCAGACACCTACTGGTGGCGCCGTGTATTCCCATGCCTCCAGCACTATACGCTCTGCATAGAAAGCAAAATAGGAAAACACCACCGCTATGATCAACATGATCGCGATGTCATACCAGGGAACGTGCGTTGGACTGTGGCGATTAGCAGGAAAAGTGATAAAGACCATGCTCAGCATGATCCCGGTAATGATGTACATATAACGGCTGTCGAGCATCACGCTGCCGACGAAGAAACCGAGATTGAATATCTGATTGATTGCGAGACCGATAGAACAGGCAGTCATGGCGGCCATCATCATCTGCCAGCGAAACGATAGATCCCTGTACCGCGATCTCGCCGCTTCTGTCTCGGCGAGGTCGACCTGCTTTACTTCGATGCCCGATTTTTCGCTCATAGGATCGGCTACAGTCCTTCGCCCAGAGTAATAAGCCCCTCAGCTTCCAGCGCTCTGCTCCTGGCCTTTAACCACGCAGCCTCAAACTCGGCATAGGCCGCCGGCGCCGTCGGAAAGAACTCTTTCCAGGCCGCGATCAACACCCTCTGTCTGAGCAAATTGGCTTCGTTCTGCTCATCGGCAGCCTCGTTCCAAGCACCAATCTCCTTGTAGTAGCGAATAGCACCAGGATGAAACGGTATAAATGCCTGATCGAATTTCTGCCTGGCTAGCAACCATCCGGTAGCGCCCGGTGCATTATCTTTATACTCATCGAAATGCTGATGCATTATTTTTACCATGCTATAGACCATAGCATCGTCAGAAGTATCGAGACCGACCAGAAGTGGGTAGGCAGAAGAAAAAACCTCCAGGCCTGCTTCCGGCAGTGTGGGCCCTTCAAATGCTATATGTGGCACATACCAAGGCAGTCTGGATCGTACTCGCGCCACTGCCTCTGTATCGTCATGAGGGAGCGCCGGGAATTTAAGCCCTCGCGGCGATGCCTCGATACGCAGAAACGGCGGAGAATTACAGGCGCCGCCGACGACATCGGCACGGTTATTTAACACGGCGTCTATGGATGCGTTATAGCCACCCACTTCCACCGGTGTCACATCGTCCCAACTTAGGTTTGCATAGGAGAGCAAGGCTGCTGTGGCGTTATTCAGCGAAGGAGCCCCCTGCACGAATGTGACGCGCTTACCTTTGACATCCGCGACGCTGTTAATATTCGCATCTTCGGCCGTGGCGAAGGTGAAGGAACAACTATCTGAGTAGTTGGACATCAGCGCACGTATGGGCTGCGGACCCCAGATCTTCGACGCGAAATTCAAGATACCTTCCTGCGCGTAGACCGCCTCGGAGCCGCCGGCGGAGAAATGTACGCGGTTCGCACGCAGCGTGGCTAATCTGGAAACGTCGTTGCGCCCGGGAATAACTCGCAGATTTACTTTGTATTGACGCTGCAGAATACTCCCTATGGCTACAGCCTGGCTGTAGCCACCGGTGCCAGTTGGATAAGCCGACCAGGCAATTGTCTTTGGCAGATCGATACCTTCTGCCCCATGGATC
Organism: uncultured Gammaproteobacteria bacterium; assembly: GCA_963976555.1. Taxonomy (GTDB): domain Bacteria; phylum Pseudomonadota; class Gammaproteobacteria; order Pseudomonadales; family Pseudohongiellaceae; genus UBA9145. Next base: position 5,767 of record CAXBLN010000136.1, read on the forward strand.
GAGGCAGATAGCGAGACACCGATAAGCAAGCCCAGACAGTAGCTAAGAAGGGAAAATGAACGCGGAGAATTCGCTTGGACCGCAGGTAACGACATTACATTACTGCCTTATAATTTTATTGATATGAGCATAACCTAGCGCATTGGACTTTGCCACAGAAGCTGGAACCGAAGCCTATAACACACGGGGGAAGCTAGGGACTGATGCGCGCTTCGATAGCGGCGAGCTGCAACTGATAGTGTCGTTTCGCTCCCATCGAGTCGGTTATGGCGGAGGCTTTCCTGAGAGCAGCTGCTGCCTCAGCCTCCCTGCCGGTTAACTCGCATAACTTCGCTACTGCAGCAAAGTAGGGACTATAGTCCTTTAGATCTTCTTGAAACGCCTGCAATATTCGTTCGGCGTCTACCAGCTGCTTCGACATCATCAACGCCACGGCGTAGTTCAATCCGATGACCGGGTCCGGTTGCTCTTTGTACAGGCGCTGATACAAACCAACAATCTGCGGCCAATCCGTCTGTTCTGCCTTTTCGGCTAAACTGTGCACACCCGCGATCGCGGCCTGCAATTGATAGATACCTAACTCCGCTTTTCGCAGCGCTTTCTGCAGCAAGACATCTGCCTCCGCGATCTGGCTTCGCTTCCATAACATTCGGTTTTGGGCATCCAGCGTAATCAACTCCCCCGACTGGCCAATGCGCGCAGTTGCTCGAGCATCGTGAAACAACATTAAAGAGAGCAGGCCTAGATTTTCAGAATCCGGAAACCCTCTGCATAAAGCCCGCGTTAGTTGGATAGCCTGCCGGCATAGCGCTCGGTTAATAAGCATTTCTCCGACACTGTGGTAGCCCTCATTGAAGATCAGATAGAGAGTCTGCCGTACGGGTCCAAGACGCAGGGTCAACGAGTCGGTTCTCGGCAGCTCGAGCGAGATGCCACTGCTTGCAATCTTCCGCTTTGCGCGAGTGATACGTTGTTCTAATGTCTTCGTCGAAATCAGCAAAGCCTTTGCTATTTCGGCAGGGCTAAAACCCATAAGCATTTTTAGCGACAGCGCGAGTTGATTTTCGGCTGCGATACCAGGATGACAGCACATGAATATCAGACGTAGCACATCTTCATCGCTACCAACATCGGCTAAGTCCGATGCAGTTTCCGCCAACGATGCAGAGCTGGGGTCTACCGAGCGGTCGTAGCGAACATCTCTGCGATACTGATCTCGAAAAACGTTCATGCCGCAAACTATCAACCAGGCCACGGGTTGTTCCGGGATGCCCCTGAGGGGCCACAGCCTCCAGGCTTTGAGTACGGCCTCCTGCATTGCATCCTCAGCCTCATCGATGCTGCGTATTCTGCTGAGCAGCGCAGCCTGCGCAATGCTGAACGCAGACTGCAAAGCGCTGCGTACGGAATCCTGCGATGCCTGACTAGGCAAAATTGCAACTTCATCTGGCATCGAAGGAATCCTTAATGCTGAGCAGATGCCTATCAGTTCTGATCGAAAACCATTATCGGCCTAACCTCGATCGAACCCCATCGGGCCGAGGGTATTTTACTCGCCAATGCAATGGCTTCATCAAGGTCCGCACAATCGAGCAGGTAGTAACCGCCAAGCTGCTCCTTGGTTTCTGCGAAGGGTCCATCTGTGGTCACGGTTTTACCGTCGCGCACACGAACGGTGGTGGCAGTTTCCGTTGGCAGCAGCGCGTCCCCCGCCACCAATTTACCTCGCTCCCTCACATCGTTCGTGAAGGCGAAATACTCAGCCATTATCCCCTCTTGTTCCTCAGGGGGGCGGCTCGGTAGCGAAGATTCGACCTCATAGATTAAACATAGATATTGCATAGTTCTTACTCCTTAAGTCAGTTGGTAGGAACTTCGCTTCCAATACCGAACCTCACAGGCTTCATCTTTCGCGGTGTTCGGTGCCCTTGCACGGAGTTATGTAGATTGCTTTTAAGGCTTCACTAACATTCGCCGTATGCCAAACTCCCTTGGAGTTAATAATCGTGCTTCCAGCTTTAACCGGAAGAACGATTTCCTTCCCGGAAATCTCTTGAATGAAGTCCGCTTCGCCCTCGAGAACGATAACTATTTCGTCGGCGAGCGTATGCCGCTCCCAATGCGTCCACGTAGCAGGCGAAGTCTCGACCATCACAATTCTAGCCGGGTCTTGCGCACAATGTGTGCCGATATAGGCGCCGAACGAAGGGCCATCGAATCCGAACTCATGAAGTGGCACCGCTGGACCCTCAGAATCCATATGGATAGGTGTGACACTTAGATCGAATGGTCCGACATCGGCTTCGTTCGTAGTTGATTTAGTCAAGATTGACTCCTCGGTTAACGGTTAATAAACAGCACAGAAGCGAAGTACTCGCCGAAAATTTCGGCGAGTTACAATGTAGACGAATAGAATGAGGAGAACCCGACAGAGAACTACAACAACTTTCAGAACACAGCAAGCCGGGGCTCAAAGTCGTGACTAGCGCGTTACCGTCACATTCACATTTTGGTAGGTAAAAAGAGAGCCATCGCTAGCGATGCCGCGCAACACGTACTCGCCCGGCTCGTCGAAGACGACCTCGGCTGTCCAGCGACCGTCTTCAGGCGGCTCGGGAATCTCGAACGGTGGTGACCAGGCGGAGTTAGCGTACATGCGGGTATCAGTGTAGGTCTTGAACTGGGTAGGCGTAAAAGTAGCCTTGGCTTCTGGGCCTCGATAAACCGTCCATGAAAAACGCAGGCCGGGCCCGCTCATAGCTACGATCGAAGCTGGCGGTCTATAGAGCGAGTCTACGCCTCTATTCTGGCGAAATTCACGACGAGCAGGCAGGTTATCCGGGTCGTTAGCTCGCACTGCCAAACTGAGAGGCTCCCCCACGCGAACAGTCCGAAAGCTCTCTCCCTCGAGCCGCAATTCAGGCGGAATATTGGTTCTGAGTGAATCGCTGAGACTGCCGTAGTTGCCCCCGACTTCCGTAGAAATCACCTGTGGGTCAATTCTATAATCGGGTTTAAGCGTGCCATAAGCTCTATTCGTCTGACCCTGTGTCTTCAAGGTCCAGACTAACTCCTTCTCACCGAAATCCGCGGGCACATCGATAGTGAAAAGAAATGGGTTTCGTCTGGGATAGAAATGCGTAGGCTGCCCCATGTCGGCAGTGGCAAAATCGAAAGCGTCCTTGCTTAGATCATCAAGCGCGAGCGGTTCGACCTCGGAGAAATAGTTTCTATCACTAATAGGTATATCGAATTGCTGTTCCCAGTTGGTATTCATATAGCCAAAAAACAGCTTAAACGTCCCATCCTCGTTTGGCCACCAGCCTTCATAGGCGGGCGATGTAATCTGCCCACGCAGCTGCATAAATCGAGTCTGCGCATTCGAATACTGCGCCACCAATAATGCAACAAATAGTAGACTACCAAGCAACGTATACCGATTACCAACTACTCTCATCATCAATCGTTTCCTTGCGCCAATGATTCATCTATGGGAACCGGTGCCCAGCACAGGGGGCAGCTCACATCGTAGTCGTTTCGATCTTTCATGTTCGCGCGCCGAATAGCCATCTCTTCCTGAAATTGCTCCTCGGTGAGCGAGACAGAATAGCCGAGGTCAATAAACATATTCGACACCGATCGACGACCGCCACCTGCCCAGTTCCGCGCGTCGGCAAGATTAGGATTCGCCCTGGTGGTATCCAGAAAACCTATAGTGTGCAATATGGTACCTTTTGGTAGAAGCGGCGCCGCATCATCCTCATACACGTATTGCTTCACCCAGTTGTGATCATAGCCTACGCAGTTAAGCGTGAACTGATTATGACCCCAGATCGCCTCCATGCACATACGCACACCCGGCGCATGTAAATGTGGTTCAAATGCCATGATCTTGGTGTGTTCCTGCAGCACTACGTAGTTATGAAACTCCTGATTCGCCTTGTTTGGAACCACATCGATGTCTATGCCATTACCGGTGCGCGGCCCACGACGCGTGTATTGCGGCTCATAGCCTACCGGAAAGAACTTGATACCGAACTCTACGTAGGCTGAAGTTTCGCGGCCGTTAGAATGCATATGTGTAGCGCCAAGATGCAGGGCAGAATTCGCGGGGAGCAGACGCCCAGCCTTCTCAGAAAAAACATCTGCGTTACGACCAACCTCGTGAATGGGCCAGCTCACGATATCGTCCACAACCTCGGTGCCATCTTCATTGAGACGACCGCTAGTGTATGTCATGTGGTGAACGATATAGCGGCCACCGACAGTACCTGTATCGCCATCGGCGGGGATGTCATTGACCTCACGCACCTGTATCGCGGAGACGTAACGGTCCTCGGTCAGACCCGTAGGCACCAGGCCGATATCGCCCCACCAGTCCGGACCCACGGCGGGTCGAGAGAAGTCAGAGGAGCGCAGAATCAGGTCCGGCTCACCAATTGCCCATTCATTGCCGGAATCAAATTCCAATAAGGGCGGTTCGTTGTCGGGATTACCGCGCGGAGCGCCGTTGTCGGCCCAGGCCTGAATCATCGCCAGTTCCTCATCGGAGAGCGAATAGTCATCCTTCATACGGGTAATGCCGATGTGCTTCTCCAGAAAATAGGGAGGCATAGCACCCATTCGGTCGCGTATTGCAGTGCGGTATTTAATCACCGGCGCCCA
>CAXBLN010000137.1:0-10417 GCA_963976555.1 uncultured Gammaproteobacteria bacterium
GTGCTCTCTAACAGCAGGGTTTCGATTCTATTCAACTCTGCAACAGTTAACTGCAGCTCGATAACCAGCCTTGGAGAAGTTTCCAGGGCAAGCAGTATCGCCATGACTGGCGCGCTCAACAGAAGCACCACTAAAGTACGGAGTATTAGTGTAAGGAGTTTTGGGCGCGTTGTGGGTCTGGGTTCCAGTGATACTTCAGGAGTCATGGTGAATTCGTAATGCTCGCCGTATGAAGCCAATTGGATGAATAGTATTCAGATCCTGCCGATAATAAGGCCGAGGGAGACATAGCTTCGATCAGCAGCTCCTGGAAAGCCGATTTTACTGACAAACAGCGTGTTTATCGCTATAAAGTATGACTAAGTCGACAAAATCTACGATTTGTATAGAAAACAATTTATTAATCAAGGGCTTGGAGTTAGTATCTCTTGATAGATAGGGGTGCGCTCAAAGTTGGGTACTCCGCTTGGAGGAGATTGTCATGAAAGACTCATTGGAAACGCGCGAAATTCGCCTATTCCCAAAATGCATCGGGCCCCGCGCAATCGCTGCTACGTTGATGATGGTAGTGCTTGCTTCGTGTGCGTCTCAAGGTGCGCAGGAGGCTGAATTAGCGGCTGCAGAAGCAGAGCGCGTGGCGATGGAGCAACAGGCGGCGCAGGTGGCGGCAGACCAGGAGCGGGCGCGTGCGCTTGAGTTACAGCGACAGCGGGAGCGCGAAGTTGCGGAACGAGCCAGAGTGCAAGCTGAGAGAGATCGTCAGGTGGCTGAAGCGGCTGCAAGGGCGGAAGCCGAGCGACAGCAGCGTGAAGTAGCGCAGCAGCGTGAGCGGGCGCGTTTAGCGGCGATAGCTGCGGCAGAAGCCGAGAGGCAGGCAAAACTCGATCGAATTGCGTCCCTGGAGCAGCAGATTGCCTCTATTCAGGCCGAAGCTTCGAGAGATGGGGCCAGCACGGTAAATCTCGCATTAGCTATCGAGACAGCAGAAGAGTTGTTGATGGCTCTCACTGCAGAACAAGCCAAGTACGAGAACACAGACGCCGAGGGCAATACGCTAGAGCCGCTGGCGAAGGAACTCATCGCCGAATTGGAGTCCCGTAAGAATCAGTTAGTGCGGGAGGCGACTTCTCAGTAAGTCGAACTTAGAGCGATACCCCTAGCAATGAGCGATAAAGTCATCGATTTTCAGGCTAAAAAGGAAAGCCAGCTGCACAAGCAGAAGGAGGCTAAGCTTGATGCGATGCGCCAGGCCTTCCGGCTAGCCCGCACTGAGGCAGACAAGGCTCAGGTCAAAAGAAAGAAGCGCCGTAAGTCGAAGAAATAGTCAGGCTATTTGCCCATTTTCGGGCGCTACCTCCAGCTGTGCGCAGCGGCTCCATTCCAGCTCTCCCCTCAATCCTTCGAAATGCACTGAAATACTGGCTATGCAGGCACTTTATCGCCTTTTTTTGCAGCGTTCGTTATGGTAAAGTGCGCGCCTTTAAAATAAACATTCCATCTTAAGAGGAAGAATTTCGATGTTCGGGATAACAATTGTGGTAACTACAGTCCTGTCGCTCATGGGCTTGGGGATAGCCTTCTTTTATATGAAGAAGGTTATCAGTATACCGCTCGATCTGGGGCTGGATGCAGAACAGTCGAAGCAGCTGACCTTCATCCATGGTGCTATTGCCGAGGGAGCCATGGCTTTCCTGAAGCAGGAATACAAAGTATTGACCATCTTTATGGTCGTATTCGCAGCGATTATCGCCATTCTAATCAACGATACCCACACCCCGAATATCCACGAGGGAATCTATACGGCTATCGCCTTCCTCTTCGGTGGTGCCATCTCTATAGCCTCTGGTTATATAGGTATGAAGGTTGCCACTCAGGGTAATGCCAGAACTACGGTCTCTGCGAAGAAGAACATTTCTGCAGCCTACGACGTGGCGATTAACTCCGGCGCTGTGATGGGTTTCGCCCTTGTCGGCCTGGCCACACTGGGTCTGGTCATCATCTACGTGGTGATGAGCTGGTTGCTCTCTGACCTTGGACCTGAAAACAATCACATCCTTATGGAAGTAATCGCCGGCTTCGGACTGGGCGGTTCAACGATCGCTCTATTCGCACGTGTTGGCGGCGGCATCTTCACCAAGGCTGCTGACGTAGGCGCCGACTTGGTAGGTAAAGTAGAGCAGGGCATCCCAGAGGATGATCCCCGTAACCCTGCTGTAATCGCCGACAACGTTGGAGACAACGTAGGTGACGTAGCTGGTATGGGTGCCGACCTGTTTGGTTCTTGTGCAGAAAGTACCTGTGCTGCAATGGTTATCAGTGCCGTGGTTTTCGCCGGTAATCCTGATGCATTGCTCTTCCCAATCTTGATCAGTGCAGTCGGTATCCCCATTGCCCTAATCACTAAGTTGCTAGTCAACGTTAAGACTGAAGACGACGTTGCTCCGGCCCTGATGAAGTTGCTGATCATCTCCAGTGCCATCATGGCAGTGGTTATGTACTTCTTTACCGTAGCGCTAATCCCACCCACGTTCGACCTAAATGGTTCGATTTACACGAACGTAGGCGTGTACTGGTGTTTCTTGGCCGGTCTCGTGTCAGGTTTGACGGTTGGTTTGCTAACCGGTTACTACACTTCAGAGAAATTTGCTCCCGTGCAGGAAGTCGCCAAGTCATGTGAGACAGGCGTAGCCACTAATATCATCTACGGCCTCGCCTTAGGTTATAAGAGTACGGTTCTTCCTTATCTCGCTATCGCTGCCAGTATCTTCATATCCTGGGAGCTTGCGGGCATGTACGGCATCGCGATCGCCTCTCTCGGTATGTTGGGTAGCCTCGTACTTACACTGACTATCGATGCTTACGGGCCTGTTGCCGACAACGCAGGTGGTATTGCGGAGATGGTGGGCCTTGAATCAGAAGTTCGACGTAGAACAGATATTCTGGATTCTGCTGGTAATACTACCGCTGCCATTGGCAAGGGTTTTGCCATCGGCGCTGCTATTTTGACTTCACTCGCCCTGTTCGCGGCCTTCATCACGACGGCAGAGACATTGCGCGGTGAGCCGATTACGATGAGTCTGCTGGAGCCGCTGGTATTTACTTTCCTCTTTATCGGTGCGGTTCTGCCCTTCCTGTTCTCTGCCATGACGATGAAATCGGTGGGTGCTGCGGCATTCGCAATGATTGAAGAAGTGCGTCATCAGTTCAAAACTATTCCAGGCATTATGGAAGGTACGGGCACACCTGATTACGCGAAGTGTGTGGCTATATCGACGCAGGCGGCATTAAAAGAAATGATCGCTCCCGGCGTTTTGATCATGGGTTCGCCAATCGTAGTAGGCTTCCTATTCGGTGTTGAGGCTGTTGCTGCAATGTTAATCGGCTCACTGGTTGCCGGCGGCGTCTTGGCTATCGCCTCTTCCAACAGCGGTGGTGCATGGGACAATGCGAAGAAATACATCGAAGCCGGTCACCACGGTGGCAAGGGCTCAGACGAGCACACCGCAGCGGTTGTTGGTGACACTGTCGGCGATCCAATGAAAGATACTTCTGGTCCTTCATTGAACATCCTGATCAAGCTGTCAGCAATCCTTAGCTTGGTATTCACACCATTCTTCGTTCAATACGGCGGTATCTTGCTGTAGTAAGCGGACTAAAAAAGCGCAATAAAAAAGGGGTCGTTTGACCCCTTTTTTATTGGCTAGAATTTTAACTTATGCCTTGTTCTACAGATCCCTGCGAGTCTCGAAATGGAACAGGACCCACTCGTCGTATTCGTTCAACTGCTGGCTGCCCAGGTCGGTCCACGAAGTGGACACGGTGAGGACGCACTGATAGATACGAAACGAATCGGTGTTTTCGATAATTAGATTTCGCACAGATGGGTTCAAGGTGTAATTAGAGACTTCGACCAGCTTCCAGTTCTCCTGCATTGTGCGCTCGATGCACTCATCTCCCGAGAGCAGATTGATATAGTCGAACTCCTTGTCGGCGTAGCCGCCGGATGGTACTTCCAGGTCGACATCTATTAAGATGGATTCGGTCCGCTCTCCGCTACCGTGTAGTTCGATGCTATTTAGGTGAATGGCTGCAGTGGTCTGATTGAAGGCCACAAGTCGCAAGCCGTCGTCCGTGTTTTCACCCCAGGCAGAGGAATAGAACGCGAATTTTACTTCGGTCTCTTCCTGTTGCTCGGCAGACACAACGAGAGGCAGTGCCGCTAAGCCGAACAGCATGAGGGCAGTGGATAGTGGTAGAGTTCTGTGCATGGCCTCGATTCTAGCGGTCAAGCCGATGGCCTGTCATTCTCCTTTTGCATAGATTGGAGTGATCGAGTGCTATTTCGACTCAAATTCCTACATTCGAGTGTAGTTTATGCTTAGAAGAGTATTTTTGACACAGCAGAGGGTTCATCGGTTCAGCTATCTTGGATTTTTCAAGGCCAATCAAAGATAATCAAAACCAGCTTCGGTGAATGAGTTCGCAAGCCCTTCAAGAGGGTTTGATGCCGAGGTGACCTCTGAAATACCATGCAGCAAGACGCGCCAAGATAGTAGGCGAGACAAGGAAAAAGTTGTGAGAAGTATCGAAAAGATTAACCACATAATTTGTGTGGCCTCAGGAAAGGGTGGTGTTGGGAAATCTACAACTGCTGTTAACCTCGCGTTGGCACTGTCCAGTATGGGGAGAAAGGTGGGAATACTGGATGCGGACATCTACGGGCCGAGCCTGCCTCTGATGATGGGAGTTCCCGATGGAACGCGACCAAAGATACAGGACAAGAAATTTATGCTGCCGCTAGTGGCCCATGGTATCGAGTGTAATTCTATGGGCTTCCTGGTGGATCAGAAAACTGCCATGGTGTGGCGCGCCCCAATGATTATTTCTGCCTTCAACCAGATACTAAATGATACGGCCTGGTCGGAGTTAGATTACCTCATCGTCGATATGCCCCCGGGAACTGGCGACATTCAACTGAGTCTGGCCCAATCGGTGAAAGTAAGTGGCGCTGTGATCGTTACGACGCCGCAGGATGTTGCACTATTGGATGCGCGCAAGGGTATTGAGATGTTCAAGAAGGTCAATGTGCCCATTCTCGGCGTAGTAGAGAATATGAGCACTCATACCTGTTCGAAGTGCGGCCATGAGGAGGCGATATTCGGCAGCGGAGGTGGCGCCAGACTGTCGGCAGAGTATGGCGTAGACGTTATTGGACGGCTGCCACTCGATTTGGCTATTCGAGAAACAACTGACGCTGGCAATCCTGTGGTAGCATCTAACAAAGATCACGTAGCGACGAAGGCCTATATGGAATTGGCAGCTAACGTAGAGAAAAGTTTGGCCGGAGCGAGAAGCGATGCTCCCTCGATATCGATAAGTGACGACTGATTCAGACAATTAGCCAGCAGCGAGATTTGGCGAACTAACAACTAGTGGGGTATTACATTGGACGCAGTTAATGATTTTCTGATTTTCATAGACGGCTATCTAGGCAGTGCTCTTTGGTTTCCGGCGTTGCTTCTCTCCACCGGCATATTCTTTACACTCTATCTAGGTTTTCCTCAGATTCGCTATTTCAGACATGCCATCGGTGTCACCACCGGTAAGTTTGATAAGGATGGTGCCGAGGGCGATACATCTCACTTTCAGGCATTGGCGACGGCGCTCTCTGGTACCGTTGGAACCGGTAATATTGGCGGCGTGGCATTGGCATTGCACCTGGGTGGGCCGGCTGCACTGTTCTGGATGTGGATGACCGCATTCTTCGGCATGACCAGTAAGTTTGTCGAGGTTACCCTCTCTCATAAGTACCGCACTAAGACAGCCGATGGCACCATGGCTGGCGGCCCCATGTACTATATGGAAAAGGGCCTGAATGCAAAGTGGCTAGCGATTCTATTTGCAATCGCTACCGTTCTGAGTTCCTTCGGTACGGGAAATCTGCCGCAGATCAATAGCATTGCAGCTGGCTTGCAGAGTACGTTTTCTCTCGAGCCAATCATTACTGCCAGCGTCCTGTCTGTGCTGCTTGCTCTCGTCATCATCGGCGGCATCAGTCGCATAGCAAAGGTAGCCGCCACAATCGTACCCACCATGGCAGTCATCTACCTGGTCGGCGCATTCGCAGTAATTTTACCGAATCTCGGAAATATCATTCCCTCGTTTGTATCTATCTTCTCCGATGCATTCACCGGTTCTGCCGCTACTGGAGGTTTCCTCGGTGCGACCTTTGCCTATGCTTTCGATAGAGGTGTAAACAGAGGATTGTATTCGAATGAGGCAGGGCAGGGTTCCGCTCCTATTGCTCACGCCGCGGCCAGAACCGATGAGCCTGCAGATGAAGGCATGGTGTCCATCCTCGAACCATTTATCGACACTATTGTTATTTGTACTATCACGGGTCTCGTTATTCTCTCCTCCGGTGTCTGGAAGGAAAAGTTCGAGAATGAATTCCAACGCGCCGATATGTCCTTCGTGGCTGGGTCCTATGTCGAGTCTAATCCAGATGATGCCACCCAACTCTTTGCCTACCTAAACGGTGATGAATCTAGCGCGAGCAGCTATAGCGGTGAAATATCCTTATTGAATGGTCGGGTTGCGGACAGCAATCAGGACTTCACACTAATGAGTGCCAGGTCGGTCGCGGAGGAAGTTGTGTACTCCAGAGATGGCGAGCCGATTACTGGGCAGGTCAGCGTGTCCGAGGGCAGGTTAGTTGATACTGATGTTGAGGTGACGGGCAGGTCGCTGCTGCATTCCGTGCCCTTGACGACAATGGCTTATACCAGGGGGCTGTTTGGCGAATTCGGTAAATACATCGTATCGATAGGCCTGATGCTCTTCGCTTTCTCTACGGCTATCGCCTGGTCGTACTATGGCGATCGGGCCATGACCTATCTGTTAGGACCAAAGTCTGTATTGCCCTATCGGGTGGTCTATGTGCTGGGATTCTTCTATGCAGCCCTGGCAGACACGACTATCGTGTGGAATGTAGCTTTGATTACGATCGTACTAATGACGGTGCCGAACCTCATTGGCATCTTGTTTATGCATAAAGAGATGAAGCAGACAGTGACGAAGTATTGGGAAGAAACAGAGCACGGTAAACACAAGACCTAAGATTGGCAGCAACAAAAAGGGCCCAGCGTGCTAGCACGCTGGGCCCTTTTTGTTGCTGCTAATAACTTCTTCTTATCGGGCAATCGCCTCACCTGGCAGGCGTATATTCTCGACGATTTCCTGCACTTCGAGCGGCGGCTCTGGCGTGAACTGAGCTACGATCAGCGCAACTATTAGATTAGCCACCGTGCCCAGAGAGCCGATGCCTTCGGGCGAGATTCCAAACAACCAGTTTTCAGCATTGTCTGCTGTTGGGTTGATTATCTTGAAGTAGATAATATAGGCGGCAGTAAAAGTAAAACCGACTATCATCCCGGCTATAGCCCCCTCCTTATTCATGCGCTTCTGGAAAATGCCCAAGACTATGGCGGGAAAGAATGATGCGGCTGCGAGTCCAAACGCGAACGCGACTACCTGTGCGACATAGGCAGGCGCATTGATCCCGTAGTATCCCGAAATTAGTACGGCGACGAAGATAGAAATACGCGCGAAGGCGAGCTCCTGCTTCTCAGTAATGCCTGGCATGAACGTACGTTTCATCATGTCGTGCGCCACGGACGTAGAAATAACCAGTAGCAGACCCGCCGCCGTGGACAAGGCTGCAGCGAGTGCGCCTGCGACCACTAGCGCGACGACCCAGTTCGGCAGTTCTGCAATCTCCGGGTTGGCGAGGACCATGATGTCTCGATTTACATTGAGTTCGTTCGTGGCCGGATCGCCAACATATTGAATGCGGCCATCGTTGTTCTTGTCATCGAATGTTATCAGGCCGGTGTTTTCCCATTTACTGAACCATTCTGGCATTGCTGAGTATTCGGCATTGTTGACTGTATTGATCAGATTGGTGCGAGCGAATGCAGCAACAGCGGGCGCAGTCGTGTAAAGAATGGCGATGAAAACCAGAGCATAACCTGCAGACTTGCGGGCATCTCTCACGTTCGGCACTGTGAAGAAGCGAATGATGACGTGGGGCAGTCCGGCGGTACCGAACATCAATGCCGCTGTTATAAAGAATACGTCCTGGGTGCTGCGTTGGCCTTCTGTGTAGGTTGCAAAGCCTAGCTGTTCGCTGAGTCCATCCAGTCGGTCCAGCAGGTAGCCGCCACCGTAAGCCTCGGTGAATTCGGAGCCGAAACCGATCTGCGGGACAGGTTGGCCAGTCATCATGATCGAGATGAAGATCGCCGGAACCATGAAGGCAAAGATGAGAACGCAGTACTGGGCAACCTGAGTGTAAGTAATTCCCTTCATGCCACCTAATACAGCGTAGAAGAATACGATTGCCATGCCGATGAGTACGCCGGTGGTGAAATCGACCTCAAGGAACCGAGAGAATACGATGCCTGCGCCCTGCATCTGGCCGCAGACGTACACGAAGGAGACGGAGATGGCGCAGAACACGGCGATTAGCCTGGCAGTCTGCGAGTAATAACGGTCTCCGATAAAATCCGGAACCGTAAATTTGCCAAATTTTCTCAGGTAAGGGGCCAAGAGTAAGGCAAGTAACACATAGCCGCCTGTCCAACCCATTAGATAGAAAGTGCCGTCTCGTCCCAGGAATGAGATGAGTCCAGCCATGGATATGAAAGACGCGGCCGACATCCAGTCTGCTGCAGTTGCCATGCCATTAGCCAATGGTGGTACACCGCCACCGGCGACATAGAATTCTTTAGTCGATCCGGCGCGAGACCAGATAGCGATGCCAATGTAGAGGCTGAATGAAAGGGCGACGAAGATATAGGTCCAAATCTGTACGGACATTATGAACCCTCCTGCGCTGCATCGTCGCTTTCATGGGAGGAATCAAGATTGTATTTGGCGTCGAGCTTATCCATGGCGCGAATGTAGATCAGGATAAGCGCGACAAAGACGAAGATTGATCCTTGTTGAGCAATCCAGAAGCCGAGCTTAAACCCCCCGAACCGAACATTGTCGAGTGCATCGACGAACAGGATCCCGCAACCAAATGATATAAAAAACCAGACCACGAGGAGGGAAAGCACGAGGCGAATATTGGCTTTCCAGTAGGAGTTGGCGCTAGAATCTGACATGGGCATCCTCTTCTTGTTATTGTGTGCGTGTGCCGTGTGTGCTCCGCTGGAGCCTTCGTAGCCTACTAATTTTCAAAGAGTTTATCATCTAAAGCAAGTATCGTATAGGAGCGGTCCCTGAGCCTGAGAGCCGGTTCTCGATGCTAGGTATTAGTCATCGATCTGCGACCGCAGGTAGTTCTCAAGCTTGGATTTGAATTTGTCACGACTCGCTTCTGTAGCGCGATTGTATTCGCGCTGCAGTTGGCGCAGGGTTTGTCTTTCAAGCTGTGGATATTTTTCCAGTGCCTTGTTAATTTCTTCGTCACCGTACTCCAATATGCTGGCAGATAATACCTTGGCGGCTCCTGGTTTCTTCTGTTTTTTAAGATGGCCAGATTCCAGATCATCGATGGCCTTAATGACGTCCGCGTAGTCCACATCACGCATCAACTTGCCAATGAATTGCAGTTGGCGGCGCCGAGCCCCATGGCTATTGGGGAGTCGATTGAATTCTTCGATGGCGGATATGAGTACTGAGGTGACTGGCAGCTTTTTCAAAACGGCAGTGCTATAGCTGCTAAGTCTCTTTCCAAGTTCCTGTAATTCGGTAGCTTCCTGCTTAAGACGTGTCTTGCTCGGTGGATCAAAGTCTGTTTCTTCGTCAGATTTCATAGAGATCACAAGTAGAACAGCTGAGCCAATCCGAGAAATACGAAGAAACCGACCGAATCGGTTACCGTCGTCAACGCGACCGATCCGGCGAGAGCAGGATCGATATTCAAGCGATTGAGAAAAAGAGGTAAATAGGCGCCGGCGAGGGCTGCGACTACCAGATTGATCATCATCGCCGCACCGATAACAAGGCTTAGTGGGAAGTCTCCATACCAGGCGAACGTGATCGAGGCGATAACTACTGCCCACGCGGCACCATTCAGTCCTGCCACGCCCAATTCGCGCATAAGCAGCCAGCGGCTATTCGAGGGGCTGATATGGCCGAGCGCGAGACTCCTTATTACGAGCGTGAGGGTCTGTGTGCCTGCCACACCGCCCATATTGGCGACGATGGGCATGAGAACTGCGAGATAGACGACCTGATCGAGGGTGTCTTGAAAGAGAAAGATGACGCCGGATGCAAACACAGCCGTCATGAGGTTCACGCCAAGCCAGATGGCGCGGCGCTTCGCCGTCTTTAGAATCGGCGCAAAACTATCGTCCTCTTCATCGAGTCCGGCCATGCTCATCAAGGAGTGCTCCGCGTTATCCCT
>CAXBLN010000138.1:0-10335 GCA_963976555.1 uncultured Gammaproteobacteria bacterium
GTTGCCTCCGCAGAGTTAGCCGTCATGGGCGGCGCTCAGCGCGTAGAGGGCACACTTCTCGGCAACGGCGAACGCACGGGCAATATGGATATCGTCGTAATGGCGATGAATCTCTACAGCCAGGGCGTCGATCCAAAATTAGACCTGAGCGACATGGATAAGATCGTTTCCGTCGTGCGTGAGTGTACACAGATCGATGTGCATCCCAGACAGCCTTACTCCGGCGACTTGGTGTTCACCGCCTTTTCCGGTTCCCATCAGGATGCCATTAAGAAATGCCTGGATATATATCGAGAGGGTGAGACTTGGGAGATAGCCTATCTTCCGATCGATCCGCGAGACTTGGGTCGCAGCTATCAGGATGTGATTCGCGTTAATAGTCAGTCAGGAAAGGGTGGCATCGCTTACGTGCTGTCGAATAAGTTTGGCTTCGAGCTGCCGCGTTGGCTACAAATTGAGTTTAGTTCAGTGGTGCAACGAGTCACGGAGGTGAGTGGGCAGGAAATACAGCCAGATGAAATCTGGAACCTGTTTAATCAACATTATTTAAACAGTGACAAGGTGATTAGTCTCGAAAACTTCAGCATCGAGAAGTCAGGGGATCGCGAGACATTCAATGCGAAGATTGATTATTTCGGTGAAGAACTGGCTATCAGCGGCCAGGGCGATGGAGTACTGAATGCCTTCGTGGTCGGGCTTAAGGAGGCGATCAAGATCGACTTCGAGATCATGGAGTATGGGGAACACGCGCTCGGTCAGGGTGCCGATGCCGAGGCAGTTACGTATATCCAATTGAAATGTGAAGGGCGTCGCTACAGCGGTGTTGCCATTAGTAAAGATATCATAGCCTCCTCGCTGAACGCATTCATGGGCGCAGCTAGTCAGATGCTCAGCGAGCAACGGGCCGCCGCATAGGGCTCCGTATTCGGAGTCTACACAAACGCAGATCAAGCAGTCGGCTCTTCTTGTTTGGAATTCGCTCACAAGGCGATATCTTTTTGGGAGAAGCCACACTGGATGAGCTGGCTGCCTGCGTTTCGAAGCTGATATTCACTAGTACTGCTGCCAATCACACTGTCTGAGCCCATGTAGTAAAAGCCGCATAGATTCATTGTATGGATTTGCCAAGCAGCCGGTCTCTATCTAGGTAAGCTTCAATACTCAACATCACCATTCGGCCTAATTATGTTCCAATTTATCGCAGCAGCATCACTGACTTCGTTTTTCTTTGGCCTGTTTGGAGTCAGTTGGGAGTCCGTTGACGAAAAAATCGAGCGAGAGTTTCCACAGGTGCAAATGGTCTCAATAGAGACGCTTCGAACTCGCTATACGGCATCGAGTAGAGATTTGCCGCTTATAATCGATGTGCGGGAAAGTGATGAATTTGGGGTTAGCCATCTTAATGAGGCCCTGAATATTGAAAGTGCCGAGTCTATCTCGAAGTTTGTCGAGCAGCAGGGGCTCGACAAAGATGCTGAGATCATCGTCTACTGCTCGGTTGGATATCGATCCGCTGGAATCGCAGCCGAGCTTCAGAAAAATGGGTTCACCAAGGTGTTGAATCTAGAGCACTCATTGTTTGAGTGGGCTAACAATGGCTATCCCATGATCAATGCCGCCGGTCCTACAGACAAGGTACATCCCTTCAATAAAGCATGGAGCGTTCTGGTAGACGAATCCTTGCATGCCTATCCCGATTAATGTCTACCAGGCAAACTATTCTTCCATAGCTTGCGACTTACTCTCTAAAGCCAGTATCCTGCTTTTCTCGATGATGCCGCTATGCGGTAGCAGGGTGAGGATTCCATGAGTCTGATTAACGAAGACGAAGCGCTAATAGCAGCGGCTCTTAAGGGGTCGGCCTATGCATGGGAAAAATTGGTTAAGCGCTACGAGTCGAAGATATACAACCATGGTTTGCGCCTCACGGGAAATTCCAGCGATGCCATGGATCTGATGCAGGAGGTGTTTTTGGGTGTGTATAGAAACCTGCACAGATTCAGGGGAGATGCGAAATTCAGTAGCTGGATTTTCCGGATCGCGCATAACAAAGCTGTAGACATGAATCGGCGTAAGCGCCTGATGACGACGACGCCAAAATTTTCTGACGAAGACGATGGCTATGAATTCGAAAAGTATCCCGGCAGAAGAGAGCTGGAGCCTGAAAATAGTTTAGGCGAGAGCGAACAGAACGTTCGGGTTCTGAAAATGTTAAACGAATTAAATTCAGATCAGAGATCGATAGTTGAGTTGAAAATTTTTCAATCTCTAACTTTTGATGAGATCGCCGAACTACAAGATATATCGGCAAACACAGCGAAGACGCGTTTCTATAGCGCATTGAAAAAATTAAAGCTGGTATCGGAGGAACAAAATGTCCTGTCCTAAAACACAATATTTAATGCAAGAGTATTTCTCCGAACTATCCGCGATCGCTCGCGATGAGCTAGACCGGCATCTATCGGACTGTGCCTTTTGCAACCTTGAGCTGGAGTCGGTGTTATTAGCACAACAGGATCTGGAGCAGTGGCAGGAGCAACGAGTCCCGCATTGGGATCGTGGGCTCGAATTGTTCAGACAGGAACATCGAGTCGAGCGTCCGCTATCGCGATTCTGGTTAAGTTGGCAATGGGCACCGACGGCAGCATCTGTGGCAATGTTCTGCGTGCTCATATTCAACGTAAGCATGCGCAGCGACGAGTCAGGCTTCTCCATATCTTTCGGCGGCACCGACTCATCGAATAGAGAGATCAGTAGTCTGATAGCCGAATTCGAACAGGCGCAGCAGGCACAGATGGAGCAGCTCGTGGCGCGGGTGGAGAGCCGACAAGACAGCAACAACGTGCAGCTACTGCAGGCTGTCATGGCGCAGACCCAGCAATCGACGGCGGAGAGTTTCGATCAGATGTACGCTTACTTCGAGCAGCAGCGACTGCTTGATCTTCAAGATATGCGAACGGGTTATGAGCAGTTAGTAGATAGCGACTATGAAACGATTCGCTCTCTGCAGCAGTTAGTAAATTACGTAGGCTACCAAGGCGACATTCGATAAGAGGGACTAGGCTATGTTGAAGATTATGAGAAACTATTTGCTTGTCGCGATTGCGGCGTTCTCTGCGATGTCGGTCCATGCTCAAGATGCTGAGCTAGAGGGTCTGCAGAGGAATATAGAAATATTCTCCGGTGTGCTTGAGGACGCCCTGGATTTCGAAGAGGCAAAGGGCCTCTTTGGACTCAGTCTAGGAGGCATAGAGAGCACTTATCTCGTTAATCAGGGCGTGGTGTTGGAGGTGAGAACGCCGCTAGCCAATAGCCGCAATCGATTGAATCTCGCATCCCTGAATTCAGCGATGCAATCATTGCAGGCTCGCGGTAACCCATTCGAATCTATGCTGAATGCTCAATCGTCAGCGGCAGGCGCTGCGCCTGTAATGGCACTGCGTAGCCAATCAGCAGAGTCCTCCAGTTTCTATGCAGAAATGATGGAAAAGATTACAAACATGGACTACTCCCTTGCGGTGAATAACGCCATCGCGCAAGCGAACGAGTCGGCGCGCTCCCTGCGCTCGCTGGGTTCAGTAGATGAGAGTGACTACGAGCAGTTACGCGCGGATCTGGAAACCCTGCGAGCCGACATGCGGGACAAGATGCAGGGCCTAAGGGAGGTTGAGTCGGAGATTCGAGAATCCGCGGCGCAGGCACTTGCCGATTCGGACGTAAAGCAGCAGATGCAAAGTAAGCTCGACGAGCTAATGGCGCAGATCGAGCCGCTTCGCCAACAAGCCGTCGCCAAGGCGGCTGAGTTGCAGCAGCGCTCAGAGCAAGCTAAACAGTCCTACACCCTGCGCTGGCAGCAGGACGTCGTAGCTTTCGAAGATAAGCTCTATCAAGCAATGTGCGACTATGGATCGACCCTGCGTGATTTACCCAGCGATGAACGTGTCTCTATCATCCTGACCGGTCTCGGCGAGCTGGGTCAAGAGCAGCGCCGCAGGGACAAGATTCATGTTTTTAGCAAGGCCGACCTGCAGGCATGTCAGTCCGGTGCCATCTCTGTTGCAGTGCTGCGCGAGCGTTCGGATCAATACAGCTACTAGCACCTGGTTTGACAATGCATTCAGCAATAGTGCTGCAGGCAGTTGTGACCTAGAAGGGAGCACCTGTGATATTTACGTCTGCAGGCGCAAACTGCTTGGCCGAATCTGCAGCCTGATAAAGCCGAGTTATTAGTAAGAGCACGCCCGGCACGTCTAGCAGGTCGATGTCATCGAAGATCAACTTACGTCGTATCCTCTCCCTTGCAGTAAACAGCGTTCCCTCGGCTGTGAAGTTGAGAAAAGTGAAGTCCTCATCTTCGATACCCCAGTTGCTGGAAATCACTTCCTGGCCCACGCCTCCATCTAAGCGTTGAAAGGGGTAGAACCACCTGCCACCTGCATATCCAGCCTCATAGGTGATGATATTGCCATCAGGGTAGTACCAGGTCTCATCGAACGCGCGAAAATAATTAGTAGCCAGCGTGCCGTTAGGCCAGAAGAGCGCCTGATCTCCATGCATCCAATGATAGGCCATGATGCGTCCGTTCGGGTAATAGATCGTCGTATCCAGACCGGGCTCTGCCATAAACAGCTGCCCGTTCGGGAAATACCAAGCCTCGTGGTAGAGATCGTTGGAGATCAGCGATCCATTTGCGTAGTAGCTATTACCCCGACGATAGCCCGTCAGAATAACCGGTTGACAGGCTAATTGATTTAGCTCGGCGAGAGCCTCGTTCATAACGTGCAACTCGCCTATATCGTCAAAATCAGCAGGCAGCATGGTATTCAGAGCCAGCATCTTCGCCATGAATTCAAGGGTTGCGCAGGCGCTGCTTACGTTCGCTGAGCCCTCGCGGGCCAATACTGAGCTAGGAATGCTTAGCAGTAGTGATAGAGCTAGAATTCGAACAACTCTCATGATCCATCTCCTTTAACCAGTTCACAGCAGCGACGTTTCCGTGCTCAAGCTGTTTCGAAAGTTCTCAAATAGTAACGCCCTAAATGTGAACGTGGACTTAATGCTCTGTCAGCGCCATAGAATCTCGCCAAAAGAGAATTTTGGCTTGGTCTGAGCTGAAAATTCCTTATAATATGCGGTCTCTACGGAGGTGTTGGTTTCTGCACGCCAATATGACTTACTAAGCTCTGTCCCAAATAATAAAAAGCCGTATCTGAGGAGAACCAGATGGACTGTCCGAAATGCAATTCCGATATGCAGGAACTGAAGATAGAGACCCTGCATGGTCAGGTAGTGATTGATAAATGCAATAGCTGTAAGGGTCTTTGGTTTGACAATGGCGAAGCAGAGCAGCTGAAAGGCGACTGGATGGCAGATTTCGCCGATAGTGGCGATAGAGAGGTCGGTAAGACCTACAATACCGTGCGCGATATTCAGTGTCCTCGGTGCGGCAAGACAATGGTTAAGTTAAATGACGCGAAGCAGTCCCATCTGGAATACGAGGGCTGCGAAGAGCACGGCGTGTTTATGGATGCCGGCGAATTTACCGACTACAAGCACGAAACTTTGATGGATGTATTTCGTGACGTTGTAGCCAAGATCAAGCGAAGACAGAAATAACAATTCTCGGAATTAGTCTCAGGGCGTGTAACTTCGTTCATGCTGTGAGGCCATCAAGATAGTGAAGAATGCCATTTGGGGTGCACCCAAATGGCATTTTTTATTGCCTGCTGATCGAGGGCGGGGAACTTGCCTATATCGGTCCAGGTTGCCTCGGCGTCATGAAAGTCTGATCCCACCGATAGGAAGAGGGACTTCGCTTGCGCAAGTTGGCTTAGATAGGCCTTCGTATTAGGGTCGATATTGGAATAACTACCCTCGATCGCCTCTCCACCACATTCGATAAAGTCGTCGAGTAAATTGCTCAATTTGGTTTTGCTAAGCGAATATCTGCCGGGGTGAGCAACCACTGCAATGCCACCGGCTTCACGTATCGCGGCTACCCCCTCTTCGAGTTTGCAGCATCCGGCTGCGGCATAGACTTTCCCGCGCTTGCCGAGATGTGTCTTGAAGGCCTTCTGTCGATTCTTGCAAATTTTTTCTTGCACGAGAAAGTCAGCTATATGGCTGCGTGTATGAGCGGTGCAGGGTAGTGAATGTAAATAGGGCAGTAGTCCCTGAACTCCAAGCTTCTGCAGTTTTTCATCTATCGCCGCCGCGCGTCTACGACGCTCAGTTTGTTGGTACGCTAACAGTCTTTCTATGCGCTCATTGGTTCTGTCTATAAAAAGTCCAACGATATGTATTTCTACTGTGCTCCAGATGCAGGAAAGTTCAACTCCGTCGATAATGGTTATATCTCCGGCATTAGCTCTAAGTTCGTCGATACCGTCGATACAATCATGATCGGTCAAGGCCAGATGCGTGACCCGATTCGCTTTCGCGCGAGTAAGCAGAAAGGACGGCGACTGTTTGCCGTCGGAATAATAGCTATGACAATGTAAATCGGCTTTCATGATGTCTCACTATCTCTCAATGGGAATCCAGGTGGCAGCTACGCTGTTGATTGTCGCAAGCAAGATGTAGATCCCAATGCCGATAGCGACAAATAGCTGAATCTGTGCAATAAAATAGCTTTCGACATGGTCTTAGGCTGTGTAGTTCTCGCGCATAAGCGATCTACCATGCCACATAGTAGCTAGGTGGTGGCTATGTTATATTTATTCGGCTAAATGACTCGAGAAAGTGGTCACCAGTTACAGTCAGCAGCGCCTCAGAGAGTGGTAATAGTAAACTAATGACGCAGACCAAAATAGAGCCACGAGTCGCTAGACTCTCAGAAAATGATTCTGGGTCCCTGCTGATAGCTGGTTGCATCAATTGCATGAAGCAATGCGATCAGATTCTAAGTATTGTCTCTCAAGAAGTTTATACCGATAGCTCTAAAGGTGGTGCCACGATGGGGGCGCATAGTCGGCACATCCTCGACAGGTTCCATTGTTTTTTTGCCGGCCTGCCGAAAGCCTCGATCGACTATGATGCGCGCAAACGCGACAAAGAAGTCGAGCAAAATCTGAGTGAGGCCAGGTTTGCCATCGCCACGGTTAGCCGCAGCATCGAGCAGCTTGGCGCTCAGCCGACCGAGCTAGAGCTCATCGCAGTGAAGGAGGCGGTAGTTCCCTCCGCTCCCGCTGTAGAAATTTCTAGTACCCTCGAACGCGAGTTGATGGGTTTGATCACCCACAGCATCCACCATCTGGCTATCATCGTCATGATCGCCAAATCCTTCGGTTATCAGATTGACGACGATTTCGGTAAGGCGCCATCCACTATCGCATTTGAGCAAGCCTAAGCGCCTTTTTGGCCAGTCTTTTCCCTGACTTGTATACTTGACTAATTTACTTAGGTATTCGATAATTGCTGGCGTTCAACTAGGCATCGAGAAGGTTTCCAATGCGTTTAACCACAAAGGGTAGATACGCTGTTACGGCAATGCTGGATTTGGCTCTGCATAAGAACCAAGGCCCGGTGAGTCTCGCCGATATATCTGCGCGTCAGGCCATCTCACTCTCCTATTTGGAACAACTCTTTGCCAAGCTGCGCCGCGGTTCCCTGGTGAGCAGTGTGCGGGGTCCGGGAGGGGGTTATGAGTTGCAGCGTGGTTCGGAGGCTATCTACATAGCCGAAATAGTTGATGCAGTGAATGAGTCGGTAGATACGACTAAGTGCAAGGGAGCAGGGGACTGTCAGGGTGGCGAGACCTGCTTAACCCATTACTTGTGGGAAGACTTGAGCGAACAGATTCATGCTTTTCTGGAGGGCATCAGCCTTGCAGATCTGGTAGCGAAAAACGAAGTAAAGCGAATAGCAGAGCATCAGGACCGGAAACACCTAATAGTCAGCGAGAGCGTCGACGAAATACGTGTGCTGGCCCCTAGCCTGTAGAGCAGCAGTGGTGGAGCAATAAATGCAATTTCCTATATATTTAGATTATTCAGCAACGACTCCGGTCGATCCGCGAGTCGCGGAGAAGATGGCAGAATGTTTGACTCTGGAGGCCAATTTTGGCAATCCGGCATCACGATCACATATGTTCGGCTGGAAGGCAGAAGAAGCGGTCGAAATAGCGCGTCGTCAGGTAGCTGACTTGATCAACTGCGACCCAAGAGAGATCGTCTGGACTTCTGGCGCAACCGAAGCAGACAACCTCGCCATTAAGGGTGCCGCTCATTTCTACGTGAAGAAGGGCAAGCACATCATCACCTCAAAAATTGAACACAAGGCTGTGTTAGACAGCTGTCGTCAGCTCGAGCGCGAAGGCTACGAGGTTACTTATCTTGATCCAACAGAAGCTGGGTTAATTACACCGGAAGCGGTTGCGGCGGCTATCCGTCCCGATACGACGATTGTTTCGTTGATGCACGTGAACAATGAGATCGGCGTCATCAACGACATAGCGGCCATCGGTAAGATCACGCGCGAGAACAAGGTTATCTTCCACGTTGATGCAGCACAGAGCACAGGCAAGCTCGACATCGATTTGGAGGAGATGCAGGTCGATCTGATGTCATTAACTGCACACAAAACTTACGGCCCCAAGGGAATTGGTGCTCTCTATGTTCGTCGCAAGCCAAGGGTGCGCATCGAGCCTCAGATGCATGGTGGTGGTCACGAGCGTGGTATGCGTTCTGGCACACTGGCTACGCATCAGATAGTGGGAATGGGTGAAGCCTACCGCATAGCGAAAGAAGAGATGCACGCTGAGAACGAGCGAGTATTGGCGCTGCGCACACGCCTGTTGGACGGATTTAATGATATGGAAGAGGTGTTCGTGAACGGCGCTGTCGATCATCGCGTCTCGGGTAACCTGAATATAAGTTTCAACTTCGTCGAGGGCGAGTCGCTGATGATGGCGCTTCGCGACTTGGCGGTCTCTTCGGGATCGGCCTGCACGTCAGCAAGTCTGGAGCCATCTTACGTGCTTCGAGCCATCGGTTTGAACGATGAGTTGGCACATAGCTCATTGAGAATTTCTCTCGGTCGCTTCACTACCGAAGAGGAAATCGATTTCTCAATTGAGAAGATACGCGAGGCCGTAGGAAAATTGAGAGAACTGTCGCCATTGTGGGATATGCACAAAGACGGCGTCGACCTAAGTCAAGTTAAATGGGCCGCTCACTAAAAAGGGCGAGTCAGGAGAAAGAAGAATGGCGTATTCAGAAAAGGTATTGGATCATTATGAGAACCCACGCAATGTCGGTAAGATGGACGACAAAGATGTAAACGTCGGCACTGGCATGGTCGGCGCTCCAGCCTGTGGCGATGTGATGCGTCTTCAGATCAAGGTTAACGACGCTGGCATCATCGAAGATGCTAAGTTCAAGACCTATGGCTGTGGTTCTGCCATCGCCTCTAGCTCACTGCTTACCGAGTGGGTTAAGGGTCGCTCTCTCGACGAGGCGACACTGATTAAGAACAAAGACATCGCCGACGAGCTAGGCCTGCCACCAGTGAAGATTCATTGCTCCGTGCTAGCCGAAGATGCCATCAAGGCGGCGATCGAAGACGTTAAGCAGAAAAGAAAAGGATAGAGGTCAGAGTTCGGTCATGGCTATTTCAATTTCAGATACAGCCGTTCGCCATGTGGCTGAACAGCTTGCAGAACGCGGTCACGGCATTGGAATTCGGGTGGGCGTGAAGACGACCGGATGTTCTGGCATGGCCTACGTTCTCGAGTTCGTAGACAAGCTGGAAGTCGGCGATGAAATATTCGAAGAGCAGGGCGTCAAGATTATCGTAGACCCGAAGAGTCTCGTTTACATAGACGGTACGGAAATGGACTTCGTGAAGAATGGCGTGAATCAAGGCTTCGAGTTCAAGAACCCTAATGCGAAGGGCGAGTGTGGATGCGGCGAGAGCTTCAGCATCTAGCTGTGCTCAATTTTAAGTATTTCTGCAGCGCAGCCTAATAAAGTGCAATCACTCAACAGCAATTACTTCCAAATCTTTAATCTCCCGGAATCCTGCGACCTCGATCAAGAGGCGCTGGCCGCCGAGTATCGTAAGCAGCAGTCAGAGGTGCACCCCGACCGTTTCGCGAATGCTCCGGAGCCGGAAAAACTTAGGGCCGTACAACTCAGTAGTTTTTTAAATGAGGCCTACGAGACGCTCAAGTCTCCGCTGCGGCGAGCTGCCTACCTCCTGTCTTTAAATGATATCGATGTCGAGCAGGTGGATCAGAACGACCTGAGTATGGATCTGCTTCTGGAACAGATTCAATTGCGAGAGCGCCTGGACGAATTGCCCAAGGACGAGTCGGCTCTTCCTGACTTGGACAAG
>CAXBLN010000139.1:0-10323 GCA_963976555.1 uncultured Gammaproteobacteria bacterium
CTAAGCTGTGAGGGCGATGGCATTTTATTATTCCTTAGAACAACTCTGATTTTTGGTGTGTTATAAAAGCAGCACTATGCTAGAAAAATAGCAGCTATGGAAAAAAAGTCAAGCAAGATCGTCTTCGGCTTCCGCCGATGCGATGAATAGGGATATTAAGTGTATTAAATCAGTGGGTTATAGTTGCGCGCGAATAGTCTCGATGCGCTTGCGATTCGCGCCCAGATCGCTATGTCCGAGGCGAGATGCCGATCTCACATGGGTCTGATTACTCGCCGGGTCATATAAAAACTCGACATCGTCGACGTAGCCCATGATGCGACTGGTGAATTCGGCGTAGAGGTAGCCATCCGTCTGCTCGACGATATTGGCCTCATCGAGAGACAGGAGTACTTGTTGGATCTGGTTGAGGTTCGCGTTCAGGGCTGCGATGCCATGCTCCTCGTCGGTCTCAAAGCTAGATACACAGTTCGGCGATTCTGGACAGGGGATCAATCTACCGTCGTTGACGCCGATGTTTTGCGGGGGCTCTCCCGCACAGGCAGTAAGAAAGGGTAGTAAGGCAAGGAGTGATTTCTTCATGGTTCGAATTCTCTAGTGTCTATCTGTCAACGGCGCTGCATAACATGGCGAAGCTTAAGCGGTGATCTGGGTGCTTAGCCCACAACCGTCATACCTAGCCACAGCGCGATCAACGCCGGCTTATCTTCGCCTTCTATCTCAACGGTAACCTTGTGCTTAAGCAGAAAGTGTTTCGGTTTCTTCTCTTCTGCACTCACCAGCTCGAAGCGCGCGCGAATCTTGCTGTCGACCTTGACAGGATTGATGAAGCGAACTTTGTCCAGGCCGTAGTTGATGCCCATAACCGCATTCTCAAGCTTAATTCCGCCGTTGTTAGCACTGAGCATGCTCATCAGTGAGAGTGTGAGAAAGCCATGTGCGATAGTTGTACCGAACGGGGTCTGCGCCGCTCTTTCTGGATCGATGTGTATATACTGATGGTCGCCAGTAGCATCTGCAAACTTATTAATTCTGTCCTGATCTATCTCAATCCAATCGGTGACACCGACCTCTTGGCCTAGATAGTTTTCTAGCTGATCGGCACTGACAATCTTACTCATTCTAAATTCTCCATTCTCGGCACAGCCTGGCTACTTGTTGGGTGCGAAGGCACAGGCGAGGAAGTCTAGCAGCAATTGTCATGCAAGAACACGGTTAGGGATTGGAGCTAACACGGCCTATAATAGGAGACCATGACAGCAGAGCAAAAGAATGAGTTCGATATCGTTATAGCCGGCGCCGGAATGGTCGGTGCCAGCCTCGCCTGTCTGTTAGCTGATAGTTCTCTACGCATAGCATTGATCGATCGAGTACCGCTGCTCCCTTCGAGTAACCCGGAAGGCCTGCAACTGAGAAGCGACAAATTCGATCCACGCGTGAGTGCGATCAGTCAAGCGTCGCAGCAACTCTTCAAGGAACTTGGCGTGTGGGAAGACATAGTCAATCACCGTGTATGCAACTATCGCGATATGCAGGTGTGGGATGCTGAAGGGACGGGCGAGATCAGTTTCTCGGCGGCAGAAATTAATGAAGCGGAGCTCGGTAGCATCGTAGAAAATTCTATTGTTACCCATTCGCTGCATAAGCGAGTTGCGCAACTTGAGAATGTCGTCTCCGTGACGCCTTTCTCTATAGAGTCTCTCGATTATGAGCAGGATGGAGGCGACACACTTGTACGTCTTAAGTCAGCCGAAGGAGAGTCGATTCGAGCTCCGCTGATTATCGCTGCGGACGGGGCGAACTCGAAATTGAGGCAGCTAGCCGATTTCGAATGTCGCGAATGGGATTATGAACAACAGGCGCTAGTGACAACAGTTCGCACCGAACAATCCCACCGAGATAAGGCACTGCAGCGCTTCCTGGAAACTGGCCCATTGGCATTTCTGCCGCTACGCGTCGCGCAGCTGAACGACGATCAGCATTACTGCTCCATCGTATGGACGATGCTGCCGGAACAGGCGACTAGAATCATGTCCTTGAGCGAGGATGAATTCAATAGAGAGCTGGGCGCGGCGATAGAATTTAGGCTTGGAAACATTTTGAGTAGCGATAAACGTTTTGTGTTTCCTCTTAGGCAGCGCCATGCCGTCGACTATGTGAAGGGTGGGATCGTATTAGTAGGAGACGCGGCCCATACGATTCATCCGCTCGCGGGCCAGGGCGTGAACCTCGGCTTGCTGGACGCCAAGGCCTTGGCAGAAGAACTACAGCGCGGAATCGCTGCCGGTAGATCGATCGCGGATGCGACTGTACTAATGCGCTATCAGCGCAGGCGCAAAGGCAATAATCTTTCTATGATGTGGTTAATGGAGGGATTCAAGCGGCTGTTCGCTCAACAAGATCTTAGTATTCGTTGGCTGCGCAACATCGGCATGAATGCCGCTGACAAATTGACGCCGATTAAAAATCAGATGATACGCAAGGCTATGGGTCTTGATAGCTGAACTCGCACTTCCGCGTTAGTGCTTAGTTTTTCCGCGCGAGCTACTCAGCATACCATCGATCATAATCTGCACATGATTCTCAATTAATTTTTCTACTTGTTCGTCTTCGTGTAGTCCACAGTCAGCAGGCCATTTCTGATGGCTGACGGCTGCGCCAATCAAGCCAGAATTTCTCAGTGTGACAATTCCATGAAGTTGAGACCAGATTAACATCGTCGCGTTTACTACCTCTACCTCAGCGCATTGCAATTGATGTTTGCAAAAAATAGCGAAAACCAGGCTTCGCACCCTGACTATACAGCGGCAGGACACGTCTACTATCTCGCCTGTCGACCACTCCATAGGAAGCGATGAACTGAATAGGAATCTAAACTGCGCTGGACACTCTCTGGAAAAGTGGAAATAGGCCAGACACATTTCCACAAGTTCTTGGCTTGGGTCTTCGCGCTTGGGACAGCGCTTGGCATAGAATTTATTGAAGTCTTGATAGAGGCGAATCTTGACTGCCAGTATGAGCGCGTTCTTATCGGCAAAGTGGTTGTACACCGCCGATGGAGTTACGCCAACTACTTTGGAAAGCCCTCTCAAGGAAATCATTCCACCCTGGTTGCTTTCTATATAATGTTGGGCAGCGTCTACTAGTGCTTCCTTTACGTTACCATGGTGATAGCTGGAGCTCGTTTCCTGCGAATCGATTAACATTCTCACCTCCAATGTTTCATATTTGAAAGTTGTAGCGTAGATGAACTTGTAAAATATCGTTATTCCGATAGTTGTAAAAAATGGAATTCGGCTTGCTGCCATAGTCCACCCAAAGCAAACCCATCTCGAGGCTGTCGGACCAATTATAATCTACCGATACTCTACCGACGTGACCGGAATCGTTGGCGAGCTCGTTAACCACCGCCACTACCTTTAGCTTCTCATTGAGAGCAGTCCAGTAGGCGCGTGCTCCAAAGCTGGTCTGGTTTTTGTCTGCATTCATGAACTCATCGTGATTCATGGTGCGCACGCTATCTAGTTCAAAGGTGAGTATCAGGTTTCTGAATCCATTGTACTCGACGCCGAAGACTGACAAGACTTGATCTTTCTCATCCCACCCGTCCACTTGTCGGAGCACCGAGTTAAAGTTTGGAATTACCGCCCTGTCCATGTGCAGTCCCAGCTCTCCAAAATAGAGCCAGGAGCCTTCAGCCCAGTTAGCCGATGCGCCGAATGCACGCATACGATTCTGACCATATAGGAATTCTGGGCTTATCGAGTCAGAGGCGGATATCTGGCGCAGGCTCAGCGCATTGTCGTTGAACTCTCCTACAACCAGTTGCAGATCGCCCTGGCTCAGGTGCGTAGATGCACGGAAGAAATATTCCTGCTCGTCGTCGGGGTGTTCGCGTTCCAGCCTAATGCCAGTCTGGCGGAAGCGTATGAATGGGTCGAACTCATCGAGGGCCGGCGCCGTAAAGTTTCTACCAGCGCGATGGGTAATGACTGCGTCCAGCGTCCATTCGCCGGCCGTGTAACTCAGCAGGGCAGCGGGTATCTGCCGGCGAAGATCTTCCAGGTCTTGCTGGGCAAAGGTGTATTGATCTTCCGTGTTTACCAGATCGGTAACGCGAGAATACTCAGCCATGCCCCAGGCCACGATCTGATTCCCAAGCTTGAAATAGAAGCCGTTGTCGAACTGCTTCTCTACATAGAAATCCCTTACCTCGAATCGGTTTCGAAACTCAGATATTTCATCCGAACTGTATTCGTTGTCATCAAGAAATCTGAAGACTTCATCGTGAAAAACCTTAGCGCTAAAGCGAAATCCGAAATCATCATCGAGAGTGGTATCAAACTGGGCGAAAAAGCTAGTTTCGATCTTGTTTAATTCACGATTCTGCCTGCTAAACAACGCACCCGGACGTTCGATGCCTTGAGAAACCTTCTGCGTGACCCATCCGATGACGGAGTAAGCCTGTGCATTTGATGCGTCGCCAGAGGCGATGTCGACATCGATGGCATTGAAAAAATCATCCTGTGCTGTACCAAGTTGATGACAAGCAAGCAAAATGAGAGCGAGGAGAAGCCTACTTCGATATTGAGGGAAAGATTCCGACTTGACCGGTGCCACAGCGCTCTTCCCTAGTCGAGTCCTCGTTGCATCGCCTCTGTAGTAAGCAGGTCGTCTGCGACTTCGACGTTGTAGTCGATGGAGTTGATTTGCAATACACTCGCGTGTTCTTGCCGATTGTTTCGTGTGGTAATAGCTTGAAGCCTCTTGACTGTCCAGATACCTTCAATCTCTTCGATCTCGCTTGCCGTAAAAAACTTGATTCGGTTGCCGCGAAGTTCCCATGCTTGACCGCGCATCTGTAGAAGCTTTTCTTTGCTTATCCAGGTTTGCATCTTCGAATAACCAGTTGCGTCCTCAGCGCGTTCCCTGAACTCGGGCTTGGGTGTGATTTCGATAACCCAGCACTCCTCTCCATCGACGATCTCGGACTCATTGACGAAACTGTAGTCGTACCAATCGACTTCGAAACCATTGATATCTGCGTAGGTGAAGTCGCTACCAAGGAAAGAGTCGGATTTGTCACTGCTCGCGAGTCGCTTGACTCGTTGCAGCGCTGGAAGATATAGCCAGGAGTCATCGTCTCTCACGCTTTCGTCCCAGTCGAAGTTTAGATAGGCGGTACCACGAATGTCAGCGGGCGATTCGAACAACGATAACGACTTTGTGTCTACACCGTATTCTTTGGAATAGAGTTTTAAATCTCTGACACGTTGCCGGTCTCGTCTGTCTATAAGCACCATAGTAAGCTCTGCGATGGAGGAGTCACCTACATAACGCTGATCCACCATGCGTGCTATTTCTTCGGCGGAATATTCGGCCGCAGTGGCAATCGCAGACAACGCCATGAGTAAACAGCCATGGCAGAACATTGAAGCGAGCTTGCGTACTGAGTAGGCTCGAAAACTCATGTTGTAATCTCCCGCGTTTGTGGTTCGATCTATTTCTGTGCCGTACCGATTTTGCTAATTAGATTCTACCGCTTCAGTTTGCTTATCGTCTGCCCCATCTGCCAGGTAGAGTATCGCAGGGAGCATGATAAGGTCGCCCAACAAGGCAAGGGACATTATTATCGATCCGAACAAGCCTACATAGATAATGGTTGTGAATGAAGCGAAACATAGCACGATAAAACCGGAGACCAATACCATTGAGCTAAAGACCACGGCCCGGCCCGATTCGTTCATGGCCCGCGCTATGGACTGTTTCGTAGTTGCACCCTCGCTCTTGGCAAGCAGATAGCGACTCATGACGTGAATGGCATCGTCAACTGCTATACCCATCGTCATGGCGAAAACAATGACTGCGCTCTGATCAAGAGAGATTCCAAGCCATCCAGCGAAGCTGCCGGCCAAGACAATGGGCAATACACTCGGAATAATCGACAGCAGTCCGTATTTCACCGACTTGAACAGGGTAATGAAAAACAGGGTGATTACCGCCAATGCAATTAGAAATGACAGAGCCATCCCCTCAGAAATATAAGTGTCCTGCACAGTGTAGAGAGCCATCGTACCGGTGACGATCGCCTGTAATTGAGGATAGTTGTCATCTAGGTAAGCTTCAATGCTTTCCAACTCCGCCTGCATCTCGGAGGCCTCCATGTTTACCACGGGCACTACAAGCCGTGCATGGCGATTCTCGAAGTCTTTTAAGTCTGAAAGATCTTCGTTCGCCCCAGAGCTTTCGTACAAAAGGAGGTACTGGGCTGTCAACTCACGGCTCGTTGGGATGCGATAGAAATTTGGATCATCGCCGTTCATGGCCTGATTTATATCTTTCAGGTAGTCGACAAGCGAAACGATAGGGCCAAGCGAATTTCGCTGTGTTAACCAGTTTTCAATATCATCTAGCTGATTGAGAAAGTCCGGATCCTTTATCCCTTCTTCCTCGCCGGAATCGAGGATGATGTCCAGATTCATCATGCCCCGATAGACATCATCAAAGTACTCGATATCCTGTCGAATCTGGCTGCTCTGTTTAAACAAAGTAACGTAGTTAGAATCGATCACAATATTGGGTATATTCCAGATCGAAAACAATAATACGATTACGCCAGCGATGAGAATTCTATTTCTATTCCTCAATGTGAAGCCTGGAACCCTCTGGGTAATCCTGGATATTATCCCTGCATCCAATACCTTATCGGTATTGTCAGGTATCCTCTTCATATAACTTAACAGCGCAGGCAATACGGTTAGTGCGAACAGGAAGAGGATGACGGATCCCATTGCGCCCAGTAGCGCGAACTCTCTGACGGGCAAAATTTTAGTGACCGCGAGTGACAGGAAGCCCGCGGATGTTGTTATGGCAGTGAAAAATGCGGGACGCCAGATATGAATGATGGTGGATCGTGCCGATTCGATGCCATCTTTTCCCGTATGCATGAAATGGAAAAACTCGAGCAATATGTGCACTGCAATTCCGATTCCAATTATGATCAGTGTCGGTGCTAAGGCTCCTGTGTCAACTGTGGAGTGTGGGATTCCGATATAGCTCTGTATTTCTTGAACGAGCAGTATACCACTAGCTATGACCAGCCAGGGAGCGATCGTGGCCCAGAGTGATCGAAAACTGAAGAACAGAATCAACACCATCAATGCAACCATGATCGGGATTAGAATGGCCACATCCTCGGCAGAAACCGTCTCGAAGCGTTCTTGCGCTAAAGGATATCCCGAGAGGTGGAGAATATAGCTGTCGGAACTTAAATTTTCCTCCTCTACAAAACGATAGAGATCTTGTACCAACTGTACTTTCGTTTCCGATGTGTCGCCGTTGTGCTCTACTCTGGCAGCTACACGAGTATGGCGAAAATCCCTGGTGATCAAATTATCCAGCGCGAGCAGTTCATTGCCGAGAATGCTTCGTATCTCATCCAATGCAGCGGGGTTGTCCACGACTGCAGAAACGTCCTCGATCAGATAGTCTGTGCGTAGGTCATCATTGTCTGCATGGATGTATTGGAAGTTCGTAATCGAGCGCAGCTGAGTGACGTATTCATGATACTCAAGAAAGTCTGAAACGCGAGAGATGTCGCGAAGCGTGTCTGCATTGAAGATATCTGACTCTTGAGAGGTGGCCTCGAATCCCACTATTAAATATTCGTTATCACCAAAGAGGTCGATGAGGTTGTCGTATTCGAGCAGCGTCGGATCACCTGCAACGAAATACCGCTCCGTGCTGTTGTCGAATGGAATAGTCTTGCCGGTAAGGAGAATAGCGAGCAGGAGTAAGACGGTGCCCACGATGATCGAGAGCCGATAGCTAATCGTAAAATCTGCCCAAGCCTTGATTAGAGCCGTCATCCTGAAACCCCTGAATCCTATTAGGACTTGCCTGTCCCGTTTATTATTTTTAGCCAAGCGGAGAACAATATTCACCAACTTCGGGGGATAGTGTAATGGGAGATGTTAACCGCGTAAAGTTAACACCGTAAATATCTCCGTCATCAGCCAAAAAAGCAAAAACTCTATATATTAGAATTTCTTATGAAGATTTCTTAAAGTCAGTCGATACTACTTTTGTGCGAATTATCCGGCCAAAACAGAGCCTGAGCGCCTTAGGGAGCAGTTAAAGTATGTCAAAGGAATCCAATTTCCCCTTCGATCTGGATCTCAGTACGCTAGATACAGGAAGCATCACCAATATTCTGCATGACATCGAGATGCACATGCCTCTCATGGAAAGCGAGGGCGATGTATCGCAGTTATTGCAGGTGAAGGCTTTTTTTGAGTCTGAACTTAAGATCGAACGGCGCCTGCACTAGCCCTTAAAACACCCGATTAATAGCGCTTTTCATACAGTTTTCGTCCCATCGAATAACTGTGTACTCCCCGCCGTGCTTGGTTTATGCTCCTATGCCCTGTTCTTAAAAATAGGTGCTTTCTGAGAGATTTTCCACCCGCAGCCGAATTCAATCTCAAATGCTCGGGTCAATTCTAGGAACTAACAATAAAAGGGTCATAATTATGAAATCGGTATTATCTTTGCTCGCAGTTTGTAGCTTGATTTGCAGCAGCGCTCAGGCGCTAGACATGGCCGCTCTGGAAAGAGCGATGGCGAACCCGGATCGTCCGGCCGCCGATAAGGAGCGAGACGCCAGCCGACAGGCGCCGGCCGTATTGGACTTCCTTGGCCTGGAGGCTGGAATGACAGTACTGGATATCAACGCTTCCGGCGGCTGGTACACAGAAGTCCTGTCCTACGCAGTGGGCCCAAACGGTAAGGTGCTTATGCAGAATCGCCCAGGTGGCAGATCAGCAGAGGCTGCGACCGCTAGAGCGGACCGATTGTCGAATGTAGATGAATGGCTAACGCCTATCTCGGACATCCCGGCGAACTCCGTGGACTTCGCCATCACAGCATTGAATTTCCACGACTTCCACAATTCCAATCCAGCCGCAGCACAGGGCATTTTGGGTCAGGTTATGGGTGCACTAAAATCCGGTGGCATTCTAGCGGTAATCGATCACGAGGGTACGTTCGGTGCGGACAACGAGACTCTGCATAGAATCGCCTTCGAAGACGCGGTGAGGGCCGTCTTGGCCTCCGGTTTCGTTCTAGCTGGTGCCAGCGATGTGTTAGATAACGCAGCAGACGATCACTCGGTAGGACCGTTCGATCCATCTCTGGGTCGCAACACCGATCGCCTCGTACTGAAGTTCATGAAGCTCTAGTTTGTGCTGCTATAGCTTGTAGATTCGAACATCGAATTATCAAAGTTATAGCGCAACGCAAAACGAAGGGTCTTGGTGCTAAGCTAAGACCCTTTTTTATTACTCTTACTATGATATTCCGAGTGCAGTTTGCAAAGACAAGACTCTCAAAATCCCATCACAAAATTCTTTTCTGTCTTTCAGTATAGCGGTGTCGCCCTAGAAATCGTCTGGAGCACCAGTGCGAAGCTCACGATCGTCATGGCATTGACGACCGTGGTATCCGGAGTGCTTCCTGCTGCGATTGCGTCTGTTGGCGGCCTCTTCGTCGATGTGGTTTCAAACGCCTTTCAAGATGATGGCAGCAATGCCGAGCAGATTCGCAGCGATGCTCTGTACTATATTTTGTTGGAGGCTGGCTTAGTCGTTCTTATGACTGGGGCCCAGCGCGCCAACACAGTTTGTCAGTCCATATTACGTGTGTTATTGGGAAACAAGATCAATGTAATGATTCTTGAGAAGGCCCTGACACTGGAGCTCGCGCATTTCGAAGACGCGGAATACTACGACAAACTCGTGCGAGCGCGTCGCGAGGCTTCCAGTCGTCCCCTGAGCCTGGTTATAAAAACCTTCGATCTCTTCAGGGACATGATAGCCCTGGTGACCATAGGCATCTGGCTATTTCAATTTTCACCTTACGCGGTATTGCTTCTGGCCCTGGCCGGGGTCCCCGCATTCTTAGCCGAGGCCAGATTCTCGGGCGAGGCTTTTCGAATACATCGCAGGCGCTCGGCCGAACGTCGTATGCAGATCTATCTAGAGATGGTGCTAACTCGGGAAGACGGGGTTAAAGAAGTAAAGCTACTCAAACTCGGTAAGATGTTCCTGCAGCGCTATATAGATATTTTCCTCAACATATATAAAGAGGACAGATCTCTCGTTCTGCGCCGTGGATTCTGGGGATACAGTTTAGGCTTGGTTGCGAGTGCGGCGTTCTACTTCGCCTATGGCTGGGTAGGCTTTGCCGCTATTGCCGGAGCAATCACGATAGGGCAGATGACGATGTACATCGCGCAGTTCCGACTGGGTCAGTCGGCAGTGACGA
>CAXBLN010000140.1:0-10237 GCA_963976555.1 uncultured Gammaproteobacteria bacterium
AAGGCCGATGAGTTTATCGCCAAGAGTCAGCAGTCGGACGACAATATTCCCAGTCGTAAAGCCTCGCAGAATTGCATTGAAGCCTACGCCCGCCTGCTTCCTGAGTTAATCGGTGGCTCCGCCGACCTGACAGGGTCGAACCTGACAAATTGGTCCGGCAGCTCTGCGATCTCAGAGAAAGCGGATGGTAACTACATCTATTACGGCGTACGAGAATTCGGTATGACCGCAATCGCCACGGGAATAGCGCTGCATGGTGGTTTCATCCCGTACACGGCGACCTTTCTGATATTCATGGAATATGCGCGCAACGCCGTGAGAATGTCGGCGCTGATGAGGCAGCAGAGCATATTCGTCTACACCCACGACTCTATCGGCCAGGGTGAAGATGGCCCGACTCACCAGCCTGTAGAACAACTGGCTAACCTGCGCAGCACGCCCAATATGTCCGTGTGGCGACCCTGCGACAACGTAGAGACGGCAGTAGCATGGAAGGCGGCGATCGAAAACCAGGGCGGGCCAACTTCTCTGGTTTTCTCCAGGCAGAACCTGCCCCATCAGGCACGTAACGAGGAGCAGCTGCAGAGCATCTCTCGCGGCGCCTACATCTTGAAGGACTGCGAAGGTGAGCCCAGTGTGGTCGTCCTCGCTACGGGCTCGGAAGTTGCTATCAGCCTAGCGGCGGTAGAGAGCCTGCAACAAGATGGCGTAAAGGTGCGATTGGTATCTATTCCCAGCGTCGATGTCTTCGAGGCCCAAGATGCTGACTATCAAGAATCCGTACTACCCGCTGCCGTGCGCCTGCGCGTCGCCGTGGAAGCCAGCGGCGCAGACTATTGGCGCAAGCTCGTAGGTCTTGATGGCAAGGTCATTGGCATGCAGTCTTTCGGTGAATCGGCACCTGGAGCGGTATTGATGGAACACTTTGGGTTCTCTGCTGAAAATATCGTCGCGACCGTAAAGTCTTTCACCTCGTGAATACCGCGAAGCTGTCAGCGCGGTAAACGTACATGGCCTATCGCATCGCAATCAATGGTTACGGTCGCATAGGCCGCTGTGTGCTGCGTGCATTCTATGAATCCAGCAACTATTCTGACATGCGGCTGGTGGCGATTAATGACCTGGCCGACATCGCGAATCTGTCCCATCTGACTCGTTACGACAGCACCCATGGACGGTTTCTGGGAACGGTTGAAACGAAGGTAGATCCAGCCGAGAAACACTTGCTAGTAAACGGCGATGAGATACGAGTTTTCAATGAAGCGGACGTCAGCAAGCTGCCGTGGTCGGAAATGGATATAGATCTGGTTATGGAATGCAGTGGTGCTTTCAAGGATAGAGAGACGGCACAGCTCCATATCGCCGGTGGCGCCGGGAAGGTTTTGTTCTCGCAACCCGCCGAGAGCGATGTGGATGCAACTCTGGTGTATGGCATCAATCATACTTCACTACCGCGCGATGCAAAAATCGTATCAAATGCCTCGTGCACGACGAACTGTATCGTGCCAGTACTGCAGGCCATCGATCAGAGCTTCAAGATAGAATCCGGTGCAATCACGACGATTCATTCGGCGATGAATGACCAGCCGGTTATCGATAGCTATCACGACGACGATCTTCGCAAAACCCGCAGCGCTATGCAGTCGATAATCCCAGTGGATACGGCACTGGCAATAGGCATCGAGAGAATATTGCCGGAGCTAACCGGTCTATTGGAGGCCCGTGCAATCCGAGTGCCTACTCTAAATGTGTCTTTGATGGATCTTACGCTGTCTGTCGCTGCACAGACGACTGTAGAGGCAGTAAACCAGGCGATTCGAGAAGCGAGCGCAAAATTACCTGCGAATGTGCTGGGGTTTACCAGCGAGCCGCTAGCATCCTGCGACTTCAATCACGATCCGCGCTCCGCTATCGTCGATATGAATCAGACCAGCGTCGCCAACGGCAGGCTGATCAAATTATTTGTCTGGTTCGACAACGAATGGGCGTA
Organism: uncultured Gammaproteobacteria bacterium; assembly: GCA_963976555.1. Classification (GTDB taxonomy): domain Bacteria; phylum Pseudomonadota; class Gammaproteobacteria; order Pseudomonadales; family Pseudohongiellaceae; genus UBA9145. The sequence goes on from CAXBLN010000140.1 coordinate 1,991, forward strand.
TGCGAACAGGATGCTCGATGTAGCACAGTACATGAGAGCAAACACATGAACACATTTCTGAAAACCAGTATTGGAGTCGTTCTCTAATGTCATTTCTACGCATGGATCAATTAAACCTAAACGGGAAAAGAGTCCTAATCCGTGAGGATCTAAACGTCCCTATAAGCGACGGAATCATCGGCAATGACACGCGCATCAGAGCAGCACTGGCGAGCATAGAGGCGGCGCGGTCGGCGGGGGCAGAAGTGATAATAATGTCTCATCTCGGCAGGCCCACGGAGGCGATGCCGATCACCGAGCAGGAAGAATTCTCTCTACAACCGGTTGCTGAGAGATTGGCACAGTTACTGAATTGTGAGGTCGCACTGAATCGCGACTATCTGACGAATGCGCCTGTTAGCAAGCCAAGTGGCAGTGTTACTCTTCTGGAAAACGTACGCGTCAATGCGGGCGAAATGACGAATGACGATGGGCTGGCAAAGGCCTACGCGGCACTGTGCGATGTGTTCGTCATGGATGCATTCGGCACGGCGCACCGCGCCCAGGCGAGTACCCACGGTGTTGCCAAGTATGCCGAAGTTGCCTGTGCGGGCCCACTGCTCGCTAGTGAATTAGATGCACTGGAGCGTTCTTTAAAGCGTCCGGAAAGACCTATGCTAGCGATAGTAGGTGGAGCGAAGGTATCGAGCAAATTGAACGTTCTAAAGAATCTGTCCACGATGGTAGATCAGCTCATTGTGGGTGGAGGAATCGCCAATACGTTCCTCGCGGCAAGCGGCGCGAATGTAGGTAAGTCCTTGTTTGAGCCCGACCTAGTTGCTACCGCGAAGGAGTTGATGAGTAAAACTTCTATTCCCATGCCGACGGATGTCATCGTCGCGAAGACATTCGATGAGAGTGCTACGGCCACAACGAAGAGGATAGAAGATGTCGAAGATGACGATATGATTCTCGACATAGGGCCAGATACAGCAGCAAAATTTGCGGAAATTATTGCGGGCATGAAAACCATCATATGGAATGGACCGGTAGGTGTATTCGAATTTGAGCAGTTCGCATCTGGCACTCAGGCTGTGGCCGATGCCATTGCTGATAACGCCGGTTTCTCAATTGCTGGCGGTGGAGAAACTATAGCAGCGATAGACAAATTTTCGATTACGGATAAGGTTTCCTATATCTCAACCGGTGGCGGCGCATTCCTTGAATATGTGCAGGGAGCTGTGTTACCCGCGGTAGAGATTCTGGAGCTCAGGGCTAGCGAAAACTAACAGCAATCTCAGAAATAATTCATTCATTAATCTATTTATTAAGAACAGACATTAGAAGCGAGGACGAATCATGGCACTTATTAGTTTACGACAACTGTTAGACCACGCAGCGGAGAATGGTTACGGCGTTCCAGCCTTTAACGTGAATAATCTTGAACAGATTCGCGCCATCATGGAAGCCGCGGACGAGGCGAATAGCCCTGTCATATTGCAGGCATCAGCAGGCGCTCGAAAATATGCGGGCTCGAACTTTCTTAGACACCTGATTCAGGCTGCTATCGAAGAATTTCCACACATACCTATTGTTATGCACCAGGACCATGGGGTTTCACCTGCGGTATGTCAACGCTCTATTCAGTTAGGCTTTTCTTCTGTAATGATGGATGGCTCATTGGGCGCAGACGGCAAGACACCGATGGATTTCGATTACAACGTGGATGTCACAAAGACTACTGTCAATATGGCTCATGCCTGTGGCGTATCGGTAGAGGGTGAGATCGGGTGCCTGGGCTCTCTCGAAACCGGCATGGCAGGCGAGGAAGACGGTATCGGAGCCGAGGGCCAGCTTACTATGGCACAGATGCTAACCGACCCACAGGAAGCCTCCGACTTTGTCGATGCGACCGGCGTCGACGCCCTGGCCATAGCAGTAGGTACCAGTCATGGCGCCTATAAGTTTAGTCGCCCGCCAACCGGTGACATCTTGGCAATAGAAAGAATAAAAGAGATTCATGCGAAAATTCCAAACACGCATCTTGTGATGCATGGCTCTTCATCGGTGCCGCAGGAGTGGCTGGCGGTGATCAACGAATTCGGCGGCGAGATCCCGGAAACCTACGGCGTGCCGGTGGAAGAGATTCAGGAGGGCATCAAGCACGGTGTGCGGAAGGTAAATATCGATACCGACCTGCGTCTTGCATCAACAGGTGCGGTTCGAAAATTCCTCGCCGAAAATAAATCCGAGTTCGATCCGAGAAAATTTCTGATACCCACTATGGTTGCTATGAAGTCAATCGTTCTGGCCAGACTGGAAGCCTTCGGCACCGCAGGTCAGATATCCAATATCAAGAAGGTGTACAACCTGGAAGAGATGGCAGAGCGTTACTCGGCATAGCAGGCAGCTGGGGTCTTTGAGGTATGAGAGCGAATGTTCAGTAGAACCGACGCCAATCGGCTGCGGAAAAACCTATGCAGCATAGAGTTTCTGCAAAGTTGCACCGAGCCAGCATTCGAACTCGGTGCCGACGCAGCCCGCGACTATCAGGCCTACTCCAGATACTACGGGCTCAACTTCGCGGAGCTGGATTCTGACCTCGCCGGAATACGGGCGAGCATTGGCACTTTCGAGAGCGGGCCTTATACACTGGTTTGCCAACACTTCGTTCCGTCTGCCTACCCACCGCAGAAGACTGCGTTTCTTCTGCATGGGTATTTCGATCACGCCGGTCTGTATCGACACCTGATCAGACACCTGCTACATAAAGGAATCGCCGTTGTCATCTTCGACTTGCCCGGACACGGCCTATCCAGTGGGGCCACGGCGAGCATTAATTCCTTCCAGGAATACAGCGAGGCATTCGTTGCCATTCTCGAGTTGGCTACAGAACGACAGCTTCCCTCGCCCTGGATTGCTATCGGACAAAGCACCGGCGGCGCAATCATCATGGATTCCCTCTTGGGACAGAGGCTGAAAGATAAATACCTATTTCAACACGCTATTCTTCTCGGCCCTCTGCTGCGGCCACGGCACTGGTCGCGATCCAAAATTCTTTTCAGCCTTAGCAAGCTATTCGTGGCGTCGACGCCACGAAAGTTCAGTAAGAACAGTCACGACACAGAGTTCTTGAAATTTCTCGAGAGCGAGGACGAGTTGCAAAGCCGTATACTTCCCCGAGACTGGGTTCTGGCTATGATCGATTATATCAACCGATTCGAAAAAGCTCCTGCTCAGAAGCAGTCGCTACAGATCATTCAGGGAAAGGGAGATGGAACGATTGAGTGGGAAAAGAATGTACCGGCAATTCTGAAAAAATTTCCTGGCTCGCAGGTACACTGGGTTGAGGAGGCGGGGCATCATCTCGTCAACGAATCAATACCCTATCGAAAACAGGTTTTCCAGATTATCGATCGGGTATTGGAATCGAAACAGTCGAATTCCTAGAACAACACCTTTCTAGAACAACACCCTGCATCGGATCGTGCCAGTTACTTGATTCAGCTTCTCCAGCGCCACATCGCTATAGTCGACATCGATATCCATGACCACATAGCCAACGTGTTCGTTAGTCTGCAGATACTGTGAGCTAATATTTATTCCAGTCTCGGAAAATACGCTGTTGATCTCGGAGAGCACGCCAGGCACATTCTCGTGGATATGCAGCAGTCGATGCTTACCTGGATGCGCTGGCAGAGTAACTTCGGGGAAATTCACCGAGGCGAAACTGGAACCGTTGTCGCTGTACTTAATTAATTTCTCCGCGACTTCGACGCCTATGTTCTCCTGAGCCTCCATCGTGCTGCCACCCACGTGGGGAGTGATAATACAGTTATCGAACTGACGCAGGGCCGATACGAATTCCTCATCGTTAGATTTTGGCTCTTGAGGGAACACGTCAATGGCTGCACCTGCTATAGCCTTGGTCTCTAGTGCCTGCGCCAGCGCATCTATCGCGACAACCGATCCGCGGGATGCATTGATCAATACGGCTTCACTCTTCATCCAGCCAAGCTGTTTCGCCCCGATCATGTCTTGGGTCTGTGGAGTTTCCGGCACGTGCAGACTCACAACATCGCACTCTCTCATTAGCTCTTCCAGCGTGTCCATCTGCACGGCATTGCCGAGAGGCAGCTTGCTAACTACGTCGTAGAGGTAGACCTTCATGCCCATCGACTCGGCGAGCACGCTCAGCTGCGAGCCGATGTTGCCATATCCGACTATGCCCAGCTTCTTGCCGCGGGTTTCGAAGGATCCTTTCGCCGCCTTATTCCATACACCCCGATGCAAAAGCGCGTTCTTCTCGGGAATGCCCCGTAGCAGCAGGATGGACTGACCGATAACCAACTCGGCTACACTGCGGGTATTGGAAAAGGGGGCATTGAACACAGGTATGCCGCGAATCAGTGCCGCATCAAGATCGACCTGGTTTGTGCCTATACAGAAACAACCCACGGCCTGTAGTTTCTTAGCCGCTGCAAACACAGGCTCAGATAGCTGAGTGCGAGAGCGTATACCCACAAAATGCGCATCGGCGATCTTCTCTGCGAGCTCGTCTCCTTCGAGCGAGGTCTTCAGAGATTCGATATTCTCATAGCCTGACTTCTTCAGGGTATCGATCGCGTTCGGATGAACGCCTTCCAGCAGCAGAAACTTTATCTTCCGCTTTTCTAAGGATGTAGGATTCATAGGTGAGATTTCATTATTAGCTTATAGCCGGTTTCAGAGAGTGGTTGCTATCGAGTGAAGCATTGATAGCGATGCCCAAAAAGCTGGCGCATGGTAACATATTCTGCTTTTGCAGTGCGCCGAGCCGGGCATTTTTTCCACAAGCTGTCGATGACGGTAGGACGAGAAGGATAGATACAGACATGAATTGCAGCAAATCAGAATTGCTGGAGAAGCTGGTAGCGATAGTGGGAGAGAATGGGGTTAAGACCAGTCCCGATGATCTGCAGATCTATGGCAAGGACTGGACCAAAGCCTTTCCGGCTAATCCGATAGCGATCATATTACCTAGCGTAACAGATGAAGTAGTCGCCATAGTAAAGCTGGCCAATCTACATGAAATCGCTTTGGTTCCATCTGGGGGGCGCACCGGTCTCAGCGGTGGAGCGGTGGCCGCCAATGAAGAGCTGGTGGTTGCTTTCGATCGTATGAATAAGATTCTTCAGTTCAGCCCTGCAGATCGCCAGGTAATCTGTGAGCCGGGAGTGGTTACCGAGCAATTGCAGCAATTCGCGGAGCAGGAGGGTCTTTTCTATCCAGTCGACTTTGCCTCTTCGGGCTCAAGCCAACTGGGCGGCAATGCCTCAACAAATGCCGGTGGGATAAAAGTGATTCGCTATGGCATGACGCGGGAATGGATAAAAGGAATGAAAGTCGTTACCGGTGCTGGTGAGCTACTTGACCTTAACCGCGGCCTCAGCAAGAACGCAACCGGTTATGACTTCCGTCATCTATTCACTGGAGCAGAAGGCACGCTCGGATTCATAGTTGAATTGACTCTAGCCCTGACCAATAAGCCAAGTGATCCTACCGTGCTCGTTCTGGGGGTAGAATCGATGGAACCGATTATGCAAGTGTTGCAGGCATTTCAGAGCAAGCTTCATCTGACCGCCTTCGAATTCTTTTCCGAGAAGGCGCTGAAACATGTCATCGAAGAAAAGCAATTACAGCGACCCTTCGAAACCGAATCTGAGTTCTATGCGCTGATCGAATTCGAAAATTTCTCCGAGCAGGACATGGAAACGGCTATGACCCTTTTCGAAAATTGTCTGGAGGAAGGTTGGGTAGTTGATGGCAGCATTAGTCAGAACAGCACACAGGCAAGTAATCTGTGGCGCCTGCGCGAAGACATTTCGGAAACCATTTCAAAATTCACGCCGTACAAGAACGACATCTCGGTAAAGGTCTCGAAGGTGCCTGAATTTTTACAGGAGGTTGACAGCCTCGTCACATCTTCCTATCCAGACTTCGAGATAATCTGGTTCGGCCACATCGGTGATGGCAATATTCATCTGAATATTCTCAAGCCGGAAGCATTAGCGGCAGAAGAGTTCTTCAAGACTTGCTCAGTAGTCTCCGACCTTGTCTTCGAGATTGTCGAGAAACATGGAGGCAGCATCTCAGCCGAGCATGGTGTTGGCTTGCTGAAGAAGCCGTACTTGCACTATTCCCGCTCATCGGCTGAGATCGAGTACATGAAAGCCATCAAGAAAATCTTCGACCCGAATAATATTATGAACCCCGGGAAGCTGATCGACTGAATGCGTCAACATGGGGCGCTAAGCCCCATGTTGACTGCCCATTGGGGCGAGCAAGGAAGTTCAATCACACGCCAAAAAGCCGTTACAATTTGCGACAAATAGCAATTCCATCTACGAATTTATAGGTATACACTGGATATTCGGTCGATTTTGGCTGGGGGAGAGCTTTGATTAGCGCTTCGATTTCTAAAAATTTTAAGCACGAGAATATGTATGTCAGATTTAGTTGAGGGTACCGTTAAGTGGTTTAACGACGAGAAGGGTTTCGGTTTTATTGAGCAGGAAGGTGGCAAAGATGTATTCGTACATTTCAGCGCTATCAACGGCTCTGGAAGAAAGACTCTTCATGAAGGTCAGAAAGTAACCATGGAAGTCACCCAAGGCCAGAAAGGTCCTCAGGCAGATAACGTAAACCCACTTTAGTTAGGTCGCGAGCGACTCTACATAGTGGACTAGGCGTCAATATTTGCAGGGATAAGAAAAGAAAGCGAATAATCGGTCCAGAAATTAGTTTCGATACATCATTGAGGCTAGAACTTCTTCAGATCGCTACTTCAATCACTTTTAATTATTCTAGGCAATTAGCTGCAATCTCTTTCATCCTCAGGGCATAAGTGTCTTGACCCCTGCGCTTGTGCCTAACAATAAGCGGTCAGCTCCGCGTTCTGCGAAAAGCCCATTACACACCACACCTGTTATCTGGTTGATCTGCGTCTCCAGCTTTCTAGGGTCGAGTATTTCCAGATTGTAGATATCCAGGATATGGTTTCCGTTGTCAGTTACGCAGGCCTCTCTATACATTGGATCGCCTCCGAGTTTCACGATTTCTCGGGCGACGTAGCTGCGAGCCATTGGGATAACCTCAATCGGTAGCGGGAATTTTCCTAACACGGAAACCAGTTTCGATTCGTCGGCTATACACACAAATTCCTCGGAGGCCGCGGCAATAATTTTCTCCCGTGTCAGAGCGGCACCGCCCCCCTTAATGAGTTGCAAGTTCTCGTTCGCCTCATCTGCCCCATCGACATAGACGCGAAGCGTGCCGGCAGTATTTAGATCCAATACTGGAATATTAAATTCCTTGAGGCGTCTGGCAGATTCTTCAGAGCTCGCTACTGTCGCATATATCTTATGTTTGATCTTACCCAATTCGGCGATAAATAAATTCGCTGTGGACCCCGTCCCTACACCGATGACCGTATCGTCCTCTAGCAATGATTCCACGTACTCAAAGGCACTCCGTGCTACTGCCAGTTTTAGTTCATCTTGTGTCATGTTCGTCCTCGTTTTGTTAATCGGCCAAGGATCTAACTTGCCCTAGCAGTTGCCCCATTACAACAGGGGAGGCGGCCTTTAGTGAGGATTCGAATTCCATCACGCCATGTCCGAATAAAACTATAGCAGTGGAGCCAAGGCGAAATCTTCCCAACTCGGCACCCTTGGCGAGCTCGATCGCTGGAGCCTGCGCGCTGTAGTCAATCTCCCTTACTGTACGACTTCCTGCAGCAGGACAGACCTGCCCGGCCCAGACAGTGTCTATCCCGGCGACAATCATCGCGCCGACGAGTACTACCGCCATTGGACCGAGCTCTGTCTGGAACAGACAAACGAGGCGTTCATTCCTGGCGAACAGATCGGGGACTGAATCTGCCGTGGTTTGGTTAACCGAGAAAAGCTTTCCCGGAACATAGACAGTTTTCTGCAAGACCCCAGCGAACGGCATATGCACGCGATGATAGTCTCGAGGCGACAGATAGATCGTAGCGAATGTGCCCTCGTTAAAAAGACTTGCGGTCTGTGTATCGTGGGCAAGCAGGCTCTCGCAGCTATAATGTCTACCTTTTGCCTGCAATAGCAGGCCATCGGCAATAGAGCCTAGTTGACTAACTGCTCCATCGGCAGGAGACACGATTGCGCCGGGTACATCGCTAATAGGTCTTGCGCCTTCGCACAGCTCTCGCGTAAAGAAGGCATTAAAATTCTCGAACGCATCGAC
>CAXBLN010000141.1:0-10218 GCA_963976555.1 uncultured Gammaproteobacteria bacterium
ATTTAACCCCTCCTACTCGGAAGCCTCCGGTATATACCGAATCGACATTGACGGCCTGTAGCTCCTCGTCACTGAGCGGGTTCGCCATGATAAAGGCTACAATATCCACCGCGAATGGCTCGACCGCACCCTCCGCCCGCAGTATTTCGGCGTAGGCACTGCTGACATTCGCATCCTGAATCGTAGTGATGCCGTAGCCCGCATAGATATCCACGGCTTCACGCCGCAGGCGACTCAGCTTTTCTTCGCTCATATTGGCACTCGAGCCTGGGAAAACAGCCATCGCCGTTTCCTCCATGACTCCGTCCGGCTCGGGGCTGCCCTCGCGGCGGCGAATAATGCCTCCTTCAGGATTTTCCGTCGCACTGGAAATCCCGGCCTGCTCTAACGCCATCGTGTTCGCCGCGAGCAAATGCCCGGAAACATGCCTCACTACAATAGGATGATTCATCGACGCGCGATCCAGATCATCACGATTCGGATGACGGGCCTCTGCCAACAAGGAATCGTCATAGCCAAAACCGAACACTAATTCTCCGGCTGGAATTCGCTGTTGCTCTATGCGCAACCGTAACGCGCGCACGATATCGTCGACACTGGTAATGCCTCCTACGGGCGGAGAGGAAAGATCGAGGAGATCGGCATAGCGCGAGACTCCAGAGAAATGCCCGTGCGCATCAATAAAGCCAGGAACAAGAGCCTGCTCGCCCAGTTCGATGACACGAGTGTCGCTTCCGCTAAGCTGAAAGACTTCGGCTCGCGACCCGCTCGCAACGATTCGATCTCCGCGCACAGCCACGGCAGCGACGTCCGACTCATCCATCGTTACGATATTCTCACCGGCGAAGATGAGGTCGGCCTGTTGAGCGCTTAGGCTGGCGCTCATTGACGCCAGTAACATAGCTGCAATAGCAGCGATAATATTCATTGGTAATTTTAGCGACACCACAGCTCCCATGGATTCGAAAATATTAGTGTGAACGAGACTAAAGTGCCGCAGTTAGAATCACAAGTTTCCAGTGATTAATAATTCAGCGTAATGCAGCCGAATAGAAATCACAATCAGCGAGATCCTCAAGGTATACCTTTTAGAACAGGCGGAGTGTTGACTGCCAGTCCTGATGCAATAGAAGCAACATTTCGTCGACAGTCTGAAACCTATCTGCAGCGCCTTTCTGCAGGCAACGCATCGCGACCTGCTCAAGCAAGGGCGGCACGTGTTGTTTCGTGATCTCGGACGGTGGTGGCGGCGTTTCGTTGAGAACACTGTCAATGACGTGATGCATCTTTTCTCCATTCGAAGGACTTTTTCCACAAAGCACTTCATACAGCACGGCGCCGAAGCTATAGATATCGGTACGGCCGTCGATCGCAGGATCTTTATTCAGTTGCTCCGGCGACATATAGTGCACTGTGCCCTGTACCTTCCCTTGGCCGGTAATGGAAAGGTCCTGGATAGGCGTAGGCGCGACCTCTACGTCGTCGACGGCAGAGCCATCAGGGTGCCATACCTTCGCCAGACCCCAGTCTAGAACCAGCACTTCTCCATAGGGACCCGCCAGAATGTTCTCCGGCTTTATATCTCTATGAGCCACACCGTGGTTATGAGCATACTTGAGCGCATAGGCAATCTGGTTGAGTAGCTTCATCAACTGATTAAGGTCATAACGCTCGCGATAGTCCAGAATTTCTCGCAATGTGTAGCCATGGACAAGCTTCATAGTGAAGTAGGGATTGCCCTTGCTGTCTCTGCCGAGTTCGTAGGTTGGCACAGTGTTAGGATGCTGCAACATGGCAGTCACCCGCGCCTCTCTTATAAGTCGCTGCTGCTCAATTTCATCTTTCGCGAATTCGGGTTTGAGTGTCTTATAGCAAATGAATCGCGAGAGATGTAAATCTTTGCAGGATTTAATCAGCGACTTTCCACCCTCCGCGATAGTACTAAAAAAGGCGTAACGAGTTCGCGGATCTATTTTCGCAGGCAACGGCTTATCCGTTTCCTCGAGAAAAACCGAACTGTAGCTCTTGGGTGGTTCTGGAAATTCCAACATAGTCTTCGCAGCCGTCTTGAATAGCGAGCTTTGGGTCTCAAGGCTCAACTGGAAACTAACAGATATCGCCTATAAAACACAGAGACTCAGATGGAAATTCAGACTAATTGTAATGTGAAAAGAAAATGCGCTAGCTATACTGTCGATACAAAATCAAAGTCTGGATTTTCTATGTCGAATAATAAAACTGCAGTAGTTATAGAATCGAGCTTCCACGTTCGTTATGCCGAAACCGATGCTATGGCTGTCGTACACCACGCTGCCTATTTAGTCTATTTCGAAGAAGCTCGAAGCCACTACATGCGAGAACTAGGCAGCGACTACGCGCACATGGAGCGTGATGGATTCCGCCTTCCAGTAACCGAGGTTAGCCTGCGCTATGTGGGAAGCCTGCGCTACGGCGACAGGGTATTAGTGCGAGTCTGGGTTGCTCAGAATAAGAGCAGGCGCATCGATTTCGCCTATGAAGTACGAAATGCCGAGGATGACGCGATCCTGGTCACTGGCACTACACAACATATTTGGACCGATCACAGCGGTAAAGTCACTCGCGCGCCCAAACAGTGGCTGCAGATGATGAGCGCCTAAGCATTAGCGACAGGGGCATTCCACTTACCAGGCAGAAAGCTTCATCGGAGCTCATAGATTGAGAAATATCTCACTGAAACAGGCGTGCAGATAATTCCTGCTTTAGATCTGGCTACATTGGGCGAGAAACCCTTGTGGCACGCGCTTTCTCGCGCTTTCGGCTTGCTTTGTCCAGAAGGCAGCAGGCATTGCTGTCCGGTTCCCCTGCCAAATGCCGCCAAAATCGGCCAACATGAGAGATTTAGAGGGCTTGCGGCCGTCTGCTGAGTGCTCTTTCCACTGTACTGACAGTCGCTATACCGCTAATATCAGTCTCTATCTGGGCGATTACCCCGAAAGCAGGCAAAGATACGCAATGAAAGAAGTTGTAAACAAAGTCAGACAAGCAGCGGTACGAGCCCTCACTCGCAACGTCGTCGCCGCCTTGGAAAACTCGACTTTGCAGATCGAGGCACAGGCTATGCAGTTCACCAATGTGCAACTGCCGCCTATTCGCGAGGAATCCCGCGCGATCGCAGAGCGCTTCATGACTAACCTGAACGAGTATTTCGATGCTCTGACCACATTCAAGAACAAAGAATCCGAAATCTCCGATTACGATAAACTCTCACTGGTAGACCATGACTATCTGGAAGCCATCATCGCTATGGAGGGCATGGTGACTCAGGCTCGCAATAGCGATAAGCAGCAGTATATTAGTTTTACCACGCGTTTGGATTCTATCTTCCCTAATCTTACTATCGACGAAACAAACAACCCGCTGGATCCCGAGCAGATCGGCGATTGCTTCAATGAATCGATCAGACCGATGGGCTTGAAGGCGCATTACCTGCTCACGATCTATCGCGAATTTAATAAGGCGGTCTTCCACAATCTGGAAGAGGTGTTGGGGGAAGCCAATGAGATCCTTATCGAAATAGGCGTCATGCCCAACCTCGACATGAAGGTGAGAAACAGGGAGCTTGCGAAACAGAAGCGTGAGGCCGAGCGCTCGGCTTCCCAGCAGCATTCTGCGGCTTCGTCAAACGAGAGTAACATTGAGAGCTCCTCTGCTTCGGACACTCCTGTGCCCGAGGAGCCACCGAAGGCTGCACCGAGTAACAAAACTGAAATTACCCGAAAGATCATAGAAAAAGTAGAAGAAGCGAAGCCGGAACAATCGAATGCAGAAATGTTTGCCATGATGCAGTCCCTCGTAAAGAGCTTGGCGGCACAACCCAGTGATCAATCTGCACTACCGGTCAATATCCCGCTCGCGACTCAGACGACCACCGCAAACCTGCAGGCTGAGAATGAAAGCTTGAAGCAGCAGCAGGCTCAGTTAATGTCCGTACTAAACGATATACAGAGCCGCCTCAACCTGGGCGACACATCACGCTCGCAATCGAGTAGCGAGGGCAGTGCGGACTTCGAAGAAATTAATATCAGCGAATCGATATCACGAACCCTGGAAGAAAGCAGTCACTCCGGCGATATCGGAGCGATCGACGTGCAGTCTTCAGATGTCATCAATCTAGTAACCCTATTGTACAAGGCTATCTGGAATGATGACTCCCTGCCTTTAGTCATGAAGGAGTTGATCGGCAGAACACAGATATCAATCATGAAAATCGCGCTAAGCGATACCGACTTCTTTGACGATGAGCAACATCCAGGCCGCGTAATTCTGAACGAATTCGCCATGGCGGGCATAGCCTGGACCGAACAGGAAATGTTAGAAAGCGACCCTGTATTCATCAAGGTGCGCGAGTTAGTTGAGCGACTACTGACTGAAGAAAATGCAGATAGAAGCTTCATCCAAAGTTTGATAAATGAGCTGCGACAACTCAAAAGTCAATTCAGCAAGACAGACGCTGTGCTCGAGCAGAGAATTCGCGAAACGGAAGATCACAGCGAACAGCTTGACGATGTGCACGAATTTGTTCGCCAGAAATTAAACGAACGCGTGCTACGTGAAGACCTCGACCCTTCAATACAGCGACTTCTCGACACACATTTTCACGATTTCCTTGTGAAACTGGTATTGAAGGAAGGTCCTAGTGGAAGCTCCTGGAAACCGATCATGAGCACCATCGATGTATTGTTATGGACGGTAAAGGCAGACAAACTTCCAGGTGACAAAGACCGATTCGAGAAGATCAATCCGCGCCTGATAGACAACCTGGAGAAGGCACTGGAGATCGGCGGCGCATCGAAATCGAAGCGAACAAAAATTCTGCGCCAGCTAAAACAAGTCCAGCAGTATAGTTTTCACGTGGCGGAAACTCAGGCCGCAGACAGACTGCACAGTGTTGACGGCGGTAGCTCTGCCGCTGCGAATTCTCAACGTGAACGCAAAGATCCTCCCCCTCTGTCGCGAGACGATGCTTATCTGAGACGCGTAGAGAAGCTCCCCATCGGCACCTGGATGGAATTCAAGGGTGCTGCGGGCGCGCCTGTTCGCTGCACACTGGCGACAAAAATCGACAGCATCGACAAGCTGTTTTTTGTAAACAGCCAGGGTGTGAAAGTTGTGGAGCTCACGCGTATGCGCTTGGCTCAGGAATTAAAGGCGGGTTCCGTAAAGATCGTCAGCGAGGGTGCCTTAGTAGACAGAGCCATGGAAACTGTAATCAGTGGCTTGCGCAATTCTGCGCCCACTCAAGAACCTGGTGCCGCCGTTAACTAGATAGCGCGAGCACCGGGCTATTCGCTCTACCACCTAGATACTGCGAAGTATCTCCGCGAAGCGCTCATTTACCGGATAGCCCCCTGCCGTCCACCCCAAGCGTACGATAACGAGATCCTGAGATGGAATTACCATGAGATACTGCTGTCGATTTCCCTGAGCGGAATACGCATCTTCAGGCAGATCCATCCAGCGCAATTCCTCGTTGCCGCGATTCAGCCACCACTGATAGCCGTAGGCTCTCTGGTTTTCCGAGGCATTAGGCGCAGTGGCGCGGGCTACCCAATCCTCACGCATAATCCTTTGTCCGTTGATCGTTCCTTCATTAAGCATCAGCTGCCCAATGCGCGCCCAATCACGCGCAGATGCGTAGAGATAAGAACTTCCCATAAAAACGCCAATCGCATCGACTTCGAATACAGCGTTCTGAAACGCTAGCGGTCGATGAATGTTGGCTAAATAGTCAGTGTAATTGTTTTGACTCCCTCCCAGCTTTTCGAAATAGACTCGTGCCAGGAGGTTCGCCGTGCCGGAACTGTAATTGAATCGACTTCCCGGCACGTGCAGCCCGCTCTTGCGCATTACGAAGTCCGAGGACGAGGGTTCGGTGAATAACATGGCAGTTGCGTCGTCGCCCGGGTTGTATTCCTCCGAGAAGGCTAAGCCATCGGTCATGGTTAACATATGGCTGATGCGAATCTGTGATCGCTCGTCATCTCGCCATTGTTCAAAGCCTGGTGCAGCATCCAAGCTAAGCAGTCCACGGTATTCGAGGTTTGCCAGCATGATCGCTGTTAGGCTCTTTGCCATAGACCAACCCAACAGCGGCGTTGTGGCATCCGCGCCCTGCCCATAAGCTTCGCCAATAATGGCACCCCGATGCGCGACCAGTAATGCCCTTGTATTGAGCCCGGCATCGTTATCTGCCGCTAACAGTTGCTGCAGCAGTTCCCCGATCACTGGATTTGGCGGCGCAACTGTGTCGCCCGCAGGCCAGACCGCCGTACTTGCCGCGACGGCCTGAGTCTGCAACGAGGCGCGCTGAGAAAATCCTTCGTATTCGACCGCACAACCGATGTTAGGAAGATAGTTCGCCGTCTTCTCACTCATTCCGAACAAACTGGTAGTCACACTCTGCTGCGCTTCGTCGTAGTCCACCGATAATTCCTGCAATATTCCCGAGTATTGGACCAAGTCATCGAATGACTGCCGCTCGGAAAATCCGGACACGTAGCGCGCGCTGCAGAGCAGCTTGGAGCCAATTCCCGTGGCGACCCCAGGCGCACTAATGAGATAGGAAGGTGGAAAACCCGCGAGCGACGCTCCACCTACTATAAGCGCTACAAAAGCTATTAAACCAATCAGGAGTTTTATCATTATAGTCGCGCTGTTCTCCTCAAGCTGTCGGCGTGGCGATCGGCCAGGAGATTCAATTTGGCCTCAATTTGCCACCTGAGAGAAATAAGATCAATCCAACCCCCCCTGCGGCAGCCGCAAGCCAATACGGGAGGCTATACAAACTGGCATTAACGGCGAATGCATATCCTAGAACTGCAGGTCCGGCGGCGGTCCCCCAGGATGACATAAGGTTCGCGACGGCAAATATCCTTGCGTACTCGCGAACGCCGAACGCATCCGCAATCAATAGTGGTTGTAGCATGAGCAGGTTGCCCACGGTAGCACCGAATAGAGCGAGGCCCAGACAGAGAGTGAACACGTTTACTCCCAACGCAAGCAAACTCAATGAAAGTGCCTGCAGGATCATCATGCCGATGGCGAATAAACGAATCGACATTCTACTTACCAGCCAACCGCCGATAAGGCGACCGACGATACTGGCAATGGGCAAGATAGCTACCGCTACAGCCGTCTGCGCATCGCTGAGCAACTCTCTGGCCAATCCATACTGGTGAGCTATGCCCCCCACCTGCGCCATCATTAGAAAGACGTAGGCAATACTAATTCCCCAGAAAAAGCGCGTAGAACGCGCCTGCTTAAAGCTAATACCATCGCTCTGAGAATCTTCGGAACCGCCCTCCTCAACCCTGCCTTCGGCATTCTCGTCAGCGCTGGCCGCAGCAGTAACTGGCACCACAACCGGAGAATCTCCATCGGGCAGTAGCCCCATAGACTCAGGACTCGCACGCAGCCAAATCCAGGTGATAGGTATCACACCCACTATATACAGTAACCCCATGAGCGGGGCGGCGACTCTAAAACTCAAGGAGTCAACTAACAACACACACAAGGGCGTTAACACCACGCCACCGAGAGAAAGTCCCGTAGAGGCGATCGACAAGGCCATCGCTCTCTTTCTATGGAACCAGCGAGTTACCAGAGTAGTTGCCGGAATCAGTGATGAGGCCGAGAAGCCGACGCCGAAGAACATGAAGGCGATATACAGCTGCCAGATTTGTTGCACGAATGCCAGCGAACTCAATGCGCAGCAGGATACTACTGCACCGGCACAGATACAGATGCGTGGGTCGTATTCCTGTACCCATTTCGCTACGCCGAGGCCAGTGATCCCTCCGGACAGGAAGAACAGCGACACCGCGAACGAAGCCGTCTGTACATCGAAGTTGGGATTCGCTGCCAGAGCGTTAAGATAGATCGCGTGATTATAAAAACTGAGGCCGCTGGTAAATGTCAGCTGCGCCATGATGGCAATGACGATTTTCCAACCGTAGTAGAGGGGGGTGTTGCTTTCTGCCATGGGTTTGCTTGTTCAACTTCAGTAGTAAGTTTTTATCGGCAGAACGGAATCGCCAGAAAATAATTTTGATAATCAGTACTGTGCCAAATAGTAGTCGCTAAATGCAACGCGCAGGGAGCACTTAACGGAAAGTCCTCCTTACACAAGCTTGCATCGGCTCATGCTAGATGGAGTACCTATTTATTGCTTGTAGAATGTGAAATAGCCGGTGAACATCTCCTCCCAACTTTCCAAGCCGAAGGTCACTTCCTTGCTGGGATCAGGGTTTGATGGATTCGATACCGAGTTATCGAAGGCTCCTATGACTCGCAGCTTACTCCCAGCGACCACAGGTTCCGCCTCAGCAAGCAAATAGTGCGGTTGCCAGCCATAGTTGTATGCGGGAACACTGAACAGTTCTTTAATCTGCCCGTCTGGGTTTTCTACAACAAATTTCATGCGCTTGCCGCGAAAGTTCATTCTCGCCCGCACTCCGGTGATAACGACATCCTGCTCAAGCTGATGTTCTGCCTGAAGCTCGAAGTCATGATCGTTCGGGGGCAGGACGAATCGGCTTGCCACTACCTGAGTCAACTTTTCTTTCAAGTTCGGCTCATTGCTGAAATAGAGACCGACTCGGGTTTCGTCTACCGTAGATTGACCGTTAGTCACATAGTGAAACTGCATCGATAGCTTGTGACCTTGGGGAATCAAAACCCCTGTTCCCTCTTTGAACTCAATGGCATTGACCTTGCCTGGCAGGTAGCTCTCGACGAATCGTCGGGTGGCTGAATTGCTATCCTTTTCGGGCCCCCAGAAGTCTTCTTCCGGCGCAGTGACGAACGTTACCAGATGATGCAGAACGGATTCATCGCCCGCCTTGTACTCTATTGCGCGCAGCCATCTGTCTTCCTCGAAGGGCAGGTCGATGTCGTCGTAGACATAATCCATTACGCCGATTGAGGGCACCTCGTTCTTCGGCCCCGTCACAATATAGTCCGGTTCGCCAAAAGCCCAGCTCTCACGATCTTCGGAAGTGAAGGCCTCCAGGGGGTCGATTTCGCTGTCTCCTCGGGGCGCTCGGTTGTTTATCCAATGAACAAGGGTCTGCATATCTTCGGGGTCCAGATAGCGCGCGCCCTCGGAATGGCCGACATAGGGATCCACCTGTGTGGGTGGCATACGCTTATTAAGAAGTACTTCCTTGATCATGGGAGACCAACCGAGAACCATGATGTAGCTGTCTAAAGCGAAAGGGCCTACTCCACCCTGCCGATGACAGTCTGCACAATTCTCAATGATGATTGGTGCGACCTCACTGGCATAGTCCGGCGGTGATTCACTGTGTATTTCGCGCTGAGGATAGTCGATGGCGCAATTCGACGCTGCCTGACGCACCGTATCGTTAACGTCTTCGGCAATGATTGCGGCGAGCGTCGACTCGAGCGTTTCCGAGGACTGGCCCTTATAGAATAGAGACAAGCGCTGGGGATTCAGAACCAGTACTTCGCCGGCGTTGGCGATGGCTAGCGCCTCGGAGACTAATTTACCGTCATCTTCGAGGATGGGCATTTCCATGTTCAATGCATTTAATGCAGGTCGATCGAGATTCTGTGTATCGATCAAGAGAAATTCGAATTCCTCCCCGGCGTGCCTCGCGGCCATGTCTTCATAGTCATTTAGCATTGCATCCATGTTCGTGCATTCCTGAGCATAGGCCATCAGCACGAGGGCCTTACGATGCTGATAGCGGCTCAACTGATGGAATGTGCCCCCACTGTCTAACAACGCGAAGTCACTAACTCGATCTAAGGCTGCCAGTGCGGGCGTCGAAAACCCACTAAGCATTAGACCCAGGATAACAAGCAGGGCGGAGTTCCAGTGCCTTCTTCTGAAAAGCTGCGCACAACTACTGACTGCAAGATTTTGCTTCAATTTCACTACTTCGAATTCCTAAGTTTAGCTAATATTGCCGGGGACGATGAATAGACCATCGGCTGCAGGTTATTTTACCCCACCAAGTCCACGGCCATCTTGTTGTTGGAAATGCTGCCGGAATCCTCTCATACTCTGGACGACGCTGACAATTCCTCAGCCTGTTACATTTTGTTTAAAACAACGCCTCTAGGCCGCTAACTCTCGGCGCTTGTGAACTAGACTCCAAGAACAATGCCGTTTATCCTAGCGTCCCTGTTTGAATGGATTCAGTAGACCAG
>CAXBLN010000142.1:0-10217 GCA_963976555.1 uncultured Gammaproteobacteria bacterium
TTATGGCCGGCAAGACACTCGTTAACAGTTATTACAACAGAGCACCCGAATACTCTTACTTCGAAGGCTGTTCAACCGGCGGACGCCAGGGCTTGATGGAAGCGCAGCGCTATCCGAACGATTTCGATGGCATCGTCGCCGGCGCCCCTGTGAACTACTATCAGGCGATGAACGCGGCCGGCACCTGGAACCTGCAGCGCATGTTCAAAGACAACTTCGCCGGCAACCTGGCTATCGACAGCAACGGCGACGGTCAGCGCGACAGCACGGAACTCGTCAGCATTCTCAATGACGCGGTACTGCAGAAGTGTGACGCGAACGACGGCATCCGCGACGGCGTGCTCAACAACCCCCTGACTTGCGACTTCGATCCACGCACAGACCTGTCAGATCACATGTGCCCAAGTTCAGGCAGTGGCGGAGCTTGTTTCACTAATCCGCAGATACAAACCATCGCCGATTTCTACAGCGGCCCCTACGACAGCAACGGCACCATCATCTATCCTGGCAAGACTAAAGGCTCTGAACTGGACTGGATAGGTCTGTTCGTGCCCAGCGCCAGCAACGGCATGGCACCGGGCATGTTAAGAGGTCCCGCCGGCGATCACGTAAATTACTTGTTCTATGAGACTGACCCCGGCGTGACAATTCCGAACCTCAACGATCCCAACTACACAGCAAGACGCGACGGCATGAATCCCGAGTTTCACTGGATGGATTTTAGCGTCGACGACTTCACCAGTGGTCAAGCCGAGCTAATGAGCTCCATCATGGACGCCACCGACCCAGACCTGTCCAGCTTCCTTAAGAGCCGCGGCGGCAAGCTCATCGTCTATCACGGACTGAGCGATGCGCTCTCGGTTGCAACGGCAACAGTGAACTACTTCAATGACATGGTCGACGCGACCTTCGCGGGAAGCTTCGGCGACGCCAATGATTCATCGCGCCTTTTCCTCGCACCAGGCATGGGCCACTGTGGCGGCGGTCCCGGCCCCAATAGTTGGGACAAGCTGGCTCCTCTCGTGGACTGGGTTGAAAATGGTGTCGCACCGGAGAGTTTAACCGCTACACATAGCACTAACGGACGGGTCGATGACGAACGACCGCTGTGCACTTACCCGCAGCAGGCCCGTTATTCAGGGCCTGCCGGTGGGGAGAACGATCCGGATAATTGGGTCGCGGAAAATTTTAGCTGTCGTTAGCGGAAAATCGAAAGACGGCGGACACTCCCGAAGCTGCTAAGCGAATCTCGCTCTGTAGTTTCGGGAAGTTAGAAGATCACAAATATCGGTGAAGTGCCGATTCGCCACGATATAAAAGCCGCGAGCTCGCGTATCGGGTATCGGGTATCGGGTATCGGGTATCGGGTATCGGGTAAATCGAGTTTTTCTCATTATATAAATGTTATGTGTGACATCAGACTTCCTGCAACCCGAGATGTCTTACAAATGGCTTGAAGTCTTTATCTGAAAAGAGCAAAGGAATTTTTCGGTCAATGCAAAATGTAGCAATAATCACATCAGCTGTTTTCCTGATTGTTATCCCTTTTTTCCTCAGAGCTCGGAAATTCCCAGCGCTTTTCAATGCCATTTCTTTCCCAAGCAATTCAAAGAGGACCAATTCATCGAACAATGATTCTGCTGTCTCATATTCTTTATCGAGCCTAAATCCTTGAAGAACTTCCGTAAGAATCAAGTCCCCAATTGCGACTGGCTGAAGCCCCAGACAATCATCCAGCTTGTTAACCTGGGAGCTGTTAACTCCCGTGAAATAATCTATCCATACACTAGAATCCACAAGAATCATGAAGCTTTTCTCATATCGTCCAAGTCTCCTGTCCAGCTTAGCTTTCCTTTAAAAGCTTTAATACCTTCTTGTTTCTTCAATTTAATCAATGTCTTAAGCCCAAGCTCAACAGCTTCTTTCTTGGTGCGGGCCCCTGTAGCTTTGAGTACGTCATTCATAAGCTTGTCGTCTATTTCTATATTAGTTCGCATTAGTATCACCTATGTGTATAATTACCGAAATGTGTGTGTATAGTGCCATGTGTACACATAACAATCAAATCAAAAAGGAGGCAGCTAACGCTGCCCCTATTATTCACAGCGTTATGAAGCTTAATCGAACTATGAGAGCGTCGAAGGTCAAATTGAATTCCATTTTTTGTGCCGCCTTGCTACTGAGCCGATGTGGCGAGCCCGGAATTACGTCATCGCTAGAATCTAGCAACACGAAACCATTGGGAACTGGAGAAACTTCAGCATCTGAAAGGGAGATAAGAGAATATATTGAATCCACAGATGAAAGATTTGATGGATATCCTTGCGATTCAATAATAGTAATACCTAATGAAGACATCGACTATACAATGAGGGACATACCCATAATCGTTGATCCTAGCACCACACCTAGCGTGACTGACCCAGGAGCCGAGTGGTGTACATCACCTGCTCTTGAAGAAGTATGACGTGATTGCTAAATGGTGTTCATGAACAAGAAAACCGAATGGTATCCAGACAAAGCTACATAACAATTAAATCAAAGAAGAAGCAGCGCTACGCCCTGCTCCTGCTATTAAGGGCACTGTGATTGACTGTAAAGCATCATGAAACCTAGCATAGAGATCGAAATGGCTAGTCCTGCTGAGTCGGATCTCGTAGCAGACCTGGTTAATAGTCTTCTGAACGAGCTATTTGCCGAGCAAAGTCACCTCTTCCAAATATAAAAACTAAGAATAACAGCGGCACAACTGATTGTGCCGGAATCAGGGGTTTGGTCGTTCTTAGCGATCATCGATAATGAGGTTGCAGGAATGATTAACTTGAATGAATGTTCCGCCATTTATGCCGGCGGTAAGTTTGGCGAGATTACAGAATTCTATGTTAAGCCAGAATTTCGTTCGCAAGATATTGGAGCATCGTTAATTTCACGCGCAAAAGATTTTGCAAGAGAGAGCTTGGGAAGTTTTGGAAGTCGGCGCACCAGACGTGCCTCGATGTCAAAGAACAGTTGATTTCTACATAAAAAACGGTTTTAGCGAAGTTGGGCCCAGGTTAGAAATCGATGTGTAAGCCAATCAGTCAATGGGGTCATTACTGTCCCCTTAGATTGAGGCTAAAGACCCGAGGGTCTCTACTTTGTTACCCCCCTTCTACATTGATCACGAGGTTTTAAGCACAGGCGCTATGAAGAAAATTTACTTTCTGCTTGTTTTAAGTCTTATCGCCTACTTCTACTTAGGGGATGATGACGGTGGTAATCTCATTCCTAACGCAGTGAGCTCTCAGCCAGCCAGCTCACAAAGTGTGCCTCGCCAGGCCCCAGAAGCTTTTATTGCCACCGGGAATGAATTTGGACGCGCCGACGCTGGAAAGCAGATTCGGGGCAGCGGTACCGTCACTCGTGTCTTGTCCGACGACAACGACGGCTCCAGACACCAAAGGTTTATACTTCGATTGGCATCTGGGCAGACCCTGCTCGTCGCGCATAATATCGACCTTGCGCCTCGTATAGAAGGGATTGCTGTCAACGATAGCGTTGATTTCTATGGCGAGTACGAATGGAATTCTCAAGGGGGTGTCGTGCATTGGACTCATCACGATCCAAATGGCCGCCACATGGACGGCTGGCTAAGAAGCGAGGGCCGCAGCTATCAGTAGCTAGAGAGCCTTTGAACGCTACCCCCTAGACTCAGGGATACAAATCGCTATAAAGCCCATGCTACCTTAACTCCTCATATATCCTGGGGTGATATTCTATGGCTAGCCAGACTCACAATGATGAAGAAGAATTCGTCTACCCCGAATTCTTCGATGCGACTTTGTGGCAATGCCTGCCGGAACCCTTCATCCATGAGGTTTCTCTGACCGAGATCACGCCCGGTGAACCCCTCACCATCGACGGCTACGGCTTTGGCAGTCACGAAAGCTGGGTGACAGTTTGGTTCGATAATTGTCCGGCAAAGATCATCGAATTCTCTGCCGAACGCCTGGTAGTCGAGGCACCTCGCTCCATCAGCGATGTCACCGAACTGATTGTTTCTGTCAATGACCTGTTGAGCCAGAGTATCCGGCTGATGGTTAAACCTTTCATCGAACATGTTCAGACAGAACGGGCTGAGTCATACCTTAATATCGTCGGCACATCCCATCCCTGCCTGGTAGATGTCGAGATGGCATCCCAACTGCTGCCCGGCTTCTCTGGCACGCTGCAATCCACAATTATCGACAACAAGAATATTGTGCCTTTGAGCCTCGGAGGCGTCTCCCCAATTTTCGTAGATTACAAGTACAGCCTGGTGGAGGTCATGACACCCTTCCTGGCTATCCCCTATGCCATGCCGCTGTCAGGCATCCTATTCTCGGTTTATATTCAAACGGTTACGCGAAAGGAGAAAGATCAGCTTACGGGTAAAGATCGAACCGTTTGGTATTTCTATCGCGATGGAAAGTGGTGGCGGATTCTCGATCCGAAGAAAAAGAGTGCCGATGACCCCGAACTAGTGGACCTTGAGGACGACAAGCCCACTAAGAACTTTACCGAAGCAGACAAAGCCGCAACAGATTCGCTGAACAAGAAATTCTTTCCAACAGACTGGGAAAAACATTGGGAGGGCTTTAGTGACGTCTCCCGGAGGCAGCTACAGATAATGTTCATTATGCTCACGCAGATGAACGGAATCGACGCGGAAGATGCTGACCTGGTTCTGCAGATAAGAAAAATGCTAGGCGAGGGGAAGACGCTTGACCAGATTCTGAGCGAGAAAGAGAGCAAGATTTACAAGGCGATGATTGGGGTAGCTATTGGCGTCGGCACAGCTGGTGCTGCTGTGGTTGTAAAGAGGACTGGTCTTGGGGGCTACTTGCGTAAATTCCTCGGTAAGTTCTTTGGCGAATCGCGCATCTTCAAAAAAATAACTCGTCGCACGGAAACTCCCGACAGCCTTGACCTTGATATTAATCCAACAAGCACTCTAGGCCGCCAGGGAAAGGTCAAAGGCAATTTGAGCGGCAAGGTAAACCGTGATCTGGATCGGTTGGATGTAGACTCCGGCACCGAAAAATTTGAGAACAATGGCGCCGGTCGCGGCTTTGTTAAGCGATTGGGTGCGGACTGGCTAGAACAGATGAAGGAGTTTGCGCGGAAGAAGGGCCTGAGCAAAGTACGGGTGACGCAGTGGGTTTGCTCAAAAGAGGGAGCAGAAGCAGCAGCCAAGATGGGAATGCGACGAGTGCCGAACAGAACCAAGCCAGACGGCACGGGGCAGTGGGAAAAAATAATCGATCTTGTCAGTGACTAGGAACAAATAGTCGATTTTTAGATCGAGGACAGTGGCTTCGTCAGGAATTTGTACGAATTCCCTGGTTAAGCAATGCGCGACAATACTAAGTGGCTAGAATATTCTAACTTTATTTAGCTTGTAGAATTCGCGCCCTTTTCTTTACTATTTTTTTACGAATTACGATTAGATCGGAGAGACAGTGATGGACACAAAACCTATAAGTACAGTTGCAAAGATTATGACGCTCGCATGGGGCATGCTAATCACCAGCAGTTCCTTGGCCGACGTGATCCTGGCCGACTCGATAGCAGATTGGGATGCGGCGGTGAACAATGGCATCGACAATTTTGGAAATCCCGTAGCTGCTGGATCCCTGCTAGATGCAGCAGAGCAGGGACATGCGGCTACAAGCAATGGTTTTTGGAATTACAAGGGAACCAACGGTCCTGCGGGGGGCACCTTTTCTAGCTCGCCCGGCTTCCTGGATTGGGACGATGCCGACGGAAACTATAGTACGGGCCAGCCCACGATCAGCCGAACTCGAATGACGACCAATTCTACGCAATCCGGGAACGAGCACTCCGTACGTGAATGGTTTGGTAGCGGGCTCGACGGCGAGTTTCTGAATATTTCCGGTAGCTTCACAACCAGCGCAACCACTGTGCCTGGCGGCCCACTGAACAATGGCGTACATGTCTATGTGATACTGAACTCCTTCGTCCTAGGTGAGACGCGATTGTTTCCTAACGCAGACACATACAATTTTAATTTCGAAAACGTTCAGGTGTTTGGTCCGGCTCCGAGAATTCGGTTTGCCGTCGGGCCGGATGGCCCCATTCCGTCCGGGAGTACAATCTCGGACTTCTTCAATGACGGCGCTCATCTCGACGCCCGAATCTCGCTAGTCACGGCAGACGTTCCTGAACCGATGTCAGCTTTGTTGCTGCTTAGCGGGCTCGCTATTCTCGGTAGGCGACGTAGAAGCTAATTCGTACAAAGTGGATTCGTTGGGAATGCAGGGGGATTTTTTCTTTCCAGCTTGATACTCAAGCTGATTGGAAAATACTCTCCCACGTCCTCTTTATCCTTGGGTGACTCCCATATTCTGCCGATAGCTTTTTGACCATGAGTACCATCCGAAGAAGATGATAACTATGTACACGGCGAACAGCATAGAAGTGAAATAGAGTTCACGTTCGATATATAGATAGATTGAAACGGAGTCGATCACCAGCCAGTAGATCCAATTTTCCAATACCTTGCGTGCCACCATGAAGGTAGTGACGACACTTGCCCATGTCGTGAATGAATCCAGGTACGGCATTTGTGCATCAGTTCCAGAATTCAGCAGATACCCTGATGTAAAAGTGAACAGCGCGATGAGAGCCACCGCTAGTAGATGCCGCTGCATGCTCCACATCGAAACCTGCAAGGCCTTTGATCCATCGCTGGCGCGTCGCCACTGGACCCACCCGAAGACCGCCATGGCAAGGTAAAATACTTGCAGGCCAGACTCCATATAGAGCTTAACGTCCCAGAATATAAAGAGATAAATAAGGGTAGAAATGCCGGCGGCAAACCAGCAAAGAATGTTTTCTTTGACCGCAAGCAGCAAATAGGCAATCGCGAACACAACGGCTATCAGTTCCAGTAAGGAGTTTTGCAGGAATTGCTCGCTGATAGTGCCTAGAAACTCAATCACCAGAGAGACCTCGAAGATCGTCTCTCAGTAGTTTAATCACGAAAATACTCTTCCCGTACTTCTCCCAGCTTAGCCTGACTTCGATCTTCAACAGATCCATTATCTGTTCGTAGTCGCCATAGAGCTGCGTCGAGAGGTCGTTGCGTACTACAGCGACCTCTGGATAATGCTGCACTCTCTCAATAAACTCCTTGATGGCGGGAATATATTCATCTGCCAATGGATAGAGACTAATATCAACCGATGCTTTCATAAATGTACCTCATAACTGTAGCTCGTAAGTAACTCCGATCACTCGGGGTTCGCCGAATTGAACATAGGGTTCAGGCGCGTAGCCTTTTCTTGGATCATTACCAAACTCCCCAAAGAAAAACCCCCTAACCGCATAGTCTTGATTGCTAAGATTCCGACCCCAAAAACTCAGGCTCCAACGTTGAGTAGAATAACTGAGATTCATGTTTACCAGCTCATAGGGCTCGCTTCGCACGCTATGACTGTCGGAGAAATAGAAATCGTCTTTGGCATCAATCGACACGGAGAGTAACCAGGGTCCCAGGTTATAGTCGGCTGCCAGATGCGCCATATAGCCCGGCGCGTGAGCCTGATCGCGACCAGACAGGTCCTGATTCTCGGAATTTAGAAAAGAATCAAAGGTTGCATCTAACAGGCCGAAACTGCCTGTTAGACTCAGCTGTTCTGACGGATACCAAACCGCTTCAAATTCTATACCGTTGTTCGTCCCCTCAGCGGCGTTGCCTATGAAGTCGATAAATTCGGTACTTCCGTTGGCTCGGATTCTTCCAGTGGAACTCTTTACCTGCTGTTCGTGCCTGTCGTCGTGAAACAGCGCAGCCTTGATGTGTAATTTGTTCTGAAGCAAATTTGATTTTACTCCTAACTCATATTCAATCAGGAACTCTTCACCAAATTCTCGCAAATCCGCATCCAATGTACCGTCGGTGTTGAAGCCACCGGCCTTATAGCCCCGAGCAATGCTGACATAAGCCATGGTATTCGAGTTAAGGAGATACTTGGCTGCGACTCGACCGCCCCATAGAGTTTCCGTGGGTGAAAAGGCTAGCAGTTGTGAATCTATATAGATCGTGTCGCGCCTCTCCACCCTTATCCCTGTTTCCAGAGTTAGTTTTTCACTAAGCGATGAATCTAGTTGAAAGAAGGCTGCCGCAGTATCGAATTCGTAATCGCTATAGAAATTTGAGGTCAGGAAAGTATATTCTCGCCGCAATGACTCCTTACTGGAGAGTGTATACAAACCGAACAGCCATTCCGTTGTATCGGAAAATATTCGACTGCTCTCATTAGATATAAACCTTAACTCCAGGGACTGGGTTTCTCGATCGCGGATATAGTTGTCTCGCGACATGTAGCCATCCGGATGAATGCCTGCAAAGGTCCAGTCCTCGTCGTAGCCGTACTCCATATCAGAATCGGCGAGACTCGCGATAAATTGTAGATCGAAATTATTCAGCTGCCAGTTGCTGTCAATTGCCAGGGCTAGAGATTCCTGTTGGTCCTGCCCTGGCTCGTCCGAGAGCGTCGTACGCGAATTGTCCAGAGTAAACGCGTCGTAACCGTTGTCGATATCTACATGGGAAAGCGCAAGATCGATGCTCCAGCTATCGGACAGTTCTGCGCGCAATTTTCCGCGAATTGATAGCTCGTCCTGAGCATTATTCTCCTTCGTCTGCAGAAAACTATTTTCATAGTATCCATCAGATCGATGGCTACCCACTGCCAATCGTGCGCTCAGAGATTCCGTCAGAGGGCCAGTAATCGTTGCTGCGATGGTTTCCGTATTGTAATCCGCCGCGCCGATTCTCAGACTCGCCGCGAACTGATCCTCAGGGTCATGAGTCTTGACGTTGATAAGGCCTGCCAATGCATTGGCACCGTATCTGGTTCCTTGGGGGCCGCGCAGCACTTCAACCTGCTCAACATCCATCATGGTAGCGATGGTGGCGGCTCCGCTGAAATCCACATTGTCCACAAGAAAACCCACCGAGGGGTTGATAGGCGCTACAAACTGACTGCGTTCGCCGATGCCGCGAATCTGAAAAAAGCGTGCGCGATTGGAACCGGCGGCATAGTTAACATTGGGAATGGCGTTCGCCAACTCCTCAAAGTGTTGTGCCGCTCTGGATCTTATCGTGGCTTCCGTCATCACCGTGACACTGGTTGCCGTGTCTAGTTCGTTTCTGGACCTGAAATCTGCGTTAACAATGATTTCTTCGATGGTATTTTCTGTAGCGGATACAAGATCGGCAGCGAAGCTGAGCAACGCAAATAAGCCAAAGGTGGAATAAGATAGGCGACGAGCTTTAAACATGAGTCTCTCCAAAGTAAATTTAAGAGACCCGGCATTATTTTAGACGTGTGATGAGATGTGGTATGCATCCTTTTCCTACGCCGGTATTAACCGGATCAGGTTCTAGGGTTGACTGGCTAACCAGAATCTCAGATCTATCGACCACCCCTAAGGAACTGGGCGCAGTATAACATTAGCCGCTGCAATAGTTAGGAAGAAAGAAGGTATTTTTGTTCGCCTTTTGGTTACTATCTGTTCACGAACGGCCTTCATCGCCGTTAGGACATGGCGCACGAGTTATTGTAATGAGCACTGAGATAATAGTTGTTACGGGGCCTGAGTCTTCCGGGAAAACCACTCTAGCGAATCAGCTCGCCAATTCCTGGAATACACATCTTGTTCCTGAAATTGCCAGGGACTATCTCGATGGGAAAGATTCCTACCAACAGCAAGACCTTTTGGAAATAGCCAAGCTACAACATAGACAGGAACAGGCACTTCTTTCCCGTTTCCCGGAAAGAATAATTTGCGACACGGATTTACTGGTTATTATGATCTGGAGTGAAGTTAAGTATGGGCACTGCGACCCATGGATCTATAGTACTTTTGAAAATAGCATTAATCAGAGTACTTCAAGCAGATACTACTATTTATGTGATTCCAGCATTCCCTGGCAAGCCGACCCGCTCCGAGAAAATCCATATAACCGCGATGAAATATTTGATTTATACCTAAAGAAAATTGGAGATTATGACTTAGACCATAGCATCGTAAAGGGCGATCCGCAGGAACGCCTGGAGCAAGTTTTGAAGAGTACCTAATCGTAGTCAGTCTGCGAACCGACATTCTATTGGATTCGGGTCACTCCTTGCCAAAGGCTTGCGGAATTTGCGTTCTGAACGAGACAC
>CAXBLN010000143.1:0-10198 GCA_963976555.1 uncultured Gammaproteobacteria bacterium
CGGGGTGACTACACTTAGATGACTGCTGTCTTGTTGACAGGGATCGACTTATGGGTGTCCCCCTTTTATTCCTTCTGGACAGGAGGCATTTAACGTGAAGAATTTCATTTTGACACTAATAACCTTAGCCTTAGCGTCATGTGTGGTATCCAGCAAGCCTGATTTTGCTGAAATGACACAAGCGGAGCTTGATGCGTATAACCTGACGGTCGCGCTAGAAGATCGGGTTTATTGTGCAAAAGTACAGCCAAATCCAGCAATTCGAAGAACAAAATATTTGTGCGTAACAGCGAAGGATATTGAACGGGAATCAGCCGACTCAGCTTATAGGCAGAATCGGCGCAGTGAAGAGCGCCCTAGGTATACCGGGTCACTACCGTCAACAGACTGACGCTAATAGCAGCGTTCAGCGCTATTGGGCATGATTAAATAAATCTGTCCCCATTTGTTCATTTATTAGGCTGAGAGCGTGTCGGCCATTTCATGATTGGCATCACGATGGTCCATTTCGTCGGTGCGCACCGCTTCAATTACGTCTCTCAGGCAAGAGTCAGCAGCTAGGTCATAATATTCGATGGCGATTTCAGGAGCGGCTTTGTTGCTGAGTTTGCCGCTGTCGATTTCGGCGAGGTATTCAGTGTAGCTAATCACCGCTTCTTCTTCGAAGTAAGCCACCAGGCGATGCGCTGTGCGTGAAGAAAGCAAATAGAGTAGTAAGAACGCAGTAAAGAAAATCGCCTGAGCGAGGAGAATGAGCATGCGTTCAAACCAGGTTGGCTTTGCTATTTCGAGGAAAATCATGAGATGCATGCGCTCATTCTGCGCCTCCTCCAGCAAGTGACGAATCCAGCCTCGATCGTTCTCGAGGCGCCTCAGGCTGCGCATATGGCGTAGCATTCCAGCAACCATGCCGGGTACGGCAGCAACTGTCTCCAGAACTACCGCTCGGTGACCGTAGCGGCGAGCGAAGAAAGAGTCAGCTAGGAAGCGTAAAAATTTGGTTAAACGAAGAGCTATCCAGTCGGAATAGTCCTGAGGCTTATGATGCGTCTGAGATTCCCCAGACGCATCTGTTGCAACTGTATTATTAGCTCGATCGGCCACTTTATAGGACTCGTAGCTTGTCTTGGATATTGATGTTGAAGGAGTACAGCGCTGACTCTCCGTCGTCCTCGCCGAGGACAAGATTGATGCCTGCTACGCCGGTTTCGTAATAGGCTACAAATTCATAGGCGGATAACTCATCACCATCAGAATCTGTTGATAGTTCGGCAATAGTCATTGGCTGCGGCTGGGTGAAGTGTTCAAGCTCGCCCAGTCTTGTGGCCAGGGTATCGAGTACGTAGCCTATCTCGCGAGTTCGAGCCTCAGATCTTGTCTCGGCGGCAAGATAGGGTTCGAATTTTGTCATTTCCCACGCTGAAACTTTTGGGAAGACCTCTTCGATGAACGCCATGTCCTCGATAATTTCTTGAGGCTTCGCGTGTGTCCTACGAGCCTCACTTGCGACTTGATCTTGCTCTAAGCTTGAGACGGAGCCGTAGCTGTTGTTGAACCCGTAACTTCGAATAAGTGGAAGGATTATGAGTAGGCTCGCGACTACCGAAAGGACAATAAGGTCTTTGATCATAATCCTTCTTGAACTGGGCGTAGTCATGGTTCGCTCCTCGAGTTAATAGTCTAAAGCTCGTGATTTATTAGAAATTTTCTATTTAATAGTAATAACAGCAACCTTTATGCCAGTATTAACTGCCTCTTAGAGCCCTTGTTCTCTGGGCTCTGTAGCGAGATAGATTTATGGCGGCGCTATAAGTGAAATACTTGCAGGAAAGGATGTAATGATTACCAAGATCGCAGTGTCCCCATTGATCCCCCCCACCGATTCACTTATTCTTCATGGCTCAATTAATATCTATTAGGGTGCCGTGAATATCCCATGTTGGACGAAAAACAAATCCGAGAATTAGTTGCCGAGCACGGCAATACCGTAAACGAAGGTCGACCCATTCAACAGCTCATCACCGATGGCGATATTCCAAGGCTGGCTGGGGTAACCGTATTAGAGGGCAAGGTCTCCGACTCGGTGTTTGGCGATGCGCTCAAGAGTGCCTCCGGCGTGCCTATTCGACTGATGTTTCGCAACAATCGCATCTCGACCCACGATGTAAATCGCGGCGCGATACCCTTTAAGGATCAGGTTCTGGCCTTCAATCACGACCACATGCTGCGTCTGGTGGTCGATGTCTTGGGTTCCTCGCAGTTTCATGTCGATGGCCTCTTGCCCAGCTCCACTGTTATACCGGCCGAGAATCTTGATCTGATTAGTCTTGAGAACGTGCTGCGACTCTTTATGGCGGAGAGTTCCACATCTACCTCTTTATACCAGCACTGGATGCAGGCGAAGGCGGACGGCGAGAAGGTATTACACTATGCCGGTCACGAGATGAATGTCGCGGACCTGCTACCGAATGGCAAACTCCCTTACCTCATGGATACTCCTAGCACGAAGGATAAGGTAGATAAGACAACCGACGCTCAATCCTTAATAGCGGATGGCGTGTGTACTCAGGGCCAATACAATCAGATCAGGAACTCCTCTTTGATGGCCTTTGGCATGATTAGCCAATATCTTGGCGAGCGCGGCATGGTTCTGGTAGACACCAAGACAGAGCACGGCATCAATAGCGCAGGAAATATAGTTGCTGCGGATGAACTCTACACGATGGATTCCTCTCGCTTCTGGCGCCTCGATGATAAGGGCACCATCATGCATCGAGACGGCAAGCCGGTTTCTTTCTCCAAGGAGTTTGCCAGAGGCATGGTGAAGGAAAAGGATCAGCAGTTCTCCGAAGAACAGGCGAACGAGATTGCCGTGCGCTATATTCTCGGCCTGCAACATCTGACAGGGGTGGAGTTTGCTCCGGATCTGCGGCCTCGCGATCAGAGAATCGTTGAGTCCGTTGAGTTAATATTGGCTGCGCTGCTCTAGTTGCCACCCGTACAGTCATAGAAACGAGGCATGAAGATGATTTCCATAGCGAGGCGCAACTTACTAGTGATGGGCTCTCTAGTGCTCATTCAGGCCTGTGCGCCTGCCACTTCAAACGATACCGCCCCCGTTGAAGACGGTGGCGGTATCAGCGCGGCAGACTATGAACGAGCGGAAAGCTTCCTCGCCGTCAATACCGCCGACTTGGTTCACAATGCAATCCTCGCACAGTACTGGCAAGAGGATGATAGCTTGATCTATCGTCGCTCAACCGAAGATGGCCTGGACTATGTTCTCGTGGATGTTCAGACGGGCCAGAAGTCACAGCTACTCGATGTGGCTCGCACGGCTGATGCACTGGCCAGCTTCAGCGACGAAGAAGTCGATGCCGATGATTTGAGCTTGTCGCGCATCCGTCTTTCTGAGTCTGCGGACCGGGTCGAATTCGACTATTCCGACCGTACCTATTCTCTGGACTTGAACAGCTACACGCTAGATCAGCTAGTGGAGACACCGCCGGACGAATATCTCTCCCCCGATCGCAGCAAGGCCGCATATATTCAAGACCACAATCTCTGGGTTCGGGACGCCGCGAGCAATGAGCTGACCCAACTCACATTCGATGGTGAGCCCGACTATGGCTATGCAACCAACAACGCTGGCTGGCTAAGAGACGCAGGTCCAGTGCTATTGTGGTCGCCAGATTCGATGCGCATCGCCACTTTCCGTCACGACGGCAGGAACGTAGGCGAAATGCATCTGTGGACGACACAGGTGGGTCACAGTGAACTGGACGCCTGGAAGTATCCACTGCCGGGTGACGACTACATATTCATGATCGAGCGCATCGTCATTCATCTCGATGAAGATCCACGCATCGTGCGTTTAAATATGCCACCTGACCCTCATAGATCGACCACCAGCGATCATATAGCGGGCAGGGGTGGTGTATTTCTGGATGTCGAGTGGAGTGCTGATAGCGAGACTCTGTCATTCGTCTCCTCGTCGCGCGATCACAAGATCGCGCAACTGCAGGTTGCGGATTCGCAGACCGGCGAAGTCAGGCCCGTGTTTCTAGAGGAAGTCGATACCTACTACGAGTCGGGCTATAGCTCGTCCAACTGGCGCGTATTTCCCGAGAGGAATGAATTTATCTGGTTCTCGGAGCAGGATAATTGGGGACATCTGTATCTCCATGACCTGCAGTCGGGCGAATTGAAGCTAAGAATCACCGAGGGAAGCTGGGCCGTGCTGGACATACAGCAGGTTGATGTGGAGGCGGAGCAGATCTATTTTAGCGGTTCGAATCGCGAGCAAGGCGATCCCTATTATCAGTATCTCTACCGAATCAATTTCGATGGAACCGGACTCACTAACCTGACTCCCGAGATCGCGAATCATCAGATTAACTGGGCTGAGTCCGCCGAATATTTCACGGATGTCTATTCCACCCCAACCACCGCGCCCATAGCCGTGCTGCGCAACAAGGCTGGCGAGCAGCAACTCGTGCTTGAGGAGACCGATATCGATGCACTCATCGCCAGTGGTTGGGTCGCCCCGGAACCTTTTACTGTGAAGGCGAGAGATCAGATCACCGATATCTTTGGCCTGCTCTACAAGCCATCGAATTTCGATGAGACCCAATCCTATCCCGTTCTAAACTACCTCTATCCCGGCCCACAGAGCGGCAGCGTAGGCACGCGATCATTCCGCGCCTCTCGTAACGACAAACAGTCTCTGGCCGAACTGGGATTCATCGTGGTCGAGATGGATGCTATGGGCACACCGGGACGTTCCAAGTCATTCCACGATGCCTACTACGGTAATATGGGCGACAACGGACTGCCCGATCAGATCGCGGGCATTCGCCAACTGGCCGCAGAGAACCCCTGGATGGACCTCGACCGTGTCGGGATATGGGGGCATTCCGGCGGCGGCTTCGCATCGACGGCGGGGATTCTTCGTTATCCGGAGTTCTTCAAGGTTGCGGTGTCCGGCGCAGGAAACCATGACAACCGAAACTACGAGGATGACTGGGGCGAGAAATGGCAGGGATTGTTAGAGACCTATCCCGAGACCCAGGACTCCGAAGGTGAGCCGATTGTTACAACCAACTACGACAATCAAGCGAACCAATTGTTGGCGGATCAGTTAGAGGGCAAGCTCTTGCTGGCCCATGGCATGCTCGATACTAACGTGCATCCCTCCAGCACACTGTTGGTGGTCGACGCGCTGATCGAGGCGGACAAGGACTTCGATCTGGTGGTGCTTCCCAATGCCAGCCATGGTTTCGGCAATGGCCGCTACTTTATGAAGCGGCGTTGGGACTACTTCGTGGAACATCTGCGCGGATTGCAGCCTCCTGCTACGTTTCGCTTTGCCGACAATATCGACTAGTTCGGCTGCCTGGCTTTCCTTGCCAGCAGCTGAAGGACTACATTAAGCTGCACAAGCAGCTAATCAGGATTGAGGATACTCTATGAGAACCAAGCACCGTACTACCGCCATTGCCAGCCTGATAATTGTCGCGTTGACTGGCTCTAGCGTTTTCGCCGCCGAGGACTTCATGCCGCCGCGTACCAGCTTCGGCGTGCCCGATGTGCAGGGTGTATGGAACTATAAGACGAGGACAGGCCTGGAGCGCGCGGATGTCTATGAGGGTGCCCTGGAAGTAGATGAAGCCACCATGCTGGAGAAGATGGTGTCTACGCCAGACTTTATTGCCTTCCTCGAGGCAACCGGCGCCGAGGCGCCAGGGCCCGAGAACGTGGGCGGATACAACGGATTCTGGATTACACCCGGTGACGCTCTTGCACAGATGAATGGTATGTATCGGACGTCTCTCATCGTCGATCCACCCGACGGCAAGATTCCCTGGAAGGAAGAGGGGCAGGCACTGCGTAGATCGCAGCAGGAAGATCTGCCGATGGGTATGGCCGAGAGCGATGGGCCGGAGGGAAGAACGCTGTCCGATCGTTGTCTGATCAGTTTTGCCTCTACTGCACCGTTCATGAGCAGCCTCTATAACAATCATATGCAGATCGTACAGTCTCCTACCCATGTGGTGCTGCTGGCAGAGATGGTTCACAACGCACGCATTGTCCGAATCGATCAGGAATTTAAAGATCTACCCTATGAGAAGTGGCTGGGGGACTCGATCGGCTACTACGAAGGCGACTCGCTTATAGTGCAGACGAAGGACTTCAATCCCTGGCAGGTAGACAAGGAGCGATTGGTCTCGGAAAACGTGCTCCTAACTGAACGATTCACCCGCGTCGCCGGCGACAAACTGCACTATTCATTTACTATCGATGATCCGGAGCTCTACACACAGCCCTGGACCGCGGAGATGCCGATGTATACGGGTGAGGATTTGTACGAATACGCCTGTCACGAGGGCAACTATGCGATGCGTGCGATACTCGCAGGTGCGCGACGACTCGAGGCGGACGCCGCCAACGGGCAGTGAGACATAGTTCGGTGTCCTTAGCGCGACAACAAAATTTAATAAAAAAATAAAACGGGAAAGTCTTATCTCCTTATTAGCCTCAATCACAGTTCAGAGATTCTTTCTCTGATGGCTCAGATCGAAGCGGCGGTAGCCGCCTATACAAACTTCATGTGGGGCCTGCCGCTGGTCATCTTGCTAGTCGGCGGCGGCTTCTTCTTTATGGTGCATTCCAGGATGCGCCACTTCCGTTACTTCTCTCACAGCATTGGCATTCTGAAGGGCAAGTACGACGATCCTAGCGATGACGCGGCGGGTGATATCAGCCATTTCCGTGCGCTCGCTACCGCTTTGGCGGGCACCATGGGCTTGGGCAATATAACTGGCGTTGCCGTCGCAATTACCATCGGTGGCCCCGGTGCAGTGTTCTGGATGTGGGTCACCGCCATTGTTGGAATCTCCACTAAGTTCTATACCGCGTCCCTCGCCATCATGTTTCGAGGGAAGGACGATACGGGCAAATTGCAGGGTGGCCCCATGTATGTCATTCGAGAGGGGCTAGGCAGAAAGTGGCTTCCGCTGGCCTGGATGTTTGCCATAGCAGGCATGGTAGGCACGCTGCCAATATTTCAGGTCAATCAGCTTGTTCAAATTCTGCGTGATGTCATTGCGGTACCGGCCGGGCTTGCTACCGTAGATGAACACTTCCAGTTCGATCTCGCCGCCGGCATCTTGCTGGCCATAGTCATGTTTACCGTGGCGGTGGGAAAGGTTAAGAGGGTTTCCTCCATAGCGGCGAGCATGGTGCCTTCGATGGTGATCTTCTATTTTCTTATCACGGGCGTGCTGCTAGCGAGTCATGTTGCCGAGATACCCTCTGTGTTTCTGTTGATCTTCAGCGATGCGTTTAGTGGCCAGGCTGTTTCCGGTGGCGTGTTGGGTGCTGTGATACTCATCGGCGTGCAGCGTGGAGCTTTCTCGAACGAGGCGGGCATAGGGACGGAGTCGCTAGCGCATGGTGCGGCGAAGACTAACGAGCCGACTCGAGAGGGTCTGGTTGCCATGATCGGCCCGATCGCTGATACGCTGATTGTCTGTACCTGTACCGCCATGGCGTTGCTTGTCACTGGCGTATGGAAAGATGGGGGTGTCGGAATCACAATGACTACGCAGGCCTACGAGCAGGTATTCCCGGGCTTTGGTGCCTATCTACTGCTCATCATGGTTGTCGTGTTAAGTACTACGACGATACTCACCTATTGGTACTATGGCAGTAAGTGCATGGGTTTTCTCTTCGGTTCGTCGAAAGAGAGGTTCTACATGTACGCCTATATGGCCTTGATTACAGTGGGTGCCGTCGTCTCACTGGACGTGGTCATTAATCTCCTAGACGGCATGTACGCGACGATGGCCATACCCACGATGATATCGACGCTGCTGTTGGCGCCTAAGGTGAAGCAAGTAGCGAGTACCTATTTCGCGAGAATAGATGCTGGTGAGTTCGAAGACAGCGAGTCACCGGCGGATACTGAATCGGCAGCTTAGTGTTAAGGAGAATCGTGCATGATGAAGCATGCTCTTATACTGATCCTGCTATCGACTAGTTTGCTTTCCTGTGTCAGGAATGATCAGTCGCAGCAGACTGATATCGAGTCCATAAATCGTGTGTTAGACAGTTACCATGCAGCCGCGACAAGTGGCGACTGGGATACCTACTTCAATCTGATGAGTGAGGATGGCGTATTTATCGGCACCGACGCACGTGAGCGCTGGGCCAAGCAGGAATTTAGGCAGTATTCGAGTGGTAGCAATGGCTGGGTCTATACGCCGCAGTCGCGCAATATCAATATCACGCCAGATGGTGCTAGCGCCTGGTTCGACGAGGCGCTGCTAAGCCAAAGTTATGGCAGCAGTCGCGGTACTGGAGTGTTGATTCGCACAACTGCGGGCTGGAAGATATCTCAATACCATCTGACCTTACCGATTCCGAACGGCATGGTTCGCGATGTCACCGATCAGATCAAAGAATACGAAATTCAGCAGTAGAGATCTATCCTGTCTGAGCCTCTCTCGCCATCTTCTGAAAGCCGCGACTCATCATCCATGCGCTTAGCGTCGAGATGACCGCGAACACAGAAAGCACCATAAATACCTGTGGCCAGCCGAGAGAGTCAGAGAGTATGCCCGCGGCGAACGCCGCAATGGCCCCGCCGATATAACCCATGCCGTCGATGATGCCCGTGCAAGAGCCGGCACCCTTTGCTCCCGCAATATCCAGAGTGAGACAGCCGCTGCTCATGGAGTAGGGCCCGA
Source organism: uncultured Gammaproteobacteria bacterium (assembly GCA_963976555.1). GTDB lineage: Bacteria > Pseudomonadota > Gammaproteobacteria > Pseudomonadales > Pseudohongiellaceae > UBA9145. The sequence continues at coordinate 8,751 of CAXBLN010000143.1, forward strand.
GCAAGAAGAAACCGCTGGCGCCGAGGAAGACTAATATCAGGTTGAAGTTCGGCTCGCTAGCCCCGCTGAGAACCGCGATGGCGATCATGCAGAACACGAGTACCGAAAGCATAATCCACATCATGCGTGCACGATCTCCATTGCGCGCATGGTGATCTGTATACCAGCCGATGAAGAGTGTTCCAGCTACTCCTAACAAAGGGAATATGGCAGATCGCAAAATGGCAGAGCTGGCGCCGAGGCCAATATCGAAGAGAAACTTCGGCGTCCAAAAGAGGAACACCGAACGCAGTAGCGTGGTCAGAAAGCTGAATACGAGGAGCTGTCGGTAGATAGGAAGGCGTAACAAGGTTTTCAGAATGGTCTTGACGGGAGGCTGTTCCTCGTCGCCGTAGTCGGCTATCTGCGCCTTCGATGTTGCGCCCTCGATCGGCCGCGCGCCTGGTACTACATCGGAAGGGCTGGATCGAGATGTTAAATGTGACCACAGCAGGATCAGTGTGAGTACGAGGGCCGGATAGACAAAGACACCCTGCCAGGGCACGCCCATCGCCACCAGGAAACCGGCGAAGAGTGTGGCTACGACACCACCAAATTGAAAATTGACACTAATCAGGCCCATCACCGTGCCGTTGCGTTCTCTGGGATACCAGTTGCCGATCGTCTTTGTCAGTCCGCCCCAGCCCATGGATAGAAAGTAGCGGCAGAAGCACCAGACAATGATGAAAGCGGTGAGGCTGGCGGAGATAGCGAAGACGAGGTTGAAGAATATGGCACCGGCCATGCCGACCAGAAAAATGCGGCGGCCACCGATTTTGTCGGCTAGCGGGCCGTTAATAAATTTCCCTGTGGCATAGGCCATCTCAGAGAGAGAGGCGATCAGCCCGAGCTGGGTATTGGAATAGCCAAATTCCTGTTCAAGCAGCGGGAAGGCGGCGGAAAGATTGCCGCGACAGATGTAGTAGCCCACATAGCCAACGAGCATCACCCAGAATGTGGAAGTGCGCCATCGTAGCAGTAGAGAGTTTTCTTCAGATGAAACGGGGGTCTTCTGGTCACCTTGCAGCGTATAGAACATTCACGGGTCCCTGTAATGCACCGCTGGAATGATCGAGGTGCTACTTGCGAAGCCGAGCCGCTAGACTCAGTGTATTGTCTGTTCCGGTTTGGCCAATTCTTCGCTGATGCTCGATGTAACCCGTGGCTCGTCCTGGGACGCATAGCTGCGCGTGATGACTTCGCTCTGTAAATAGTTGCCCAGCTTGCCGAGAAACTTTTCCATGTGAGCCGTTTCATAGTGGCCCTGCAGGCAGTCTGCATTCTCCCATTCTTGCAGGAGGACTACATGATTGGAGTCGCTGATGCCCTCGAAATATTCATAGCTCAGGCAGCCATGCTCCTGGCGGCAGAGTCGCACCATATTCTTCATCAGTTCGATGGCTTCAGAC
>CAXBLN010000144.1:0-10146 GCA_963976555.1 uncultured Gammaproteobacteria bacterium
GATCTACGCTTTCGTAGCGGCGGCGATGTGTGTCTTCGGTAGCTATTTCGCCGGCAGACAGATCTGGTTACAGCACCTGCCAGAGGACTTGGTACCCGCCTGTGGCCCCGGCTTTACCTATATACGCGACAACTTCCCCTTCATCGAACTGCTGGATTTTCTACTAGTCGGTGATGGCAACTGTGCCGAAGTTCAATTTCGTTTTCTTGGCATCTTCTCCATCGCCGAGATGTCGATCATCGCCTTCTTCGGCCTGTTCAGCGTCTGCTTGTTTACTGCGTTTCGCTCTCCGGCAGCAGACTAGTTTCGCCTCCAGGTAAAATATTTCTCTAAATAGGGAAAGTATTTTTCGGGAAGGCGTTCGCTACGCCATGCGTTAGCGGCAAATTTATTTGCCTCTAGTAGCGTCGGATAAATATGTGTAACGGCTGATATCTTCTTTAGACCCATTCCGTGAGTCATTGCGAATACGAATTCACCGATTAACTCTCCCGCGTGATGTCCTACAATTGTAACGCCCAAAATCTTGTCCTTATCAGGCACGGTTAAGACCTTTATGAATCCGTGAGCCTCGCCATCTGCCAAGGAACGATCATGATGGTCCATCTCGTATCGTGTGACTTCATAGGCTATGTTTTTCTCTTTTGCATCGCTCTCGCTAAGCCCTACTCTAGCCACTTCCGGATCAGTAAACGTCGCCCAGGGAACAACTTTGTAATTAATCCTGGACCGCCAGAGCCCGCCTAGCAAGGCATTGAGTGATGCGAACCAGGCCTGAAAGGAAGCCATATGAGTAAACTGGTAGGGACCCGCCACATCGCCGCAGGCATATATGTTAGGAAGACTGGTTTGCAAAAACTCATTTACCTGAATCGTACCCTGCTGTGTCAATTCCAACTCCAGGTTTTCCATGCCGAACCCTTCTACGTTCGCCTTGCGACCCATAGCGAGCAGGACTTTATCGAAGCCAACCCTAACCACGTCCCCGTCATGATCGGCCTCCATGAAATCGCCTTTCTCATCACTACCAAACTTTAAGAGCTTATGACTGGTGAGCAATCGAATACCCTGCTTCTCGAAAGCCTTCGTGACAATCTCGGACACCTCCTCATCTTCACGCGCCATAATTCGGTCCGCCATATCCACCTGAGTGACTTCGGAACCAAGATTGCTGAATGCCTGCGCTAATTCACAACCGATCGGTCCACCACCAATAACAAGCAGGCGCTTTGGCAATTCGTTTAGCGACCAGATCGAATCGGAGGTGAGATACTCTATCTCATCTAGCCCGGGAATAGGCGGGGCCAATGGGCGCGCCCCAGTTGCAATTATTATCGAACGCGTAGTTATCGTTCTGTCATTAACCTTCACCGAGTAGGGCGACTCGATGGTCGCCTCGCCGAGTTCTACTTCCACACCAAGCGAGGTGAAACGCTCTACCGAGTCGTGGGGCTCGATGGCCTTTATCACTCCCTGCACGCGCTCCATCACCGCCGGAAAGTTAACCTCTCCTTTGCCGCCATCGATTCCAAACTCTTTCGCTCTCTTTATGTACGACATGATGCGGCCGCTACGGATAATCGACTTACTCGGCACACAACCTGTGTTGAGGCAATCACCGCCCATCTTGTGCTTCTCAATGAGGATAACTTTGGCTTTTGCACCTGCTGTAATGAGCGAGGCGACCAATCCTGCAGAGCCTGCACCAATAACAACTATGTTCGCGTCGAAGCTTTTTGGCTTGCTGTATTTCCTAAGTCCTTTATTGCGTTGAATAACATTGAGAATCAATTTCGCTATCAATGGAAACACGCCTAATAATACGAGAGAAAAAAGTACCGGAAAACTCACCAAACCGGACAATGTCGTTATCTGCGAAAGTTCGGACCCGGCGTTGACGTATACGATAGTGCCAATGAACATTCCCAATTGACTGGCCACGTAGTACGACGAGGTTCTAATGGCGGTCAGTCCCATGAGCAAATTCACGACGAAGAACGGAAACAATGGCACCATACGAATACTGAAGAGATAGAAGCTGCCGTCTCTCTCGATGCCTTTGTCCAAACGCTCCAAATAGCTGCCAAATTTTCGCTGCACCCAATCGCGCAACAGGAAGCGCGAAGCCAGGAACGCCATAGTTGCACCAATACTACTCGCGAAAGAAACGAGCAGCGTTCCCCAGAAAAGTCCAAATATGGCGCCACCTAACAGTGTAATCATAATCGCGCCTGGAATAGATAATGATGTCGCGATTACATAGCCAACGAAATAGATAACAGCAGTTTGTGCAAAGTTCTCATCTTTGTATTCCTGAATGCTGGAGAGCTGCGATTGCGCGTATTCCAGCGTAAGATACTGCCCCAGATCCAATGTGAAATAGCTGATAACGGCAAGTACAAGTAAAACGACTAGAAATAGTTTTGTCTTATTCAATGATTTGGCCTTCGAATCTAATTACAGGTGGATTTTTAACACGGTGGGACGCAGTCCAATTTCTGGCATATAATCTTTGCCAACATAGAGCGGCATGCTATAACCCATTGCGCTCAGTTGGCGAGAAACATTTTGCATCAGCTCAGTAGTTGGGGCTAAAACCGTCCAAATCCGCATTTTTCATTCACACTGTAAAAGGTTTAGAGAATCGTGCCCAATTTTGACTTCAGCCGGAAATATCCTGCAAGCCGCATGCGCCGCATGCGTCGCGACGAATTTAGTCGCCGCCTCATGCGCGAGACACGTTTGAGCACAGATGACCTGATCTTTCCGGTTTTTATTGTTGAGGGGAGCGGTCAACGCCAGGAAATCAAATCTATGCCGGGTATCTACAGGCTTAGCATCGATGAACTGCTAAAAGAGGCGGCCGAACTGGTGGATCTGGATATCCCCGCTATCACGCTATTCCCCTCCCCCGATGACTCCACAAAGAGCCTTGATGGTAAAGAAGCCTATAACGCTGACGGCCTGGTGCAGCGCGCGATCCGAGCCTTGAAACAGGATTTTCCGAATCTCGGCGTAATTACTGACGTTGCTCTCGACCCCTACACCACACATGGCCAGGACGGCATCATAGATGACGGCGGTTATGTGCTGAATGACGAGACGGTCGAGGTTCTTAAGCTACAGGCACTGTCACACTCCGTGGCAGGTGCCGATATCGTAGCGCCCTCAGACATGATGGATGGCCGCGTCGCCGCGATTCGCAGCATTCTCGAGGAAAATAATCAGATTCACACCCGTATCCTGGCCTATTCGGCCAAGTTTGCCTCCAGCTATTATGGCCCGTTCCGCGATGCGGTAGGTTCTAGTGGCAATCTGGGCGGTGGCAACAAATACAGCTATCAAATGGATATAGCCAACAGCGACGAGGCACTGCAGGAAGTGGCTTTGGACCTTGCGGAGGGTGCCGATATGGTCATGGTGAAACCAGGTATGCCCTATCTGGATATCGTAAGCCGCGTAAAACGAGAATTTGGCGCACCAACCTTCGTCTATCAAGTGAGTGGAGAATATTCCATGCATATGGCGGCGGCACAGAATGGCTGGCTGGACGAGGAGGCCGTAGCTATGGAGTCGCTAATCGCTATCAAGCGCGCAGGCGCGGACGCCATTCTCACCTATTTTGCGAAAACTGCTGCTCGTATCCTTAAAGAGAGAGGGTCTATGTGATGCGTTTGGCCACAAATTAGAGCATTCACTTGAATCCTGAGTTTTTGCCCTTATCATAGGCAACATACCGGTATATGAGAGCATTAACTACTGAACGCTTCATCTACGACTGCAAACCCCCTATAAGCTTAATACAAGGAAAACCCCTATGAGCGACAATATCGTTCACGTTTCTGACAGCAGTTTCGAAACTGACGTACTTCAGGCCGAAGGCCCCGTGCTAGTTGATTTCTGGGCAGAATGGTGTGGCCCCTGCAAGATGATTGCGCCCGTACTGGAAGAATTAGCTGGCGAATACGATGGCAAACTGAAGATCTGCAAGATGGATGTCGATGCCAACGTCGAAACAGCACCAAAATATGGCGTCAGAGGTATTCCTACACTTATCGTTTTCAACAATGGCGACGTCGCAGGGACTAAGGTTGGCGCTTTATCGAAGTCTCAACTTTCCGCTTTTATTGACAGCGTGATTTAAATTGCGTTTAATGTGGCATCTCGATTATCTTGAGATGCCACAGGATGTGACCAAATCGATTCAATTCAGTACAGAAGTTGATCGAACAAACTACCAAACAAACTCTACACCTTGATTCTTATTCACGACTCGCCGGATGCTTGTCCGAAATCCTGAATCACACAAACTCATTTTTTTTGTCTCACCTCGACCTATCGACGAATATTTACAGGTGGACATAAACTTAAAGTAGGACTATATTGCGGGAAAGTTGCAGTTGAACAGATATTGTTGACCAAATAGATAGTTAAAAAACTACAGTCAGCATACTAACTACCGATATTAAATTCGAATGGTGAAATCGATATCACCGTAAAAAATTATCGCCTGTTAGCAGCATAGAACAACAGTCTCCGCCTTACATTTGTTTCAAAACTTAAACTCAAACCAACTCCTTAGCGATATCCTTAACCAGTACCACTTTATCTATGACACTTAGATATGCATGCCAATAAAAGTTCTGGCGGCTTTACGTATAGCCGATGAAATCCTGCGCATCCGAATCTAAGCACTCCTAACCTCACAAGAAGACCCTAACCCATGAATCTAACCGAATTAAAACAAAAGCCAATTGCCGAACTTCTAGCTACTGCCCACGAAATGGGATTGGACAATGTTTCGAGAACCCGCAAGCAAGACATTATTTTTGTCTTACTCAAGAAGCATGCGAAAAGTGGCGAAGATATTCACGGCGATGGGGTGTTGGAGATATTGCAGGATGGTTTTGGCTTTCTGCGTTCAGCGGACTCGTCCTATCTTGCAGGCCCAGATGACATCTACGTTTCACCTAGTCAGATAAGGCGTTTCAATCTCCGCACCGGTGACACGGTTGCTGGAAAGATTAGACCACCGAAAGACGGTGAACGTTATTTCGCATTACTAAAGATTCATGAAATTAATTTTAGTAGCCCCGAAGAATCCAAGAACAAAATCCTTTTCGAAAACCTCACTCCGCTCTTCCCAGACGATAGACTAACTCTGGAAGTTGGCAATGGCAGTACTGAAGATCTCAGCGCCCGAGTGATCGATTTAGCTGCCCCTATCGGAAAGGGTCAGCGCGGCCTCATCGTTTCGCCACCGAAAGCGGGTAAGACATTAATTTTACAAAACATGGCGCAGTCTATTGCCAAGAATAACCCCGAATGTCGACTCATCGTACTACTGATCGATGAGCGTCCAGAGGAAGTAACAGAGATGCAACGCTCGGTACGCGGCGAAGTAGTCGCCAGTACTTTCGACGAGCCACCTGCGCGTCACGTACAAGTGGCGGAGATGGTCATAGAAAAGGCGAAGCGTCTGGTCGAGCATAAGGAAGATGTGATCATCTTGCTGGATTCGATTACGCGTCTCGCTCGTGCGTATAACACGATCATTCCCTCTTCCGGCAAGGTGCTTACCGGTGGTGTCGATGCACACGCACTTGAACGTCCGAAGCGATTCTTCGGTGCCGCACGTAATCTGGAAGAAGGCGGCAGCCTGACCATCATCGCCACGGCGCTAATCGAGACCGGCTCGAAGATGGACGAGGTAATTTACGAAGAATTTAAAGGCACGGGTAATATGGAACTGCATCTCGATCGAAAGATCGCAGAGAAGCGAGTCTACCCTGCTATCAACGTACGTCGATCCGGCACGCGTCGCGAAGAATTGTTGACGTCCGAGGAAGAATTGCAACGCATGTGGATTCTACGCAAGCTACTTAGCTCGATGGAAGACGTACAGGCTACCGAATTCATTATCGACAAACTGAAAGAGACGAAGACTAACGAAGAGTTCTTCAACTCGATGAAGCGAAAGTAGATCACTTCATCGAATTAATGCGATCCAATCTGTTAGCAACGTAAACGGACAGCCATGTCATTTAGAGATTTGCGCGACTTCATTGAACTTCTTGAGAAAGAAGGCGAGCTCAAGCGAATCCAGACAGAGGTCGATCCTTATCTGGAAGTCACCGAGATAAGCGATCGCACCCTGCGCAGCAACGGCCCCGCCCTACTTTTTGAAAATCCCAAAGGCTCCAATATTCCGATGCTTACCAACTTGTTTGGTAACACGCGGCGCATTGCCTTGGCCATGGGTCAGGAAGACATAGAGGGTCTGAGAGATGTAGGCAAACTACTCGCCTTCCTCAAAGAACCCGATCCACCAAAGGGATGGAAGGACCTATGGGAGACGCTCCCTACCTATAAGAGCGTGCTGAACATGCCCGCCAATGTAAAAAAATCGGCGCCGTGTCAGGAAGTGATCATAGAAGGCTCCGATATCGACCTGAACTTTCTTCCTATACAAACCTGTTGGCCTGAAGATGTTGGGCCACTAGTTACCTGGCCCCTGGTTATAACGAAAGGCCCCGATAAAGAACGACAGAATCTCGGCATCTACCGAATGCAACTGGCAGGCCCGAACAAACTTATTATGCGCTGGCTCTCCCACCGCGGAGGAGCACTCGATTTTCGAGAGTGGCAGCAGGCACATCCGGGCGAGCCGTTTCCAGTATCCATCGCGATCGGAGCTGATCCGGCAACGATCCTCGCCACCGTGACTCCGGTTCCAGACACGCTGTCCGAGTATGCTTTCGCAGGCCTTCTGCGCGGCAGCAAAACCGATGTTATTAAATCGCGAACCAATGACTTGCAGGTGCCCGCCAGTGCGGAGATTGTTCTGGAAGGCTTCATCGAATCTGGCGAGCTCGCGGACGAAGGCCCCTTCGGCGATCACACCGGCTATTACAATGAAGTAGAAAAGTTTCCTGTGTTCACTGTCACCTGTATCACTCATCGTAAAGATCCGATCTATCACAGCACCTACACCGGCCGACCACCCGATGAACCAGCGATGCTTGGCGTCGCGCTTAACGAAGTATTTGTGCCGCTTTTACAGAAACAGTTCCCAGAGATCGTAGATTTCTATTTGCCGCCTGAAGGCTGCTCCTACCGACTAGCGATAGTGAGCATGAAGAAACAATACCCGGGCCACGCCAAGCGAGTCATGATGGGAGTATGGTCATACTTACGTCAATTCATGTACACGAAATTTGTCATTGTAGTGGACGATGACGTGAATATTCGAAGTTGGGATGATGTCATTTGGGCTATCACTACACGTATGGATCCTGTTAGGGACACGGTAATGATAGAGAATACTCCGATAGACTACTTGGATTTTGCCTCTCCCGTATCGGGCCTAGGATCAAAGATGGGCATGGATGCGACGAATAAGATGGATGGCGAAACCGCGCGCAAGTGGGGCGAAACCATCAGCATGTCCGACGAAGTTAAGGCACGCGTCGATCAGATTTGGCAGGAACTCGGAATCGATGACCTTGCCCGCTAAGCCCTTCATTAACACTAGACAAGCATCTCAGGAAGTCATCTACGCAATAGTTGGAGCACCATAGTGAAGTCACCACTTTGGGAAGGCGTCTATAAAACCTTCGATGAAGTACCAATTCTGGGGCCAGGATTTTCCGGGAGCGACTGGCTGGAAAATTCATCTGCCAAATTATCGAACTTGAAGACTCTGGCGGCAACGGGGAAAACCGTTCCCCCAGTAACCGCCTATACCGATAGCCTGCTTCCGGTTATCGCCGCCATCGTGCAAGGGCAAAAGGGTTCGGCTCGTATTCTCGACTTTGGAGGCGGACTGGGTTTCTCTTACTATCAGGTTCGGGAGTCTCTGGCGAATAGCGATGGATTCGCGTTTCATGTCGTAGACATCGCAGAGGTGTGTGCTGAAGGAGAGCACCTTTTCCAGGATGAACCGAACATCGAGTTCCACTCTTCGCTGGCCGAACTGCACCAGCAGAAGTTCGATATCGTTCATATCGGCTCATCTTTGCAATACATAGAGAACTGGCAAGATCAGCTTGTCCAGCTGTGTAGCGCCGATCCCGAATACCTACTCATGGCCAACATCCCTGCGGGTGACATCCAGACCTTTGCAACCGCTCAGAACTACTACGGTTCAAAGATAGCCTGCTGGTTCTTCGACGTAGACGATCTGATCGCTTCGATGCAGAAGAATCGATATAGCATGATCTTCAAGTCTTCCTACTTCACCAAGGTATATGGCGTTGAACAGCCCTACCCCCTGGACAATTTCGATGAGAAATATCGAATCACACATCCCTGCATGTTACTGTTTCAGAGAGAGCCGACGTAGCTCTATAAACCCAGCTCAGGTGTTAGTATCAATATTATGAAAACTGCACTCCTCTGGTTTCAACGGTTATTTCTAGTCTGCAGCATAGCCTTCCTGATTACCGTTTTCTTTCAGAACCGGGCCGACGTGCTCTCCGTGTTCGCTGTTGCTTCCTATTCCGGACTCATCGTTGCGATTATGTTCTGGATGCTAGCTACCTTAGTCATGCCTGCCATCGCCTGCACGATATTACGCGACCGGGGGAATAGCACCACGTTCCGCACCCTACTTGCGATCCACTTGAATAGAATTCCATCCAAGTTCTTACCAGGGGGAGTTTGGCAAACCTTCGCCCGCGCCTATGACATGAGCAGCATCGGCATAAGCAAGACGGATATAGGCCTGGTCGTTCTATACGAGAATACGTATTCGATCATTCTCGCCGCGAGCGTATCAACTCTTGGAATTTATCTTCTCGATGATAACGGACTCTATTCTTCTCTGGCACTGATCCTATTCTTAGGCAGCATCGCTACGGTTCCACTTGCCTTCGCCTTTCGGAAACGCAGTTTTATTCTTTCAGCGAAAGGCTATGTCTGGCTAACCATCATCAGCATCGTATTCTGGTCTCTCGCATCGAGTGCATTCTATTCTTATATATGGGCTATCGGCTTGGTAGAGGGCACGGAGAATGGATTTCTTACCCTAATGCACTATCTCTTCTCCTATGTCGTAGGCTTCGTCAGCATCTTTGCGCCTCAGGGGATCGGTGTATTCGAAGTAGTATTTACCGAACTCTCGGCTTTCGACCTACCGCGCACACAGATAATCGTATTGGTTGCAGGTTTTCGCGTGTTGGTTATGCTTAGTGACATGCTTACCTGGATCGGTTTCATTCTGCTAAGAATGGCGCGCGGAGTTGGCCAGAGGCGAGATGCTTGAGTAAAATAACTGTATCGCTCCTAAGGACGTCTGAACCATGATCAAATTACTGACCCACCCTACTTGCTCCCTGATCCTCAGCCTGTTCTGTGCGCATTTTACTTTTGCAGCAGAAGATACTATGCAACTGGAAGATACGAACTGGCAACTTCTGAACATGAAGGTTATGGGTGGCTTTCTGTTTACACCACAAGACCCCAGCCAGTACCGCCTCAACTTCCGCAGCGACAATCGACTCACTGGCGTGTCCGATTGCAACACGATCAGCGGCTCCTATTTTCAGGACGACTCAGGGTTCCGCTTTGAGCCCTTCGTCTCAACCCGCAAACTCTGTCCACCGGGATCTCTGCACAATAATCTCGTCCTGATTCTGAAAGACGTGAATGCACTAGCGTTCCGCGGCGGGAAGATGTATATGACAAATGGATATGAAGGCGTGGAGCTGGAGTTCGAGGAAAGGGGCTTCTAAGAAGTTGCCGAAGCATCGAGCTCGGACTTGATTGAGCCCCACTTAAATCCTACGCATCCTTGCTCTCTGCTTTCGGCATTGGCAGATTGGGTAGTTTGGCGCCAATTCCGTTAACAAACTTCTGCTGATGCTCATCGGCGAGAACCCTATCTCCCAGACACTTTAGCAGGCGCGAGAGTTCACCATGTGCCTCGGCAGAGGAGCCGATCTCGATACTCGTCTCGAAGTATTCTCTGGCTTTTCCCCAGAGCTCGTTGCGCATCGCTATGCGACCTAGCGCTAATAATAGCTTTGCATTCCCCGGTCTATCTTGTATCCAACTCTCCGCAGACAATAGCTGACGTTGCGGGCTTCCGAAATCTTGCTCGCCGTAGCGCTGAATCAATTCATCGCTCCAGCTTTTTCTTAAAGC
>CAXBLN010000145.1:0-10051 GCA_963976555.1 uncultured Gammaproteobacteria bacterium
GGACCCTACAATTCTCTACGCCTCACCCCAGGTCATTCGTGATGAAGTGGCGACTATATTAAAGAGCTTCGGACCTGGTGAGGGACATGTGTTTAATCTCGGCCATGGCATCACTCCCGAGGTGAACCCAGATAATGTCTCCCATTTCGTAGAGGCGGTTCATGAATTCTCCGAGCAATACCACCGATAGCGCTTCCTTAGTTGCGGTAGTAAGCCTGGGCTCAAACCTTTCCTCGTCGGGGAGGTCACCGGCGGACTTGATCGCATCTGCGATGGAACGTCTGCGCCAGATCAGTATCGAATCTATCGAGTCATCCCTGTATAGCAGTGAGCCCCTGGATTGTCCGGTCGGAAGCTCCGACTTCATCAATGCCGTTATGGCGTTGCAACTTTCACCTGGCACCTCAGCGATTGAGTTTTTGGCGGCTACGCAGAGGATAGAGACGGAATTCGGTCGCCAGCGAGGTACCGAACGAAATCAGTCTCGAACCCTGGACATTGATATAATTTCCTATGGAAATCAGCTTCTTGCGAGCGAAAACCTTATATTGCCCCATCCCCGCGCTACTGAGCGAAAATTCGTGCTCTTGCCCCTGGCAGAAATCTACCCCGGATTGGTACTTCCTGGTCAAACGGCCAGCATAGCGCAGTTGCTGGCACGACTGCCCGAGCGAGAGCAGGTTCAGCGCCTCGCCTAGTTATTTGTAAGCCATTGATATTAAATGGTTTAAATTCATTTGTTCTCGTCTCAGGTGCTTTTCTGGCTGAGCCGCGAGTAGGGAATGATCGGGTCTATTTTGACCACAAATCAATTCTAATCGCCCGATTATGGTGCTAATATTCCAGAGTTCGTTGAGGAATTATTTTCTAGACTTAGAATGTCCTCACCACGCTGAACTGGTGTCGTTGGAATAGATTGAGAAGAATGAGAATCACACATCCACTACATGCGCCCGCGATGATTTTTTCATTGCTAGTCGGAATTGCCCTTCTGGGCTCTCCTGCTGTGGCTCAGGATGAGTATTCCTTCATCGATGAGTCTGGGAAAAATCAGTCGGCTAGCGCCATCTTTCGCATTGCGCCAAGCTCTATTTTAAACGAGCAGGCTCCGCTACTGAGTATAGTAAGAAGCGTCGAGCAGAAAGATTTCCAGGGTGCCGTCGTAGACGATGCCTTGAATTTCAACCTCGGTATGCAGTTAGAACCAATTTCCGGTCTTAGTGTCTCGGCCGATGCATGGAGCATGCAAATAGACGAAGCGCCAGCAGCGGCTCAAAACATTGGCTGGCAGGGTGATCTGACGAATCTTTATATCGAAGACTCTGCGATTAACGAGTTTAATCTAGACAGTCCCCTGATTGGGACTAACGTCGAATCTAACGGCTTCGACCTTGGTGCGTCATACGTCTGGGATACGAATCGCTTCGGTCAGTTTACTCTCAGCTCCACCACGACCTACGTTCAGGAATTCGAGAACAACGGAGCGTTGCTGGACTTCGCCACAACAGATATTGCTGACATGGACGAGAGACTTATCAGTCCAGAGTTGCAGAGCAGTCTTATGCTGTCCTGGCAGTTCGGCAATCACACCGCTAGTGCCATTACCAACTACTTCGATTCATTTAAAGACATTAGTGAATTGAACATGGAAGAAATAAACGAGCTAGTTGATAACATCACTACCTTCGATCTGGAATATGGCTATAGCGTGAAGACAGGGTCTAACGACCGCGCCATCATTTCATTTGGTATCCGCAATATCTTCGACGATAAGACCGCTCAGATACTGAATTCGTCTACTCGCATACTTGATCAGAATGGTCGCGTTGCTTACGGCTCAATCAAGTATCAATTCTAAATCTCTAATTCTCTAAATCCCTTCGATCTCAGCCTATTCAATTCAAGCCTACCTTCCTTAGCAAAGATTTAGTTTGCAGCGAAATTTTTGACAAAAAAAACCTCGAATAATCGAGGTTAAAGTCTGCTCATAGTAATCAAAGTAAACTCGGAATATTTAGCTCCTAAATTAGCGGCCGGAGAACGCATTCCTTACATTGCTTATTATAAACTTCGACGCCGGCGCTAATGTGTTCTCGTTCACAATTGATGCAGATGGCCGCTTTCGCACTGTAAAATCAGGGCTCGGCCGCTTTCTGGCCACTCAGAGGTTCGCTCGTGCCAGGCACCATACGTCTATCCTGTATTTCCGATGGCTTCGCAACAGTTTGGCGAGGATTTCCACCGTCGCCATGGTTGTCACCACATCATCCACGAGTGCGATGTGCGTCACACTTTTAAGCTTGTTCAGGTCGCGCAGAGCAAAGGCTCCTCTGAGATTGCTCTTTCTGGCTGTCGCTGATGTCATTGCTGTCTGCGCTTCGGTAGTTCGAGTTTTGCATAGTACGGAGTTTGCAGTTGCTACTTGGCAGTATTTCGATAGCACCTTGCAGATTTCAGTAGCCTGATTGAATCCACGGAATCTTAGTCGACTCGAATGTAAGGGAACTGGCAACAGCAGTTCGGGCTTGTCGTTTTCGCAGTAGTGCGCGTTGAAGGTGGTAGCTAGAGTTCTACTTAATGAATAACCAACGTCAAATCTGCCGGAGAATTTGAAGTGTGCTACCAGGCGGTCGACAGGTGTTACATAAGGGAATGCGGCCTTGCAGATATCAAAACTCGGAGGTGAGCGCAGACAGAGCTTGCAGCAGGAGTCTAGGCGCGGGGCGCCACGCAGCTCGACGCCGCAGCAGCGACAGCAGTCACCGAGTCTGGGCATGTTCCTCTCGCATTCCGTACAAATGCCATAGTCCTTAAGTGCGGCCTGACCGCAAACGATGCAGGCGGCAGGTAGAGAGCTGCGAAGCGTCAGTAAAAGCTTATTGAACATGTGAAATTCCGAATAGCTGCGATTCGAGGGTCGTGGATGACGAATATCCATTTTAAGTATAGATGGCGTTCTCGAATTAGCCTCTTTCTAAACTGATTGCGCGGTACCTGTTGTGGTCGGCATCACCTATAATCACAACTGAATTCGCAATTTGTTGGGGAACAAAGAAATGGCAGCGTATAAAGCTCCGTTAAAAGATATTCGTTTTTTAATGCAGAATGTATTCGATGTTGAGCAGCTGCTCGCCAGCATGCCGGCTACGGCAGAAGTAACAGATGATTTAATTACTGCTATCGTCGAAGAGGCAGCTAAGATTGCCGAGGGCTTGCTCTCGCCCATCAATCAGAGTGGCGACGCTGAAGGTTGTCGCTTCGTCGATGGTGAGGTAGTTACTCCCGTTGGTTTCAAGGAAGCATACAAAGCCTTTGCGGAGGGCGGCTGGTCGAGCCTGACAGGAGATGTAAACTACGGCGGTCAGGGAATGCCTAAGCTGTTGTCCGCGGTGATTGAAGAGATGTCATTCGCTGCTAATTCTTCCTTCGCGCTGTATACGATTCTTAATACCGGCGCGACACTGACGCTGAGTCAGCATGGCAGCGATGAGCTCAAACAGCGCTATCTGCCAAAGATGTATTCCGGCCAATGGTCGGGAACAATGTGTCTAACCGAGCCTCACGCGGGTACCGATCTCGGCATGATTAAGACCAAAGCCGAACCGCAAGATGACGGTAGTTTTCGTCTTAGTGGCACCAAAATCTTTATTACGGCGGGAGAGCACGATCTCACAGAAAATATTATCCACCTGGTATTGGCCAAATTACCAAATGCTCCAGCGGGACCGCGCGGGATATCGCTGTTCCTGGTGCCCAAGTTCCTTGTCAGTGATTCTGGCGAACAGCTCGGCCAGCGCAATGCGGTAAGTTGCGGTTCGATAGAACATAAGATGGGTATCAAGGCATCGGCGACCTGCGTAATGAATTTCGATTCAGCTGTGGGCTATCTGGTCGGCGAAGAGAATAATGGCCTTTCTCATATGTTTACCATGATGAACTATGAGCGCCTGTCGATGGGTCTGCAGGGAAACGGCCTGGCTGATAGTTCTTACCAAGTCGCAGCTGAGTACGCGAAGGAGCGAGTCCAGGGTAGGGCTGCAGCGGGTCCCTTGCAACCAGAGCAGAATGCGGACCCCATTCTGGTCCACCCGGATGTGCGTAGAATGTTACTAACCATGCGGGCGAATATATTGGCCGGCCGTGCCCTATCTCTGTATGCGGCAAGTCAGCTCGATATCTCTCGGTTTCATCCGGATGCGGCCAGTCGTGAGAAAGCGGAGAAACTGGTCGCGCTGCTCATACCCGTACAGAAGGCCTACTGCTCGGACAGGGGATTCGAGGCCTGTGTGCTGGGCCAACAAGTATTGGGCGGGCATGGCTATGTGGCGGAATGGGGTCTGGAGCAGAACGTGCGTGACGCGCGAATCGCCCAGATATACGAGGGAGCGAACGGTGTTCAGGCGCTGGACCTGATGGGGCGTAAGACGGTGCGTAGTAAGGGCGCGCTTCTCGATGTACTCTCCGGAGAGATTGATACTTTTATTGCCAGTCAGCAGGGGGTTGAGTCGATGCAGCCCTCCTTGGTGGCATTTGAGAAATGCCGGGGGTGCTTGATGGAAGCCACGTCGATAGTACTGGCCAGCAGTAACGACGACCCCAATGAGGTGGGTGCGGCGTCATATAGCTACATGGAATTGATGGGCTTAACGCTCTATTGTTTTATGTGGCAGAAGATACTAGCTGCGGCATTTGCCCATGAAGATGCAGATATTAGCTATGCTAGCGCTCTTGTGAAGACGGGGCAGTTCTTTATGGTCAGATTGCTGCCTAGAGCAGAATCCTTGCTAGCCGAAATAGCGAGCGGAGCAGAATCGCTGATGGCGATGGATGCTGAGCAGTTCTAAGAGGCTCTCTAGATTGCCCACTCAACGTTTTCCGAGAATAGAGATGCGTATTGACTCAGGTCTTCATTCTTCTCGCCTACCAGAATCATATTTCCCTGTTCCATAGGCAGGACGATGCCTTCGAAGCGGTCGTCTCGAATACTGAACTCGACGTCCACCGGGCTGTTGTTGATTACGATTACGCTAATGGCGCCCTGACTGCCCTGTAGCACTAAGTGAGCACTTTCATAGGCTGGAAGAATCTCGCAGGGTTTGGCAGACCTCACTTCGAAATTTTGAGACTCTTCGTAGCTGACCAAACGGGTTCCGGCATTCGCCATAGAGGAATTAACTTCTGCCAGGTCCAGCACCGCATATGTTTCACCTCCGGTAATGTGGTCTATCTCTTCGATATCGTGATGAAGGTGCGCGAGCAATTCGTCTCCAAACACGATGTCGGCAGAGGAGGGGCCTGGGTTGGAGCTCAGCGAAAAAACAATCCCGACGGCCAGAATCAGGCTGGCAGCTATGGCATAGTATTGGAAGAAGCTCTCCTTTTTGGCCCTGATGGGGCTTACATTGGAGCTGGCGGCGGCTTCGTGAATCTTTTCCCCTGCAGGAATTGAGAGTATTCGCTCCAATATGCCTTCGGGCATCTCCGGGCTCTCGAGCAGTGAGCCGAGAGAGTCTTCAAACCCAAGCGTGTCATCAAGGATTTTTTGATATTCAGGATTAGCGCGAGCTGCATCGACAACCTCGATCTCGAGATTCCGCGGATTCGCATATACTCGCTTGCGAAATTCTAATTCATCCATTTTTCATAGCCTCGTAGGCATCAATCTTCTGGTATTGGGTTGCTTGTTCTTGCTTCTATGTTGCCTAAGTCTGGCTCTACTCATCAGTTTCCGTTTCTAGCCCAAACTCCAGTTTGAGCTTGCTACGCGCCCGAAACAATCGGGTCATTACTGTGTTGTTGTTAAGCTCCAGTATCTCGGCTATCTCTTTGCCACTAAAGCCGCCAACAACCTGCAGCAGCAGTGGTTCACGATACTCGCTCTCCAGCCTGTTTATCGCATTGTGCAGCAGCTCTCTGTCCATCTTGCTGTCAGGTTCATTGTCATCGCGTTCAGCGATGCTCTGACCGTCGATATCGACCAGTTCCGGGCGATAGCGCTCATACTGTCTCGCATTCTCTCTTCTCAGTATGGTAAACAGCCAGGCCTTGGCTGCTTTGTCATTCTGTAGGCTTTCAAGAGACCGCCATGCGCGCAGAAAAGTTTCCTGTACGAGATCCTCTGCCATCGGCTTGCTCTTGCAGATCCAGAAGGCATAACGAAACACATCCTGATATAGCGCCGCTACAAGGGACTCGTAGCGTTGCTTCTTAGTGCTTCCTTCTAAGACCGGCGGTTCACTCATTATTTTTCGCAGATTTGAAATATTTTTAATGTAGGCCAAGCTGGCCAGATTGCTCGCTGTCCGAATTCGAAGCGAGCCCATGGATGCAGAGATTTCACAAAATCGACTTATTTCTTCGAAGCGCAATCATTCGCGGGTTGAGTGTGCCTAAATTGCTGGCTATCCTCAAGCCTTTTGCCAGTCCAGTAGAGCGGCTCGACCTTGCGAAATCGCCTTGATCCTCAGCCAGTCGAGGTTTTGCTTGGACAGGAGCCGCTGTATACTGCATTCCTTCAAAATTTCTGGATTGAGCTATGTTAAAAGTCGCTATCGTTGGTGCTGCAGGCCGCATGGGCCGAACTCTCGTTGAGGCAGTGCAGCAGAACAGCAGTACGATGCAAGTCTCGGTAGCCACCGTACTCGCGGATGATCCAGCGCTAGGAGTAGACATTGGGCTTCTGGCTGTTGGCGCATCGATTGGTGTGCAGACCGTTTCCATTCTCGAGCAGCAGCAGCCAGATTTTGACGTGCTAATCGATTTCACTTCTCCAGAGGCGACCATGAACCATCTTGCGTTCTGCCGCGGGAACAAGAAAGCCATGGTGATCGGCACGACAGGCCTTTCCGTCGATCAGCAGCAAGCCATCGAGGCGGCGGCGGCGGATATTCCGATAGTCTTTGCGCCAAATATGAGCGTCGGGGTAAACCTCTGTCTCAAATTGCTGGAAGAGGCTGCACGGGTGCTGGGAGATGAGGTCGATATCGAAATTACCGAAGCTCACCACCGATACAAAAAGGATGCGCCTTCTGGAACAGCTTTAAAGATGGGTGCAGTCATCGCCGACACTCTGGGCAGAGACCTAGATAAATGTGCTGTCTATGGCAGAGAGGGGGTCAGTGAGGAGCGGGATCGAAGCACTATCGGGTTTTCCACTATTAGAGCGGGTGACATCGTAGGTGATCATACGGTGACTTTTGCAGGGCTAGGCGAGCGCGTTGAGATAACACACAAAGCTAGCAGCAGAATGACCTTCGCTAGCGGGGCAGTTCGAGCGGCCCAGTGGATAGCAGGAAAAGAATGTGGCCTCTATTCTATGCGAGATGTATTGGAACTATAGAGCTCAAATTCTCTGTTAGTCAGCGAATGCGGGGGCAGATTTCCTGAATTGATTTCCCTGTGCATCTGAATGGCTTAAAAGGAGATGTTTTTTCGTCGATTCTCACGACTAATGACTCAGTTGGTTATAGACAAGACGGGGCTAGTATCTATAAAATACTTCCTCAGTATGTTGGATGCTGAAACCTTTGCGAATTTACAAAACTGCGGAGTGGAGAGATTCTTCATTCCGCTTTTTTTCGCCTGTAATTAATAGATCGATCAGAACATTTTAGGAGCAAAAGTGGCTGGATCAGCTGTACTCGCATTAGAAGACGGTAGTGTATTTCATGGGATCGCGATAGGAGCGCAGGGAAGCTCCAGCGGCGAGGTGGTTTTCAATACCTCTATGTCAGGCTATCAGGAGATTCTCACCGATCCCTCCTATGCTAAGCAGATTGTCACGCTCACCTACCCCCACATAGGCAACACCGGCACCAATACCGAAGACAACGAGTCTCGGCAGGTGTGGGCATCGGGTCTGGTCATTCGCGACCTGCCCTTGTTGGCTAGCAATTGGCGCAGCGAACAATCCCTTGATGAATTTCTTAAGGAGAGAAAGGTAGTCGCGATCGCCGAAATCGATACCCGCCGCCTCACCCGCCTCCTACGTGACAAAGGAGCGCTGAATGGCTGTCTGCTCTCAGGAGCGGCCCTCGAAGCCGGGGGAGAGGCTCAGGCGCTGCAGCTGGCTAAGGAATTTCCAGGCCTAAAGGGCATGGATCTGGCCAAAGAGGTTAGCGTAAGAGAAAGCTATGATTGGAAGGGCGGCGTCTGGGATCTCGAATCTGGATACAAGGTCGATTCCGATAATCGCTTTAAAGTAGTGGCCTATGATTTCGGCGTTAAGAACAATATCCTGCGCATGCTAGTCGATCGAGACTGTGAGGTGATCGTCGTGCCTGCCCAGACTCCGGCATCTGAAGTCCTTGCAATGAATCCTCACGGGATTTTTCTCTCCAACGGTCCCGGCGATCCGGAGCCCTGCGATTACGCAATAGCGGCTATATCCGAATTTCTGGAGCAGGATGTTCCGCTGTTCGGCATCTGCCTCGGCTGTCAGTTGCTGGCATTGGCCTGTGGTGCCAGTACCGTAAAGATGACGCTAGGCCACCACGGAGCGAACCATCCTGTGCAAGACCTAAAAGACGGGACTGTGCTCATTACCAGCCAAAACCACGGCTTCGCTGTAGACGAGCAGACTCTCCCCGATAATCTAGTCGCGACACACAAGTCTTTGTTCGACGGATCTCTGCAGGGAATCGAACGCACTGACAAGCCTGCATTTGGTTTTCAAGGGCATCCGGAGGCGAGTCCTGGTCCTCACGATGTCGCTCCATTGTTTGATCATTTTATCGAGCTGATGGCAAATCATGCGTAGAAAGTTAGTAGGACACGAATGGAGTATTCAGAAACATCGATCACAGAGCCGCAATAACCAGCAAGGTGAAAACAACACAAAATGCCACTAAGAAAAGATATTAAAAGTGTACTAATCCTGGGAGCAGGCCCGATTGTTATTGGGCAGGCTTGTGAATTCGACTACTCAGGTGCGCAGGCCTGTCAGGCTCTCAAAGAAGAAGGCCTGCGAGTCATATTAGTAAACTCCAACCCAGCGACCATCATGACCGATCCGGCGATGGCTGATGCCACTTATATAGAGCCTATCAATTGGCGTATGGTCGAGAAGATTATTCAGAAAGAAAAACCGGATGCAATCCTGCCTACGATGGGTGGTCAGACCGCGCTTAATTGCGCGCTGGATCTAAACCGTCACGGCATTTTGGACAAGTACGATGTCGAGCTTATCGGTGCGAATTGTGAAGCGATCGACAAGGCTGAAGATCGCGAGCTCTTCGATCAGGCGATGCAGAAGATCGGCCTGGAGACCCCTCAGCATGGTATAGCGCACAACATGGAACAGGCCTATGAAGCCTTAGATAAGGTTGGGTTCCCCTGCATCATCAGACCGTCATTCACCATGGGCGGCACCGGCGGTGGAATCGCCTACAATAAGGAAGAGTTTGACGAAGTCTGTCAGCGCGGTCTGGCGCTCTCGCCAACGAGTGAATTGCTTATAGATGAATCATTGATTGGCTGGAAAGAATACGAGCTAGAAGTGGTGCGCGACAAGAACGATAACTGCATCATCGTTTGCGCCATCGAAAATTTCGACGCCATGGGTGTGCATACTGGTGATTCTATAACCGTTGCTCCGGCACAGACTCTGACAGATAAAGAGTATCAGATACTTCGCAATGCCTCACTCGCGGTGCTACGCGAGATCGGCGTGGAAACCGGTGGTTCGAATGTACAGTTTGGCATAAGCCCAGAAAACGGCAGGATGGTTATCATCGAGATGAATCCACGGGTCTCCCGTTCTTCGGCACTCGCTTCGAAAGCGACAGGCTTTCCGATTGCCAGAGTTGCAGCGAAGCTCGCGATTGGCTTCACACTCGATGAATTGCGCAATGAGATTACTGGCGGTGTAACACCGGCTTCGTTTGAGCCTTCGATTGATTATGTTGTGACCAAGATACCGCGCTTTACCTTTGAAAAATTTGCAGAAGCGAATGACCGTCTCACCACTCAAATGAAGTCGGTGGGTGAGGTCATGGCGATTGGGCGGACATTTCAAGAATCGTTGCACAAGGCACTGCGCGGGCTTGAAGTT